>JAEEQH010000006.1 GCA_016285245.1 Prevotella sp.
AGAAATATCAGGTGGTTATTGCAGCGGGGTCCCACCTCTTCCCATTCCGAACAGAGAAGTTAAGCCCGCCTGCGCCGATGGTACTGCAATGCAATGTGGGAGAGTAGGAGGCCGCCATTTTTATTGAAGCCCTGGAGAGAAATCTCCGGGGCTTTTTTGTTGTTTGCAGAATATAGTGAAGCCCTGAGTCAGCAATGATTCAGGGCTTCTTTCGTTTGTAGCTGACCGTGTTGACGACGGCTTCTATTTATTGCAGCGGACGTTCACGGATAGGTTTTTTGCAGTAGACTTTCATGTTCTACTTGTATTTCTATATTTACTTTAACTGTCTGTTGTTAATATTCTGATTTCCAAGGGAGTCCGAAGACGTCTGCAACGGCCTTGAAGACGATGTTGCCTTCAACGATGTTTAGTCCCTTGGCGAGTGCCGAGTCATCCTTACAGGCTTGTTTCCATCCCTTGTCAGCTAGTGCTATGGCGTAGCGGAGGGTGGCGTTAGTCAGGGCGAGGGTAGAGGTGTTGGGTACGGCGCCGGGGATGTTGGCGACACAATAGTGTACGATGCCGTCCTCTATGTACACGGGGTCGGTATGTGTCGTCGGCCTTGATGTCTCGAAGCATCCGCCTTGATCGATGGCCACATCGACGAGTACTGTTCCAGGCTCCATGAGCTTCAGCATATCCTTCGTAATCAGGTGTGGCGTCTTGTCGCCGGGCACGAGGACTGAGCCTACGACGATGTCAACTGTCGGCAGCTGTTGCCTGATGTTGTGCTCTGACGAGTAGAGGGTGTGAACGTTGGCTGGTGTCTCGATGTCGAGCTGTCGCAGACGGGGCAGGGAGATGTCGGTTATGGTGACGTCGGCGCCCAAGCCAGCTGCCATGAGTGCTGCCGCCTCGCCTACGATACCGCCTCCCAATACCAGCACCTTTGTGGGGCTGACACCAGGCACGCCACTGATGAGCTTACCCTTGCCGCCCTTTGTCTTCTGCAGGTAGTAGGCGCCGTTGAGTACCGCCATCCTGCCTGCCACTTCGCTCATGGGCTGTAACAGGGGCAGGGAACCGTTTGGCAGCTGAACCGTCTCGTATGCCAGGCAGATGGCTCCGCTCTTCATCATGGCTTCCGTCAGTTCCTTCTCGCACGCGAAATGGAAATAGGTGAAGAGCAGCTGTCCTGGGCGTACCAGTTTGTACTCCGGCTCGATGGGCTCCTTCACCTTGACAATCATGTCGCACTCGCTGTACACCGCTTCGATGGTGGGGAGAATCTTCGCTCCCGCCTTCACGTAGTCGTCGTCGGCAAATCCGCTACCCTCGCCAGCGGTATGCTGTACGCTGACCTCGTGTCCTCTGCGTACCAGTTCTGCTACTCCCGCCGGTGTCATGCCGACGCGGTTCTCATTGTTCTTAATTTCTTTTGGAATTCCAACTTTCATAATCGTTCGGTTTTTGTTAAACATGAATTGATGGCACAAATATACGTAAAATATTCTTTCGTTGTTCTCTTCCCCCCGTTTTTTTGCAACTTTAACGGGAAAAGCGGAGAAAAATTGATGGAAAATGATTACCTTTGCAGCCGAAAAAGAGCGATTGATTGTACAAATAGTCTCAAATGCTTTGATCCTAAATTATTAACTCAACTTTCGCAAGCTTTGCTTGTTCCGTCTCATTAGAAATTATAAGAACGACATGAGAAGACATATTGGGATGCTTGTGCTGCTGTGCTTACTGGTGCAGGGCATCTGGGCGCAGAACTCCGTCATCACCGTATCAACGGCGAAAGAACTGACCAGCGCCATTACTGACGGTGCGAACATACAGCTGACAGCCAACATTCAGCTTAGTAGCTACCTTGACGTCGACGGCAAGAACGTGACCATCGACCTGAATGGCCACACACTCAGCCGCAACCTTACTGAGCACGACCATGCTGGCCACGTGATTTATGCGCACAACGGCAGCACGCTGACGCTGACGAGCAGCGTAGCCGGCGGCAGCATCGAGGGCGGCAGGGCCAACAACGGCGGTGCCATCAACATCACGCATGGCAGCACGGTGAGTGCCACCAATGTCATCTTCCAGAACAACTCTGCAGCCGACCATGCCGGCGCCGTCTGGAACAACGGCACGTTTACGGCGACCAGCTGTACCTTCACGAACAATAGGGCCAACGACGTGGGCGCCATCTATAACGCCGTGCAAACTGAGAGTAATGTCACATACGCAGGTTCTGCCACCCTAACAAACTGCTCCTTTACCGGCAACGAGGGAAACACGGGTGCCGGCGCGCTGGCCAATGCCCTGGGCGATACGGAGATGACCATCATCGGCGGCACCATCCAGGATAACACCTCCGGCAGCCGCGGCGCTGGCATCTGGAACGGCGGAACGCTGAACATGAAGGGTGCTGTCACCGTGAAGGACAATAAGGATGTCGGTGGCGTCGTAACCAATGTGTTCCTGAAGAGCGGCAAGGTCATCACTGTGACCGGCTCCCTCGCAGGCTCCAAGATTGGTGTGGATTTGGAAGACCTCACGGGTACGTTTACCAGCGGTTACAGCAACTATAACAGCGGCGTTGCCCCTAACACCATTTTCACTATCGACCGCTCCAGTATCTTGGCTTTGGAACAAGACGGCGGTGAAGTAAGACTGATTTCCTTTAATCCTAATCCTCTTAGTTACATCGAACGGTCGTGGGATGACACGAACAAGAAAGTGGTCATCACGGAGAAGGCTCTTAAAAGACAAATAAATGACGAAGACACTCCCGCTGAGGGGGACTACAAGGAAGTGACGAGTGCCCCCACTGACAATCCTGAACAATGGCTCGGGATGGGCGGTTACAGCACCACCGTTCCCGAATACTACGTGGTGCAAGGCGACGTGAACCGCGAAACCATCGTCGTGCAGGGCACGAACGTGCATCTCATCCTTTGCGATGGTGCCACGCTCACCCTCACCGGCGGCCTGAAACTGGAGGGCGACAACAAACTCTACATCCACTGCCAGTCGTATGGTGGCAGTATGGGACGGCTGATGGTGACCAACAAATATTCAGGAGCTGCAGGAATCGGCAGTGCGAAGCATGAAGGCAAACCCAGAGTTGCGGGTGAGCTGGTCATCTATGGCGGCCATATCGAGGCCACTGGCGGAACTTATGCCGCAGGCATCGGTTCTTGCTCAAGAATCGAATATGGACATGAGGCGCTTTGTAAAAGTGTCACCGTCTATGGCGGTTATGTCAAGGCTAAAGGCGGTTCTGGTGCCGCCGGCATCGGTGGAGGTTCATACTATTACTATGACACTCCTGTTTATATCGGCGTTGACGGCGGTCAGCTTATCTTATATGATGGCACGGTGATAGCCCAGGGCGGAAATGATGCTGCCGGCGTTGGCGGTGGAGAATATGGCAACGGCGGCACCGTGACTGTATATGGTGGCTCGCTCACGGCCACTGGCAAAGAAGATGGTGCCGGCATCGGTGGCGGTAGCTTCAAAAATGATTCTAAAACATCAAAACTAACTGGCGGTAAGCTCACGGTATATGGTGGTATGGTGACAGCCACTGGTGGCGATTATGCAGCCGGCATCGGCGGAGGTTACGATGGTGGTGGTGCTGAGGTGAATATATCTGGTGGCACGGTGACAGCCACCGGCGGCGAAAATGGTGCCGGCATCGGCGGAGGTTACTGGAGCAGAGGCGGCATCGTGACCATCACCGGCGGCACAGTCATTGCCAAGGCTGGAACCCAGGGTGGTGATGACCACAGAGCCATCGGACCAGGCCAAAGCAATGAAAACTATGGCACGCTGACCATTGGCAACACGATGATGGTGGGCGCCGGCAACAGTGGCAGCGTAGAGCGCATCTATGATGCCGACGAACGCAAGAACGCCTGCTGGTACCGCTCCTACGCCGAGATATCGCCCTGCACGCATCCTGGAGCTACCTATACCGTCAGCGGCACCAATGCCGACGGCACTCATACCAAGCACTGCAGTCACTGCACCACGACGTTTGAGGCCGAGCCGCACGACTTTGAGGGCAGCGAGTGTAGCGTATGCCACTACCAAGGCACAGTTTATACCGTGACCATCTACCTGCCAGTGGCCGGTGAAGACGGGAAATACACCACCAATGGAGCATACATGACTTACACCTACAACATGGTGGCTGGCACATCCTTCACGCTGCCCGGAGCCCCACAGGATCTCTACGACATGGAGTTTGCCGGCTGGTTGGTTGGGACACTGGACGGCATCACATCCTATAAGGCTTCGTCCAGCGAGACACTTCTGGCTGAAAAAACGCCTTACACCCTCGAAGGCGACGTCAACTTCGTAGCCCGCTACAAGGATATCGTCATCAGCCTTGCCGACGGCAGCGACAACGGCGAGAAGCTCTACACGTACAATGGTCGGCTGGCTGCCAGCGTCACACTCACAGGGCGCACGCTGTGGAAGGACGGCGACTGGAACACGCTGTGCCTGCCGTTCTCGTTGACTGCTGCGCAGTTGGCAGACAGCCCGCTCGCCGGTGCCACGATCAAGACCCTCGAATCGTCAGAATTCTCCGAGGGCACGCTGACCCTCAACTTCACGCCCGACGCGAACAATCTCACCGCCATCGAGGCTGGCAAGCCCTATCTCGTGAAATGGGCCGCCACGACGCCCGACCACATTGAGAACTCCGTGTTCAGCAATGTCATCATCAGTAAGGACATCGTCCCAGTCCCTGCCACGACGGGCTACGTGAAATTCATCGGCACCACCTCGCCCTTCACCTTCACGGCTAACGACCGCTCCATGCTCTACCTCGGTGGCGGCAGCACGCTCTACTATCCCTCGACGGCGATGAGCATCGGCTCGTGCCGTGCCATCTTCCAGCTGAACGGCATCGAGGCCGGCGACCCTAGTGAGCCACAACAGGGAAATGTCCGTGCCTTCAAGCTGAACTTCGGAGAAGACGCGACAGGAATTCTTTCAACCACGAATTACACGAATTTAACGAATTCTGTCTACGACCTCCAGGGCCGCAAGCTCAATGGCAAGCCGACGCAGAAGGGTGTGTATATATATAAAGGTAAAAAGGTCGTGATTAAAAAATAGGAGGGCAACATCATGAAAAAGAACTATCAGAAACCCACGGTGTTCGTGAGCAACGTTCAGCTGACAGCAATAATCTGCGTCTCCACCTTCACCAATTTGCAGCCAACAGTCGTTCATTACGGTGGCTCTAGCGAAAACGACACCAGCGGCCAGATCCGCTCGCGTGCCGCAAACTCCTGGGATGACGACGAAGAACCGGATAAAAAATACGACGACTACGACGAGTAATCGAAAAAGCGTGACTCACTTCAAAATAAATAATAACACAATGAAAAAAAATTATCTTTTGCTTGCCCTGACCATGATGACAGTGCAGGGTGTGTGGGCGCAGGAGTTGAGCGGCAGCGGAACATCTGCCGACCCTTACCTGATTAAGGATTACGATGACTGGTACATCTTTGCTACCAACGTAAAAAATGGTGTTAACAACTATGAGGGTAAGGTCGTCAAATTAGAGGCCGATCTCGAAAATACGTATGGAACGATGGTTGGCGACATGTCGCATTCCTTCCGCGGCACCTTCGACGGTGGCGGCCACACCATTAACTTCAGCACAGGCAATCCTTCTGTCCCCTTTGCTGAGGATTACTGCGCACCATTCCGCAAGGTCATTAAGGCTACTATCAAGAACCTCAAGACCACAGGCACCATCTACACTTCCGGGAAGTACGCCGCAGGAATCGTTGCCCAAGCTGCCGCAGGATTAAAGGCGCCCAAGTGTTTTTTTGAGAACTGCCACAGCAGCATGAACATCATTTCGTCTTATGAAGGTGCCGGCAAGCATGGCGGTCTTGTGGCTGAAGGAAAAAGTTTAAGAGATAATTTAGGTATGGTTATCAGTGCTAGTTGGACAGAATTCACGAAATGTTCCTTCTACGGCAGCCTGAAAGGAGAGAATACCACGTCGTGTGGCGGTCTGATGGGCTTCTCAGAATATATAGTTAAATTCAAGGATTGTCTCTTTGTGCCCTACGCTTCCGATATCACGATAAGTGCAACAGATAGCTATACCTTTGGCTATGCGTATAATACTCAGTATTCAACCATCGACAACTGTTTCTATCTGCAGACGTTTGGCACCGAACAGGGTTCAAAGTGTTACAACCTCAACGCGGGGTTAAATTTTTTCACCCAACTGAAGGCTGGTAACGGTGAGACATACTATGCTAACGTCGCCATCGACGGCGTGCAGAAGAAATACTACTACGACGGCGACGCCATGGATTTGGGCATCAGCGTGAAGCCCGCCAATTGCGAGAATCTCGTGCAGGACTCCGACTACGTCTTCTCCATTGTACGCGTTCCCGGCAACACCGCTGTGACTATGGCTGATCTGACGCATACAGGCACCTACGCCTTGACCATCAATGCCGGCACTTCAGGACGTTGCGTGGGTAGCAGCGGCCCATACCAGTTTACCGTCACCGCCTTGCCGACAGGTACCGGCACGGCCGACGACCCCTTCATCATCAACGATTCAGGCGACTGGGACTCGCTGGCAGTTATCGTGGCTGGTGGAAAGTCGTTCAGCGGTAAGTACCTGCAGTTGAACCATGACATCAACGTCTGGTCGATGGTGGGCACGGATTCAGAGCCCTTCGGGGGTTATTTTAATGGTAACGGTCACAAGCTGACCGTCGGCCTCGGCACCGCTAATAATCCCATAGCAGAGAATAACGTGGCCCCCTTCCGATTCATCAACAGCGCAACCATCCAGAATTTGGTCATCGACGGCGCGGTCTACACGGCAGGCCAGTATGGCTCTTGTCTCGTTGGTAAGGCCGATGGCACGTGTTTGATTAGGAACTGCAAGAATGTGGCCACGCTCAGCTCGACGTTCAATGGCGAAGGTTATCATGGCAGCTTCGTTGGCAAAGGTGATATGAGTTATGCCAGACTTAGAATACAGGGTTGTGTCTTCGCTGGCAGCCTGCTCGGCGCCAGTACCGATCACGTTGGCGGCTTCATTGGCAAAGGATGGGCTAAACATTTTGCCAGTTGTCTGTTCGCTCCCGTCAGCGTCACCATGAGCGGCAATGGCAGCGGCACCTTGACCCTTCCTTACGATTACGAAGGCTATCCGCAGGATGTCTTCTACACCACGACCCTTGGCGAAGCGCAGGGCAACCCGACATACACCATCTCTGCCGGCTCCACGGCCTATGGCCTCGCTTTCGGTAATCCTACGAATACCTACGATGTCAGCGGCATCGAGGCAATTACCAAATTGGAGAAGTTCCAAATAGATGGTGGACATGAAGTTTACACCGATTCTGCGATGATCACCCGTCTGCTGAAATATGGTGATGTGTGCTACGGCTTGGCTGACAGAGACATCAGCTTCACCCTCACGAATGCTGCGGGGCTCAACAATTGCTCCATCGCCGGCGACGGTGGCCTGGTCATCACACCAACGGCGGGGACGGGCGGACAGTACACGTTCACCATGCCGGAGGCCAGCGTGACGGTGTATGCCCTTGGCACCAACGCCCAGGTGACCGTCGGCTCCCACGAACTGAGCTCCTTCTGCAGCCCCTACGACCTCAACTTCACACAGGCCCCAGAAGGCTTGAAGGCATACGTTGTCAGCGGCTTCTCGCCCACCACCATGAGCATTACCCTGACGCAGGCCGACTATGTGCCCGCAGGGACAGGACTGGTGGTCACCGGTGCTGAAGGCACCTACGATGTGCCCATCGCCGCTACCGACAAGGTGTGGGCCAACCTGCTTGTGGGTGTCGTCGCTCCCACGCCCATCACCACCACCGACAACGGCTACAGCAACTTCATCCTGAGCAATGGCTCGCAGGGCTACAACTGGTATGCCTCGGCTCCCGGCACGCTGCCCGCCGGAAAGGCTTACCTGCGCCTGCCGACACATAGCGTCAGCAACATGAACAATGCCCGTCGCTTCACCTGGATCTTCGAGGACCTCAATCCCACCGGCATCCAGGAAGTGCAGGCTGCCGACGGCGAGGGCGCCGATGCGTGGTACACGTTGGACGGTGTCCGCCTCTCCGGTCAGCCCACGACGAGCGGCATCTATGTCCGCCAGGGTAAGAAGTATGTCGTCAAGTAACCCCCCAGCATGACCACTATGAACAGAAAGAGATACAGCACCCCCACGGTCTGCGTTTTCCATGTACGTGCGGCTCATGCGCTGCTCTCCGGCAGCCCTCAATGTGGCGAAGGCGTTACGGTAGTCCCCGGCGAACAGCACGACCCCAACGATGCCGGAAGCCGTCTGGAAGACGAGCGGAGAACCCGGTGGAACGACGACTACAACGACGACTACGAAGAGTAAACTATAGGTTCACGCAGTTTGCGTGCCTATGCGTATAACGAAAACCGGGCTGATTCCCACACATGAGAATCAGCCCGGTTGTTTATTTCTGGTGTCTGCTAAGTTATTCTTCTTCCTCGTCTCCGGGGATAACCCACCAGTCCTTGGGCAATGACTCGCGCTCGGACTGCCAGTCGCAGAAGGTTCTGAACGCAATGATCATAGGTATTTCGCCCTGCTTGGGGAACGGAATCTCGATGATGACGTCATCGCTGATCATGGTCTTTACCTTAACAGAGATGTTGTTGGCATTGAAGTCCCAACCAGTAACGGGGAACTCGGCCAGCACCTTATCCCACACGATGGTGCCCTGCGTGTTGTACATGGTCTTGACGTTAAAGCCATTGGCTACACCCTCAACACTCTTGGTCCAAGTGGTGTTGCCAATCTGCAGGGTGAAGTCGAGCGTACCACCCATGGCGCGGATAACACACTTCTGAGTACCGTCCTGAGCCTGCTTGACATCGAAGACAATATCGTTGAAGTCGAAGTCGTCCTTAGCACCCAGGTCTTCCACCATATAGCGCTTCTCGATAGGCATGGGGTCGGCATCTACTACCATGCAGATCAGATTGCTGTAATCACCCTTGCCAGCGCAGTCGAAACACCAATAGGTACGGCCGTTGACAACGATCTCCTTGTAGTATTCAAGCTTATAGTCAGCCAGATGGCCTTCTGCTTCCGACTTGTTGCTGTTGTAGCTATAGGCTGCCCAATACACATTCTCGGCGGTGGCCAAATCCTTGGTGTCGATGTATCGGCCTGAGTTATGAGGCAGATTGCTGGTTGAACCGCTGCCCTTGTCGGCCCAGGAGTCTCTGTTCAGTTTGATGCCGCCAAAAACGTCGGTATGCTCACCGTTATAGCAGACGGCCAGCTCAAAGTGCTTGTCGCCATCTGTGTCGCCATGGCCCAGGCTGGGGAACAATTCAACGGCCAGATAGGGATTCCAAGGCTTCACCTCGGCCGAAGCGACCATGCTCTTAATCTGGTCTCTGTCGGTCTTGACGTATTTGTTGAAGTGCTGGGGGTATACATTGATACGATCGCATGTCATCGTCTCGCCTGCACGGGTCTTGGCAGCACGGGTATTGGCTGCGCCTGGCAGGGTGGCGAAGTCCCAACTCTGGTCAGCGGCGGGCTGTCCATACTTGGCCACATAGTTAGCCTTGTACTCATTCTTCTGATTCTCAATCAGGCTGGCCTGATTCTGTTCGATTACGTCAGTATTCGAACAACCTGCCATAACAATGCCGGCTGCCAGCATCATTATGCTTCTTGTTAATGTCACCTTTTTCATAATCTAATGGTTAGAATTTTATGTTGATTTCAATTTCTAAGTGCAAAATTACGAAAAAACCGCGTGGTTTCGGCAATGACCCTCTATCAATTAACCATTATTAACGGTTGAGGGCTGTCATTTGACCGCTTCCTTCGCTGCCTTGAGCATGGCAACCTGCTGTAATGCTTGCTGTCGCGTAGCTCGCGATGATGGACGCCCCAATGAGCGGCGAACCTGCTGTGCAGAGTCCTGCATGCTCTGATAGATTAAATCTAGGAAAAGCATCAAAGCAAAAATCGGAAAGTTGCCCGTTTTGGAAAACTTTTTCAAAAAAATATTTGGAAAAGTTGCCGAAAAAGTGTAACTTTGCAGACAAATTTTTGTTAACATAATGGAAGAGGAAATTAAAGGGATAACAGACACAACCCCAGCCATTAAAAGCAGTAGCGCTGCTGCACCTCAAATATCATACAGCGCAAAAGAACTTGCCGAGATGTACATGGCATCCCGGGTGGACTTCATGGGTTTGGATTTGGAGGTTGTAACGCTCAACTGGAACCTAAATTTTATCTACGATTTCCTTTATTGCGTCAGGGATATTGAGGCCATTGATTCCATTAGCCAGTGGCTTGTGTACAGCTGGGTGGACAAACATCACCTGGAAGACACCTACGACAATCAGAACAACAAGGAACTGAACGAGGAATGCAGCAGGTTTGCTGCTGCCCTTAAGGACATCAAACGTAAGCTGTTACAACGTTTTGAGAACGAGAGGAACAAACAGTCGTTGGTTGCGAAGATGCTCGAAGGTTATCATCATAACAAAATGACCACTACAACAGCAAAAAAGGCGTCGGCTCCATCGGAATCAATCCATACGAATAGCCCAGAGTTTACTCAGCAGACGTTGACCAAAAGTCAGGACGGCGATACACCGTCGCCGATACTCATTGAAAACCTGCCGAAGAATGTCCAGAAGATTATTCTTGTTTCCCAATCGGTGTTTGACGTATTCGTCAAGCAACTCAATGAAGACGCATGGTTGATTGTTGAGCAGGAAAAGGGGAAGTATTGTGACGCGCTGAGATTCCTGTGCAACTTCTATCATATTACATCACGCGACACAAGCCGCGAAGAGTTTGATGACTTGCTGCATGCAGTTGTAGAAGCCGTCAAAGGAAAGGGATCTCTTGTCAGTTCCATGGGAAGATGCAAATACACCACCACCAAAACTATCTCCAGCAGCTACAAATACTATGCCAGCCCAGTTCATGAGCATAGAAAGAAGATTTGGCAGCTAATTAACGACTGTGAACCTTTGGAAGAGTCGCTAAAGCCTGTCATTGAGGCGATGAAACAAGAGGAGATGGCCGCCACTCAAAATAATCAGGGTTAATATCCAACTTGAAATCTGTGATATTTTTGACAGATTTCGTGAAAAATTTGAAATCGGTGAAAACTTTGAGAGCGAAAAGTCTTATTTCGCTATTAACCCGTTTTTTTCTTATATTTTTGCACCATCTTCTTAGGCACGTAGCCGCGTGCTCATCATGAAGTGGTGGTTAGGACACCGTCGGCAAGGTTACCCCAAGACTACTTTGTATCTTTAAAGTACAAGAACGTTTATGAACAAGTTTTTTGTTTCTTTTTTCAAGGGACCTATCTGGAACAAGTTTCCGAAGAAGACGGTGAGTCTGTTCTGGGTGTGGCTGTACGTCACAATGAAGTATCTGCAGATGGGGCCTGACCAAGACCGTGATATTGGTCTGATGAGCAAGACGGAGTGTCTGCGTCGCATACAGGGTGACGAGGCTCAGCGTGACTATAAGGGCCGGAACCTCGACTACTTCACGCCGGGCGGCGTGTACTCTTATTGTGCCGACAGTTCGCTTGTCGAGGCTTCGGGTATGTTGTGTGTTGACTGCGACCACCTGGACGACGACAGTCCTCAGATGAAGCGCAGAATCACACCCGAGGAGATGAAGCGCCTATTGCTGGCTGACCCTTACTGGGGTGAGCGTACGCTGATGATGTTTACCTCGCCGCGAGGCCACGGCTTGAAATGGCTGGTCGAGATAGACCTCTCGAAGTGCGACTACGGCACATGGTTCAACGCAATTCGGAATTATCTCCTCGCGACTTACGGTTTCGGGGAGAAGCAGATTGACTCGACTGTTGCCAACCAGAGCCATGCCTGCTACATTTCTTACGATCTCGACGCGTATCTGCGTGGCGACCTTTACGAATTTTTCATTTAAGAATCAGTAAGTTTATGGATAATACATCTTTCGATCCGATGGCTTGGGCGGCTCAGTCTGCCCAGCCTCATACAGACAACGAGGTGAAAGCCTCTGGTATATCAACAACCCCTTCTGGGAGGTCGGCCGATTTTTCGGCCGGCCCTCCCACCGACGACCGGGAGAAGATTCTGGCCGTCGGACAGGAGCTGCTCCAGATGGGGGCGAATATCGCCGAGTCATATAGCGACTGGCTGCGACTGGGGTTCGCCCTTGCCGACGGTCTGGGTGCTGAGGGTCGCGACTTGTTCCACCAGCTGTCGGCTCAGAGCACGAAGTACAACGAGGCACGCTGTGAGAAGAAGTGGCAGCAATGTCTGGCCAGGAGTAATGGACGCACCACCATCAAAACTTTTTACTTTATGGCCCAGCAGGCAGGGGTCGACCTCAGCGAGATGGGTAGGAGGTTTCCCTCAAACCCTCAATTCCCCCAACCTGAGGGAGAAGAACTGGAATACATAGGAATGGTACTTTCCGAAGATTCCAATAGTTTACCGCAGGGTGAGGGAAGTGGGGGAATGAGGGAAAGTCCAGTCGACGGCTATGGGAACGATGCTGGCGACAGCGGTGGCTACTCGGAAACTTTTTCTGACAAAATCAGTCTTGATGACCTGCCGCCCATCGTGCATGATGCCGCAGAGACACAGACCACCGCCGAGGGACGCGACAAGATGATTCTGGGTACGCTCGACTGTCTGTCGGGCGCTACACCGGGTGTCTATGGTGTCTATGACAACCGGCGCGTCTACCCACCATTTTATACCATCATCTCGGCACCTGCCGCTGCCGACAAGGGACAGTTGACAGCCTGCCGACAGTTGCTGATGCCCATACAGCGCGAACTGGAGCAGCAGAACCAGAAGGCACAGGAGGACTACCAGCAGCAGATGGCCGAGTACGCGGCTCTCGACAAGCAGCGTCGCGCCTCCACGCCACAGCCCAAGGAGCCGCCCTACCGTTCGGTGTTCATTCCCGCCAACTCGTCGGCCACCGCCACCTATCAGGCGCTCAGCGACAATCATGGGTGGGGCACCATCTTCGAGACCGAGGCCGATACCATGACACAGGCCTTGAAGTCGGACTACGGTGACTACAGCTCAGGCCTAAGGGCGGCCTTTCACCATGAGCCCATCTGCTACAGCCGCCGCAAGGAGCAGGAGCGTGTCAACATCTACTGCCCGCGGCTGGCCGTCCTGCTCACCTGTACGCCAGGACAGATACCAGCCCTGCTGCCGTCGTGCGAGAACGGACTGGGCTCGCGCTTCCTGTTCTATAATCTCAAGCGCAACCTCTGTTGGCGTAATGTCTTCGAGCGCCACGACAAGACACTCGACGACCAGATGGCAGAGCTGGGCGAACGCTTCCTACGCATCTACCACGCCCTCCATCAGCACAAGGACCATCCCCTGGAGTTCCGCCTCAGCCAAGAGCAGGAGCAGGAGTTTAACCGCTTCTTTGAGGGGCTGCAACTGGAACAGGTCGGTCTTCATGGCGACGATCTCATTGCCTTCGTACGCCGTCTGGGGCTGGTGTGCTTCCGCCTGGCTATGATGCTCACGGTGCTGCGCCATGAGACGCTATCGCCCATGTTCGACCCGCTGTCGCAGTCGCTGATATGTTCCGACCATGATTTCCGCACAGCCATGACCATCGCCAACTGTCTCATCAACCACACCGCCCATGTCTATACCAATCTCGTGCCCCACGATGACAAGGCACAGGCCCTAGCGAGTGGAATGACAGCAGCTGAGAAACGACTCTACGACGCCCTCGGCAAGGACTTCATAACCGCTGATGCCCGACAGGCAGCCGCGAATCTTGGCATACCATGGAAGACAGCTGAGCGATACCTTGGCAACTTTACCAGTCGCTACCATGTCGTCCAGCGTATTAAGAATGGGCAATATCAGAAAAAGGTGCCGAACAACACGCCAGTCTGACCGTTCTCTCTTCAATAAGAGCCACCTATCGTCTGATAAGTGGCTCTTTTCGTGAAATACCCGCCACCTATTTTGAAATAACCGCCACTAATTTTACAACCACAGATTATTTATTCAACCACGAATTACACGAATTACACGAATTAAGTGCACAGCGGAACCGACCCCGTTGTGCACTTTTTTCTTGTTACACAGCGGAACCGACCCCGTTGTGCACTTAACTCTGTGCGCAGCCAAAAAAATTCGTGAAATTCGTGTAATTCGTGGTTAAAAAAAAGATATTCTTGGTCAAAATAGTTGCGAAAAAATTTGGCAGTCTCAGGAAATTTTTGTACCTTTGTAACGTATTCAAGAGCTCAGGATAACAAGCGGTAGCGGCTGGCCGGAGTAATCAGTCGCAGAGTATCTAACACCATGAAAAATTACAACTATGGTAGAACTGAACGTTTATCAGAACAACAACCAGACTTCTGAGTTTTACAAGAAGTGGTACGCACGCGCCTCGTACAAGGAGCAGATTGACCTGAACGGCCTGGCAAAGCTGCTGAAGACGCACAACACGAACTGGTCGGAAGGTGCCCTGGTGGGTGTCCTGAAGGACATGGTCAAGGAGATCCGCGAGCAGACGCTCAACGGCAACACGGTGAAGATTGACGACCTGGCGATTTTCAAGTGCTCGGTGGAGTCGCAGCCCGTGAACACGCTGTACGACGCCCAGAACGACATCGTCATCAAGGCTGTCATCGGTCCGAAGACTGCCCGCGACCCGAAGACGGGTCTGATGAAGCCCACGGGCAACGCGGTGAAGAACATCAAGCTCCTGGCGCAGGCCACCGGCGAGTACACGCGCGCCGAACTGAACAAGGACGCCGTACTGGGATGGACGGACCTGGCGCAGTCGCAGATTGATGCTGCGAAGCAGCCGGAGCCCTAACGCGGCCAGCGGCCGCGCAGCCGAGATAAGAGATAAGAGATATTGGCTGCGCATGAAAAAACCTCACGACGGGAGCGATTCCCGCCGTGAGGTCTTATATTAAACGGTCTAGTAGATGACGTGAATGGAGAACGAATAATAGTCACTGTAGTCCCAGACGTTGACTATGTAATGGTTATCTTCAGCATCGTAAGCCTCGTAGGCTGCCAGTTCGTGGTCTAACGTCGTCTCCTTTTCGGCTAGGGCGATGCCCAGGTTGTACCTGAAGTCCTGCAGGATGCGGTTCAGGTAGCCTTTGTAGTCGGCGGGCTTCGTCAGTTTCATGCTATAGTTCAGCGAGCGGATGTATTTCGCTATGGTGACGTCCATCGTGAAGAATGTCAGTCCCTGATACGTCCAGTTGCTGAGTGAGGGGTTGTCGAAGACGTATACGTTGAAGGTGTACCAGTCGGGCATGCTGGATTCGTACTCGCGGATGGCGTAGACTTTGGAGACAGCATTCCTGAGGCTATAAAAACTGTAGGTCTTTATGCTCAGGTCGATGGTGCCTAAGGGATACTCCAAGATAGTCTTCAGCTGGTTCAGGGCTTCGGCGCTCTCGGCCTGGGCCACGCGGACGTCGACGGAAGCCTCGCCCGAAGCGTCCTCGATGGTCAGGACGGCATAGCGGGGCCATGCGGTATAGGCCGATCCGCTGACGGAGATGGTGGCGTCGCCGCTGCCGCTGGCGGGTGAGAACTTCAGCCAGGATTCGTCGGCACGGACGGTCCACGACGAGTTCGAGGAGATGCTGAAGGACTGCGAGCCGCCGCTGCTAGAGATGAAGAGGGTCGTCGGCTCCACGGTCAGCCTGAGGGCTTCGCCTATCTGCTGCACCTTGATGGTCTGGCTGGACTTCCCGCAGGCGAAGGTTATGACACCGTCGCGCTGAGAGGCCGTGGCGTTCTTGGCTGCGGTGAGGGTGACGGTGGCGTCGCCCTTGCCCGAAGCGCGCGAGCAGCTGATCCAGTCGGCATCGGCCGATACCGTCCAGTCCGCCGTACAGTGGACTAGCACCCTCTCGGTACCGCCAGCCTCGGTGAAGGCAAAGCTCTGCACGCTCTCCTCGCCGCTGCCCTTGCACGCCGCGCACCTGCCGTCTTGGTTAGTACACGTCTGACAATGGCCGTCGCCACCGCACGTGGAGCAGACGGGGTCTCCGTAGCAGGTCGGGCAGATGCCCCTGCCGTAGCAATGGCTGCAGTCGCCACTGCCGTTACACGACGAACACTTCTTGAAGTAGTTGCCGCCGCAATAGTGGCATATTCGGGTGCCGTTACAGGACGTGCACTTCTGGGTGCCATACATTCCCGTGCCCACGCACTTGCCGCAATAGCCGGGTTTCGACATACACCAGGTGCAGTTGGAGCCGCCTTTGCCATAGCAGCTCCTGCACTCCTTGCTGCCGTAGCACCAGTCGCACTCGCCCGAACCGCCGCAGTCGCTGCAGTACTCGCCCGTGCCCTTGCACCGCTTGCAGCCCTTTCCCGTGCCTTTGCAGTCGACACAGAGCTTCGTGCCGTCGCACGTGGCGCACGCCCGCATCAGCAACAGCGTTCCAGCGGGGGTCTGCGTCTCGTCCTTACTCTCCTTCGAGGGCTCGTCCTTCTCCTCGTAGACGGGGTCGTCATCATTGTCACCGCCGCAGGCAGTAAATGTGCATACCACGGCACAGGCCGCGAGTATCATCGTCAGGTAAAACAAATGCTTTTTCATAGTCGGTGTTAGTATAATAAGTTGAATAGATTGTGTTACGCCGCAAAGATAGGAAGAATAACCGAAAGTTCCAAACGGAATTTCCTATTTTTCTTCCTTGTCGAAATAATTCCACGGTCGGTCAAACCGCGGCGAGAGCCAGCGAGTGGAACTTGGACTCGGGGCTGTCGGCACGGCTGGGGACGACGCAGGGGCAGAGGGTGCCCTGGAGGACGCCGGCGGTCCTGGCGTAGGCAAAGAGGGTGAGGGTCTTGTAGAAGACGTTGCCGGCGACGATGTCGGGGAAGATGAGGGCGTCGGCTTGGCCGTCGATGGCGGAGCGGATGCTCTTCTCGCGGAGGCTGACGGCGTCGAGCGACGTCTTCAGGTCCAGCGGGCCGTCGATGATGCAGCGGCCGAACTTGCCGGTCTGGGCCTCGGCGATGATCTGTAGGTAGTCCTTGGTGTAGGGGAAGGTCTTCTCGCTGACCTTCTCGGCACAGTGGATGAGGGCGATGCGCGGCTCCTCGATGCCCAGGGCGTGACAGGCGTAGTTGACGTAGCCTATCTGCTGGCGGCGCTGTGCCCCGGAGGGTACGGGGATGACGGCGGCATCGGTGAAGAACAGCAGCTTCTCGTATTTCGGAATCTCGGCCACGCAGATATGTGTCAGCACACGGCCCGGCCGCAGGATGCCCTGCTCCTTGTCGAGGATGGCACGCAACAGGGTGTCGGTGTTCAGCAGACCCTTCATCAGGATGTCGGCCTCGCCGGCCTTGCACATAGCCACGGCACGGCGGGCACAGTCGTCCTTGTCGTCACCGTCGACATAGATGGGCTCGATGAACCCCATCTCGCGCCCTTTCTCAACGGCATAGCGTGTCGACGCGTCGTCGGCGCAGACCACGGCCACGCGTTTCCTGCCGCCGCGCTGCTGCAGGAAGCGTGTCAGGTCGTTGAGGGTCTTGATGGGCGACATAAGCGTACAATATTATTACTTACCGAGCTGGTAGCCCAGGCTGAGCTGGATGACGCGGTGGTGCGTGGCGGCCATACCGTCGAGCTTGCTGATGCTTGTCAGTCCGAAGTTGTAGCGCAGGTCTACACGCCACTGGTCGAAGTCGTAGGAGAGGCCCACGGGGACGGCAATGTCGAAGGGCTTGTAGACGGAACCGCTGGTGGACGACTTTAGCCAGACACCGTTGGGATGGGACGCGTCCTCGATGAACGACTCGTAGGACTGCTTCTTATTGAAAGCATAGCCAGCCTGCAGACCAGCCTTCACAGCCAGTCCTTTCACGACATAGTAGTTGAGCAGAACGGGGACGCAGACCTCGTGGAACGTCGACGTGAAGCCCTTCTGGAACTCAATATCCTTGTACTTGTTGCCCTGCAGCGAGTAGAGCAGTCCGACGCTGAGCGACATGGGCTGGCTCAGCTGGTACTCCCCCTCGATACCGGCCACGGCACCGATGCGGTAGGTCTGCTCCATCTTCTGAGCATCGGATACTCCCTCAACCCAATGATAACACACATCGCCGCCTATCGTGGCCAGGTTGATACCCACCTTCGGCATGAAAGTCAGTTTACCCACCTCGTGTTGAGCAAAGCCATGAACCGAGGCGAGAAGCATGACTGCAGAAAGTAGAAATTTCTTCATATTTTAAAAACGCGTTATTTTTCTGAATAAAACGTAAATTCTTCCAAATTATTGCGCGAAATAAAGATAAATATGTATCTTTGCACGAAGAAAACACGAACATTATGGGAAAACAGACTATTCCAGAGACTAGCATGGCACTTGCCAAGCAGTGGGAGAACAGTGGATCGCTTGACGACGATCTCCTGTTGCTCGACCGCATGAACGAGGTTCCGTTCCCCCGTGAGCCCCGCCGTATGAATTTTATTCTCATCGCCCTCTGCACGGGCGGTCAGGTACGCTACACCATGGACACGCAGGAGCTCGTGGTGAACCCCGGCGACATCCTTATTGCCGGTGAGCGACACGTCATTGACAACTACGAGGCGACGCCCGACGTGTCGGGACTCTGCTTCATCGTCAGCGTGAAGTTCTTCCAGGAGGTCATCAAGACCGTCAACGACTCATCGGCGCTGTTCCTCTTCTCGCGACGCTTCCCCGTGCTACACCTGAAGGAGCGCGACCAGGCGGTGTTCAAGGAGTATTTCTCCGTCATCCGCACGAAGCTCCAGAACACCGAGAACCACTTCCGCCGCGACCTCATCCGCACCCTGCTGCTGGCGATGTTCTACGACCTGAGCAACGTCATCTACCACTTCCAGCAGGAGGCTGAGCACCACCGCTCACGCGCCGACGTCGTCTTCACGCGCTTCATCAAGCTCGTCGAGGACAACTGCCGCCACGAGCGCCGCGTCAGCTGGTATGCCGGGCAGCTGGACATCACGCCGAAGTACCTCTCGGAGTGTATCAAGCGCGCCAGCCGCCGCACGCCCAACGAGTGGATAGACAGCTACGTCACCATGGAGCTACGCGTGATGCTGAAGAACTCCACGAAGAGCATCCGCGAGATTGCCGAGGAGATGAACTTCGCCAACCAGTCGTTCCTCGGCAAGTACTTCAAGGAGCACATCGGCATGAGTCCATCGCAGTATCGCCGCAGTTAAGAAACAATCAAAAACGAAAATCTTCAAAAATCTGACATAAATAAGCCTCTCGAAAGCCATTTGTGCAAGATTTTTGAAGATTTTTGTTCAACTTAGCGTGTTATACTTACCCATACTTCTATGAAGACATTCGAAGAACTGGGCGTCAGCGCAGAGATACGCCGCGCCATTGAAGAGATGGGGTTCGTACAGCCAACACCCGTACAGGAGGCTGTCATCCCGCAGTTGCTGGAAAGCCGTCGCGACATCATTGCGCTGGCACAGACGGGCACCGGCAAGACGGCCGCCTTCGGCATACCCCTGCTGCAGCGGCTGCCCGCCGACCGTGACGACGACCGCAAGCCCGCGGCACTCATCCTCTCGCCGACGCGTGAGCTGTGTCTCCAGATAACCGACGACCTGAAGGACTTCAGCCGCTACATGGGCCATATCCATATCGAGGCCGTCTACGGCGGAGCGAACATCGGCCAGCAGATACGTGCCCTGAAGAACGGCGCACACATCATCGTGGCAACGCCGGGACGACTGCTGGACCTGATGAACCGCGGCGTGGCACACCTCGACGAGGTGCGCAATATTGTACTCGACGAGGCCGACGAGATGCTGAACATGGGATTCTCCGAAGCCATCAACGCCGTCTTCGAGGCTCTGCCCGAGGAGCACTCCACGCTGATGTTCTCGGCCACGATGAGCCGCGAGGTGGAGCGTGTGGCACGTCAGTACCTGCACGATGCCCAGGAGACGGTCGTCGGCAGCCGTAACGAGGGCGCCGAGAACGTGAACCACATCTATTATATGGTACACGCGAAGGATAAGTACCTCGCCCTGAAGCGCATCGTGGACTACAACCCCCGCATCTTCGCCATCATCTTCTGTCGCACGAAGCTCGAGACGCAGGAGGTGGCCGACAAGCTGATTCGCGACGGCTACAATGCCGAGGCCCTGCATGGCGACCTCTCACAGCAGCAGCGCGACCTGACGATGCAGAAGTTCCGCCAGCATACCGTCCAGCTGCTCGTGGCCACCGACGTGGCGGCACGCGGCCTGGATGTCGACGACCTGACGCACGTCATCAACTACGGACTGCCCGACGACATCGAGAACTACACCCACCGCTCCGGCCGTACCGGTCGTGCCGGCAAGAAGGGCACGAGCATCTCCATCGTCCACACGAAGGAGAAGTTCAAGATACGCAACATCGAAAAAGTCATCGGCAAGGAGTTTGTCGAGGCCGACATCCCGCAGGCCGAGGAGATCTGCAAGAAGCAGCTCTACAAGGTGATGGACCAGATTGTGAAGACCGACGTCAACGACGACGAGATAGCCCCGTTCATTGCCGACATCAACCGTTACTTCGAGTTTATTGACAAGGACGAGATTATCAAGAAGATTGTCTCGCTGGAGTTCGGTAAGTTCCTGGCCTACTATGCCGACGCACCGGAGATAGAGAAGCCCGTCGAGATGAGCAACAAGAAGGGCAAGGGCGGTGGCAAGTGGCAGACCGACGGCAGCGGCGACAAGTGGCAGACCGACCGCCAGAAGATGCAGAACAAGGCACAGAAGGGCTACAAGCGACTGTTCATCAATCTCGGTAAGAAGGACGGCTTCTTCCCTGGCGTGCTCATGCAGACGCTGAACCGCTATGTCGGTGGCCGGCAGGAGGTGGGACACATCGACCTGCTCGACACCTTCAGCTACTTCGACGTGCCCGAGCGCGACGCCCGCAAGGTGGCCTCACAGCTCACCGGC
Source organism: Prevotella sp. (assembly GCA_016285245.1). GTDB lineage: Bacteria > Bacteroidota > Bacteroidia > Bacteroidales > Bacteroidaceae > Prevotella. The sequence continues at coordinate 21,038 of JAEEQH010000006.1, forward strand.
ATCCGCTTCAAGGGGCGCCAGGTGCGTTGTAACGATGCCGACGAGGGTAACGGTGGTGCCCCCAAGACTAAGAATGACACCAAGAATGACTTCCAAAATGACCGAATCCATCGGAAAAACGACCGAATTCATCGGAAGAATGACCGCTTTTCCGGAGACTCAGGGGATTGGCGCGAGCTGATGGGAAAAGCGCCGCGAAAGCTGAAGGGCGAAGAGCCCGACTTCTCGGAAGACGGTTGGGCTATGCGCAAACCCCGCAAGAAGAAAAAGTAGTTCTTCTGTCTTGTAATCCTCGCGAAAAACTTAGTACGGCGAGATGTTGTTCAGCTCCTGTAGCTGCTCGGCATTATACGGCTCGCGGAGCAATCCCCGCAGGGCATTATAGATAATGTGGAGCTCGGGGTGGAAGTCGTCAGAATGCATATATTCCAGGACGCTGCGATAGAACTGGCGTCCCTCGACGTAGGATGACGCCTGCTCCAGGTCGGACATCATGATCAGCAGACGCCCTTTTCCGATGCTGTACTCCAGCGCTAACGCCAGCTTGTGGTTGCGCTCCACGTTGTCGATGACCTGTATCAGGGGCTTGAAGGCCTCCCAGCGGTCCATGATGAGCGGCCGCGAGTGTTTCAGCACGGGGAACCACTGCCAGTTCGTGTGCTCCTGAGTGGGGAAGCTGCGGAAGAGCGGGTGTTGCGGCTGACAGAGAATGCCCAGCGTGCCCGGCGACACCGCTTTCTTGTTGTTCTCGCAGATGGTCTTGAACATCCGGTAGTTCCAGTAGTCGGTCTGGAACAGCGGTCCGACGGTGTTCCCAGCGAACTCCGTGCTGTCGGGCATCAGCAGGACGGAGGCGCCTTCCATCAATTTTTCGCCGATTTCATCGGTCATTTGGTGCGCAATGATGATACCGCGCTTCAGACTGTCCAGGTGGCTCTCCTCGGGATAGGACCACAGGTCGTAGATGTTCGCGGGGGCGTTGTACGACAGTCTCAGTTGCAGGCGGTAGTGCCCGGCACGGTCGCTGACGCCGATGGGCACGCGGAGCGAACTGACGTCGATGAGACCCTCGTCGCTGCTGTCAATCACCCAGTGGCCTAACTTCACCGCCTTCCAGAGAATGTAGCCGCTGCTGTACACCTTCTCGCAGCGCTCCAGTCGCCAGTAGAGCGTGTCGCCCCGCAGGGAGCGTCCGCTATAGTTCGCTACCTGCACTTTTCCATAGATGCCTTCTTCGTTGGTGAAGCATAGCTTGTCGGCCACGAAGAGTGCCACTTTGTCTGAGCAGAAGCCACGCCACTCTTCGGGTTTGATGATGCGCTTGCTGTCCATGAAAGCGTCGAGCATGCCGACGTAGGCGGAGCCCTGCCCGGGATAGTCCTGGATATCGAGCAGCTGGAAACCCGCCATGTTCGGCGTCCGCAGGTCCATCTCGATGTCCTGTTTATAGAGTAGGGCGGCCCAGCGGCCCGAGGCGCGGTGGAAGTCGTCGCTCTGCTGCAGCATGTTGTTCTCTGCCAGCCGCTGGCGGAACACCTCCATATTATAAGGATAGAGCACGCCGGTGTATTTGTTGATCTCCCGGAAATTGGGATAAATCTGGAACTGTCCCGTCTCGTGCGAGATGACGGGTACCGACGAGCGGCTGCAGGCCTCGGCAAAGTTCATCGAGGTGTTGGGGTGGCAGTGGTTGATGACGCCGCCCTCGAAAGCATCGGCAAAGGAGAAAGAACCGCGCGTGTGGGTGTTGTAGGCACCCCATGCCTCGCCGCCGACGCGACAGGTGGTAAAGTAGTCCATGCCCGGTTTCACACCCTGATAGCCTAAGTAGTAGTTCGAGCCGAAGGTGTAGAGCTTGTCGGGGGCTATGCGGCGGAAATCAGCGATGAAATCGGCCATTTTGTCGATGCTGCCCCATAGCTCGTTGCCCAAGGCGAACATCCGGAACGACGGGTGGTGACCGTACCACCGCAGGATGTTCTCGCCCTCTTTGTGGAGAAACTGCATGAGCACCGTGTCCTCGGCGTTGAAGTCGCCCCAGAACGGCAGCTCGGGCTGCAGGATGATACCGGCCTCGTCGGCAGCCAGGAAGGCTGCTTCCGGCGGACACCAGGAATGGAAGCGCACGTGGTTGAGGCCATAGTCCTTGCATTTCTGCATATAGGCTTGCCACGAGGCGAGGTCCATGGGGACGTGGCCGGTCAGCGGCCACACGCAGGCATCGTGGCGGCCACGCAGGAACAGGCGGTGGCCGGCAGCATCGTAGAAGTGGTGGTCGCGGACGGTGATAGCGGAGAGTGAATGGTGCTCCTGGGAGTTTTGGGACTCCTGGGAGTTCTCAGAAATCTGGGAAATGGTGGCGTTGATGAGCTCTATCCGACCGATAATGCCGTTCCAGTTCGTCTGTGTGTCTTCGGTATAGGCGTGGCTGCTGGCATAGAGCTGTTCGGGTACGCCGCTGCTGTTGTCGATCATGACGGCCAGCTCGTGGCGGCCAGGCGTCAGCTGCAGCGTGAGGTCAAAGACCTGAGGTGTGGAGATATCGTTGGAGGTCCCGCAGCGACGGCCGTCGACATAGACCTCCGAGGGTTTCGTGCGCTCAAAAAACAATGTGACGGGCTGTCCCTTCCAGCTGTCGGGAATGACGACGGTGCGCCTGTACCACGCGCGACCTTTATAAGAAAAGAGGCGTGATAGGTGTGTCGTTTCTCCTTTCCACTCCAGGGCATGACCGCGACGGTTCGTGTCGGTGGTTCCCGGCAGCAGGACGCTGTCCGTGAACAGCGACTCGGGGCGTACAAGACGTTGCTCATCGAGTGCGAACGCCCACTTGCCGCTGAGGTCGAGCCGATGCTGTCCAGTTAGCGTCTTGGACTGTTGGGCTGACAACGGCAGGGCGAACAGCGCGGTCAGGAGGAGAAGGGCTCTTGTCATGGTCTACTGTGCATGGATTTCCTGAAGCAGACGGTCGGCATGGCCCCAGCGGTCCATCATGAAGAGGACGTAGCGGATGTCGACGCCGATGCAGCGTGCCAGCTGGGAGTCGAAGAAGATGTCGCTGGACAGCGAGTCCCAGTTGCCGTCGAAGGCGAGGCCGATGAGACGGTTCTTGCCGTCGAACATCGGTGAGCCGCTGTTACCGCCGGTGATGTCGTTGGTGGTGAGGAAGCAGAGCGGCATATCACCAGCATTGCTGAGGAGGTCGAGCATCTCGGGTTCCACTCGATAATCCTCGATGGAATCGCCCGTTTTCATCTTCGCTACCATGCTTGACGCTTTCGTCTGGAACCCCGACGGACGGCCGCCGAGGTTGTATTCCTTCACCTGTCCGTAGCTGAGGCGCATGGTGAAGTTGGCATCGCTGTAGTGGGGCAGATCCTCCTCCATACGCAGCTTGGCGGCACAGAGGTAACGCTCCAATACATCGATGGAATCGGACGTTTGGCGCAACTGGTAGCGAAGGTCCAGCTCCAGCGCCGTGAGGTCGAGACCATAGGCGATGCCGAGGTCACGGTCGAAGGATTTCTTATTTGTATAGATGCGCTTGCCCGGCTTCATCAGCATCGAGCGGCTGTAGAGGGCGTCGGCATAGCGCTGGCAGTCGCCGCCAAACTGGCTGTCGATGGTCTTGTAGAAAGCCGGTACGAACTGTGTGTCGGTGACATGCTCACGGTAGTTGCGGAGCAGCGTGCCGAGCACCTCGCGGTCGGTGTCGTAGTCCCATGTCTCGCGGTTGTCCTCCAATGTGACGTGCTGGCGTTTGCCGTGACCCTTGGGCGACACACCGTTATGGATCTTGAAGGCGCGTGCCGACAGCTCGTCCGTGCGGCGGAACGTCTCCGTATAGTACATCATGACCTTCATCAGCTTCAGCTGCTTCGCATAGAGCCGCTCCATCAGCGGGAAGTCCAGCAGGTCCTTGAAGAGACCGGTGCTGTCCTGCCAGCGGCGCAGCTGCTCCTCGAAGCGCTGTTTCTGCCCGATCAGTCCGATGGAATCGATACATTTGTTCATGCCGAGGGAGTTCTTCCAGTAGTTCGAGGACTGTGCATACTTCGAGTCGTACTTGATGCGCACGGCCTCGGAGGCGTCCATGTGGCGCTTCATCACCTCCTGCTTGATGCCGCGCACCTGTGCCCGGATGGCGTTCTGTTCGTAGCGCTCGCGGATGCCGTAGCTCGACAGGTAGCGTGACGTGCTGCCGGGGTAACCCATAGTCATCGAGAACGAGCCCTCCTGATAGCCGTCGTTTGAGACGCGTGCCCAGTGTTCGGGGTGGTAGGGGACGTTGTCCTTCGAGTAGTCCGCCGGACCGTTGGTCTTCGGGTCGGCATAGATGCGGAAGACGGAGAAGTCGCACGTCTGGCGCGGCCACATCCAGTTGTCGGTCTCGCCGCCGAACTTGCCCATCGACTTGGGGATGGTGAAGACCAGTCGGAGGTCGCGGAAGTCGCGGTAGGTCGTGGCGTAGTAGCTGTTGCCCTCGTAGAACGGCTTCACCTCCAGACGCAGCGTGGAGTCCTTGGCGCGCAGCTCCTTGGACCACACATTCTCGATGGAGTCGATGAACGCCTCGCGGCGGTCGTCAGGAATAAAGTCCAGCCCCTCGTAAATGAGATCCTTGGTGACATCGCGCTGTTCGACCATGAACGATACGAACATATCCTTATTGGGCAGCTCCTCCTCGAAGGTCTTGGCATAGAAGCCGTTAAGCATATAGTCGTGCTTCACGGTGGAATGGGAGCGGATGGCCTCGAAGCCGCAGTGGTGGTTCGTGAACACCAGTCCGTCGGGACTGACGACCACACCCGAGCAGTAGCCGGAGAAGTTGACGACGGCTTTCATAATGGCGTCGTCAGCCTTGTAGAGCTTCTCGTAGGGCAGCTGGTAGCCCTCCTGACGCATCGTCTCGTAGACGGCGTTGGGCAGGTCGTAGAGCGTCCACATACCCTCGTCAGGCGCTGCCGCGCGGCTGGTGGTCAGTGAACAGTAAATGGTGAACAGCGAAATGAGTAGTGCGACTTTCTTCATGGATTCATTTGTTTTTTCTGAATTTCTTTCCGATGACGGGGAGACTGCTGAGCGGCAGGTCTTTCCTGATGACAAAAGCCAGGAATCCCATAATCAGGATGGTGTTGAACACCAGTTGTGCCCACATGGGCAGGTAGGGCGAGACGGTATAGATGAGAGCCGTAAAGACGGCGGTCATACCCACGTAGAAGAGGATGTCTTTGACGGGGTAGGGGATGGGGTTCTTCCGCTGTCCGATGACGTAGCTCAGCACCATTGACGTGCCGTAGCCAGCGACGCCGCCCCAGGCGCAGGCCCAATAGCCGTAGCGCGGGATGAGGAGGATATTTACTAAAAACAGCACGGCGCAGCCTATCAGGGAGAACCACGCGCCATAGATGGTCTTGTCGATGAGCTTGTACCAGAACGACAGGTTGAAGTAGACACCCATCATGATCTCGGCTGCCATGACAACGGGTACTACACCCAGTCCCTCGCGATAGTCGGCACCGATGATATACTGCAGAACGGGCATCCAGCCGACGACACAGAGGAAGGCCAGCAGCGTGAAGATGAGGAAGTACTTCATGGCCGAGGCGTAGTACTCGGTCTTGTCGGCATCGCGGCTCTTGGCAAAGACGATGGGCTCGTAGGCATAGCGGAAGGCCTGCGTGATCATGGCCATGATCATGGCAATCTTGACACAGGAGCCGTAGACTCCCAGCTGCACGTTGGCTTCGGCCTCGTCAGGGTAGACCAGCGGGAAGATGATCTTGTCGGCTACCTGGTTGAGGATGCCGGCGATGCCGAGGACGAGGATGGGCCAGGAGTAGCTGAACATCCGGCGCAGCAGCGCACCGTCGAAGTGCCAGTGGATGCGGAAGAGGTCGGGGATAAAGAAGAAGGTGATGAACGCCGTGCAGAGCAGGTTGATGAAGAAGACGTAGAACACCGACGTCTTACCCAGCCAGACGAAATAGAGTACGTTCAGGAAGATGTTCAGGAAGATGAACAGCATCTTCAGCGATGCGAAGCGCAGTGCCCGCTTCTGGTAACGCAGGAAACTGAAGGGGAGTGCCTGCAGGGCGTCCAGCGCCACGACGACACCCATCATCAGCAGGTATTCGGGATGTGCCTGATAGCCTAAAGAATCGCTGATTCCATCGATGAAACCGAACAAAAACGCCAGGAACACCACCGTCAGCGCAGCGACGGTGGCCATCGCCGTCGAGAAGACGGTGTCGGGCTTTTCGCGCTGGTCATTGGCAAAGCGGAACAGCGTGGTCTCCATGCCGAAGGTCAGCAGGACGAGGAACAGTGCCGTATAGGCATAGACATTGGTGCTGATGCCGTAGTCGCCCGAGTCTTTGGGCATGTAGTGCGTGTACAGCGGTACAAGCAGGTAGTTCAGGAACCTGCCAACGATGCTCGAAAGGCCGTAGATGGCCGTGTCTTTTGCGAGGGACTTTAGGTTTGCCATTTTTTACCCGAAGAACATATAACAGATGAGAATGGCTGAGATGATGCCCGCCAGGTCGGCCAGCAGGCCGCAGGCCACGGCGTGACGCGTGTAGCGGATGCCGACGGAGCCGAAGTAAACGGCGAGGATATAGAACGTGGTGTCGGTAGACCCTTGGAACACACACGACAGGCGACCGACGAACGAGTCGGCGCCGAAGGTGGTCATCGCGTCGACCATCATGCCACGGGCACCGCTGCCAGAGAGGGGTTTCATCAGAGCCGTGGGAAGTGCGCCCACGAAGTCGCTGTTCATGCCCGTCGCCTCGACACCCCACTTGATGCCGTCGATGAGCATATCCATGGCTCCAGAGGCGCGAAAAACACCGATTCCAACGAGGATTGCCACGAGGTAGGGGATGATGCGAACAGCTGTCGTGAAGCCGTCCTTTGCACCCTCGATGAAGGCGTCGTAGACGTTCACCTTCTTCCGCATACCGGCGAGGATGAAGCCGATGATGATGGTCATCAGCAGGATGTTCGCTACGGTGGTGCTGACGTTGTTCATCGTCTCGCTGTCGAGCTGGGAGAATCCCCAGATGATGCCGGCGATGAGGGCGCAGGCGCCGCCCAGTGCCAGCAGCACGGTGCGGTTGAGCAGGTTGATGCGCTGATACAGTGAGGTGACGATGATGCCTGCCAGTGTCGAGAAGAACGTTGCCAGCAGGATGGGTATGAAGATGTCCGTCGGCTGTGCAGCACCCATCTGTGCGCGGTAGACGAGGATGCTCACGGGGATGAGCGTCAGTCCGCTGGTGTTCAGCACGAGGAACATGATCATCGGGTTCGACGCCGTGTCCTTCTTCGTGTTCAGCTCCTGCATCTGCTCCATGGCCTTCAGTCCCAGCGGTGTCGCCGCATTGTCGAGGCCCAGCATGTTGGCGGCGATGTTCATGAAGATGCTGCCCGTGACGGGATGTCCCTCGGGGATGTCGGGGAACAACCGTTTGAACAGCGGCGACAGTGCCCGTGACAACACGTTGACCACGCCACCGCGCTCACCGATCTTCATAATACCCAGCCAGAGGGCTAACACGCCCGTCAGTCCGAGCGAAATCTCAAACGCCGTCTTTGACGACGAGAACGTCGAGTCCATCATGGCTGGGAAGACGCTGAAGTCACCGAAGAACACCAGTTTCACCAGGGCAATGACGAAGGCGACGATAAAGAAAGCAATCCAAATATAATTCAGTACCATAAGTCCTGCAAAGGTACAAAGAATAGGAGAAAGAAGAAAGGAGAAAAGGATAAAAAAGCAAAAAAAGACACAAACTTTTTGCGTTTTCGCTTCTTTTTTGTAATTTTACCCGCCAAAAAGCGTAACTTATGAAAACAACGAGTCTTTTTTCACTTCTCATCACCGCCACATTGTCGGCCATGCTGCTATCGTGCGAGAAGGAGAAGTTCGACAAGAATGCCTACAACGAGCTGGTGGACTACCAGTTCCTCATTGACAATGTAGACAAGGAACACGAATGGTGCCTGACGCACAGCGACACCATCACCATCACCAACACCGGCGAGGAAATCTATGCCGTGCAGGTGTTGACGAAGAACCCGTTCGCTGAGAGTGGGGCAGAGATTGCCGCCGAGGGCGTCTGCTATCTGAACGAGCAGAAGGACGGCTACACGACGACGCTCGCCTACACCCTGCCGCTGATACAGCAGAGGGCGTTCGTCGCCGCCAAGAAGAGCGATGGCAGCTACCTCGGCGTGGTGCCCTTCGACTTCGGTACGAAGACCATCGACCTGGACCGTGTTGTGATGCAGACGTCAGGTCGCATACAGACGGTGGCGCCCCAGACATTCACCTATCTCTATGAGGAGAGTTTCCCGCTGCCCGAAGACTTCGACTACAACGACCTCGTGCTGCGTGTCACCAAGGCGAAAGGCCCGTTCTCCTATCAGGTGGACCTGACGGTGACGTTGGAGGCCATAGGCATCGCCCAGTCGTATGCCGCTGCCATCCTGCTGGCAGGTGTCAACTATGACGATGTCGACCAGGTGGAGATTGTGGAGGGCTCGACTATGGATCAAGGCTACCCGTTGATGCACCTCTTGATAGACAGCGAGAAGACGCTCCTGAAGAGCCGTAGTGGGGAACCGGTCATCAACCTCTTTGAGAACGGTCACTACGTGCTGAACAACGAGCTGAACTCTGTGGGATCGGTGCAGACGCTCTTGTACAATACCGAGACGACACCGGCCGTAGACATCAGTGCCAAAGCTGAGCCTGTCACCCGTACGTACCGTATCAGCTTCAAGAGCTGGGAGGCCGCCCGTCTGCTGAGCTTCGACCAGATTGATCCGTTCATCGTCCATGAGTACAACGGCGGCGTGTGGGAGATTCACACCTACCGTTACAAGTTCGAGGAGACACTACGCAGCATCTACAACGGTAAGGCCAGTTTCTACGATAACCACATCAGCTGGGCCATCGTTGTCCCGAAGTCTGACTTCCGCTGGTCTGTCGAGGGTGTGCCCCTTGGAACCTTTAACGCTAATACAGGCGAAACGTTTGGTCCTTACACGTCGTTTGCCGACTGGATTAAGGACCAAACGTTGAACAATGACTGGTACGAGCGGGTTGCCTACCCGCAGTACCTCTATTAATACAGCTTGTCTGTTGCCGGGTTGTTGTACCATCCCGCATAGGCGGGATTGCTGGGATCCTTGGCGAACTCTACGAAGTCAGGATATGCATCCTTGATGCATGTCCACTCCAACGGCCAGCGCCAGTCGCCGGGGATGATGACGCCGTGAGGATCCTGGCTGGTCTTTGCCACGTGTACCTCGCCCTCCGGTGACTTAATCCAGAAGTCGGCCGAGGCGATGTTGAAGCCTTGCGGTTTAATCAGAGGAATGGTCACGGCAGCCTTCTGCTGGAACTTGTCGTTGCTCAGGTCATGGCCCGTGTTGATAAACTTGCCTGCGGTGCCGGTCAGTGCGCGGTGAACCTCCATCTGACCTAAGATCTGGTTCTGGTTGAGCCATACTGTCAGGTTGTAGGAAGCGCCTGTACAGCAAAGTGTTACGTCAACCTTCGTTGAGTCGATGGTATACTCGTCTGGCTGGTAGTAGCTGACCTTCAGCACGACGTCGTTCATGTCGTAGTCACAACGCCTAGAGTCCTCGAAGGCGTAGCTCCAAATCTGGGCCTTCACCTTCTTGCGTGGCGGGGTACCGGGGTTGTATCCGGGCGTACAGCCAGCGACACCGAGGGTGAAGCCCTCGTCGGCCGGGACGCTCATGTTGGCGCAGCCCTTGTTGACCAATACTGCACCGCCGTTACCATTGGGGCTAGCCGTCTTGCCAGCGCTGCCATAGTTGTTCACATCGCTGCCATAGCCGTTGAGGATGCAGTCACGCATAGCCTTATAGGTATCAATGCCCTTTGCCTTGCCTTGGTTTCCGCCATTCGGGTCGGCACCGATTGTTGTGTCGTCGACGCTCACGGCGATGTTATTGATGAAGTAACCCTTGGTGATCGGCTCATTGCCGTCCCAGTTCAGATAAGAGATGCCGCCGGCCTGCAGTACTGCATAGCCGTCGGTCGGGCCGATCCAACTCGTCAGGTTGTTCCACAGCGAGCCTACCTCCATCATCGCGCCTGCTGCCAGAGCGACGTAAGTGTCGTCATTCGTACCGTCGTTACCGGTACTCATCATCAGCTCGCCGCCCACCTTGAAGTAAGAACCGCTGGTCATCTCGATGATGTAGGCGCGCATATCCTCCTCGCAGTAGAACTGGCAGGCGTTGAAGATGCGGGTGTTCGGCGTGTCGTAGTTGCCGCCGTTGGCATTTGCCACACCCGACCTGACAATGTGAGCCACACCATGGTTGTAGAAGTTGCTCTCGCCGGCACCGCCCTTCAGGTTTGTACACTTGAACGTGCCGTAGTTATAGAACTTTCCGAAGTTGTTGTTGAACGTGCCGATGTCTATCGTACCGCCGTTGTAACCTTCAAGGCCCTCGGCGTTGCCGTTGGTGACCATGATCTGGCCATCACCGGTAATCTTACCGCCAGGCATGACTACCAGGCGTGCCTGATTGACGAAGGTCATCAGTTTGCCTGCAGGGATGTTCAGCTCGCCGCCGTTGTCAATGACGATGACGGCACCGCCGCCGACGCGCTGCTCCGTAGCACCATTAGGTAAGTCGGATAAGGTCCACTTTCCGCTGATGTAGACGGTACGGGCGTCACCATATTGCTGCTCTGTGGAAAGCACATTGATTCCCTTGTTGTATGTACCGGTAATCTTGAACTTCTTGGCATAAGTAGGATCATCTACATGAGAGGCCGGTGTGCTGTCTACCCAGTAACGCTCACCGCCAGTATAGACGGGATAGACAGGCTGCGTCCATACGCTCAGCCAGCTCTTTCTTGACTCGCCGAGGGCATTCACTATGGCATAGTAGGCATCAATTTTTCTTTTATGGGTGTCTATGTATTCGGCAGTATGATTGTAGGAATCATTTTCCAGCTGAATATTATCGTATGCGGCTTTCAGCGGAACGATGGTGTTGTTCCAAAAAGCGAGATCATCGGCATTGTTATTAAAGCTACCCCAACTGGGATCTACTGTGAACCTAAAGCCAGGTGCTGTAGCGTAAGTGGTAATCGTGATGGATCCACCTTCCACCCAGTGTCCTTCTGTGGCAGGCACATCGTAGCCATTGTCGTAGTTGTCCACCGTATTCTCGTCCGTCGGCTCTTTCGCTCCGTTCAGGAACGAGGCGGCGTAAGCGGCATCGGGGATGGTGATGTCGGGTACGGCGGGTGCTGTGCTCGACTTGAACATACCGCGTGCCGAAGCTACTGCCGGGGTGCCGACGGTCATCGACAGCTTGCCGTCGGCGACGGGTGCCGTACGGTAGAACGTGTGGCCGTGGCTGTCACGGACGCCCACGAAGAGCGACGTGAGGGCCTTCGGATACTCGAACGAGCGTACGAACGTCTCGCCGCTCTTGACGGTTCCCTGTGTCAGCACGGTACCGTACTCGTTGGTCAGCGGGTCGTTGGAATAGACGGTGATATCGTATGTCTCGTCATAATCCAGGTTGATGGTGATGGCCGTTGAAACCGCGGAAGACATCTTCCAGTCGTGGTTGGCTGCTATCTCAACACCTAATACTTTATTGGCATTCTTCAGAGCGTCTTGCTCGGTGAAGAGATCGTCGTCACTACAAGAGGTGACGGCTAAACCCATGACCACCGCGGCCATGGTGTTCACAAAATACATCTTGCCCTTCTTCATAGGAAGTCAATTAATTAATAGAGTACTCTTATTATTCGCGAGTGGACCAGCCAGGGCTTGAACCTGGGACCTCCAGATTATGAGTCTGTTGCTCTAACCAACTGAGCTACAAGTCCAGTTTTCACGGTGCAAAGATACGGCAAATTATCGAAATCTCCAAACTTTTTGGCTTAAATCACAAAAATTGTTTAACTTTGCACCGCAAATGAGTAACGAAGAGATATATAATAAGGTACGACTGACAGGTTTGACGGCTGCCGAGGTGACTGCCAGCCGTGCCCGTCATGGCGCTAATACGTTGACGCCGCCCCGCCGTCAGTCGCTGTGGCGGCTCTATCTGGAGAAATACGAAGACCCCATTATCCGCATCCTGCTGGTGGCGGCGGCCATCTCGTTGGTGCTGGCGTTCGTCGAGAACGATTTCATCGAGACCATCGGCATCATCCTCGCCGTTTTCTTTGCCACCACCGTCGGCTTCTACTTCGAGCGCGATGCTGCCCGGAAGTTCGACGTGCTGACGGCCCTCGACGAGGAACAGCCCGTGAAGGTGCTGAGGAACCTCTCGTATTCCCAAGGCGACGGGAGTCATGGCAGTGTGGTGGAGATCCCTCGCAGAGATGTCGTCGTGGGCGATATTGTCATCGTGGAGACGGGCGACGAGATTCCTGCCGACGGCCAGCTCTTTGAAGCCATCGACATGGAAGTCGACGAGTCGAGCCTGACGGGCGAGCTGCTGACGACGAAGGGTGCGAGGAACGAGGAGCGAGGAACGAGGAATGAGAATAGAGGAGAGAGAATAGAGGAGAGCTTGGAGGCAGGGGCTTATCCGAAGGATATACTGTTACGCTCATCGCTGGTGATGAATGGCAACGGCCGTTATGTCGTGACGGCCGTCGGCGACCATACCGAGATTGGCAAGGTGGCACGCCAGGCTACCGAACTCACCGCCATCAAGACCCCTCTGAACATCCAACTCGACCGTCTAGCGAAGCTCATCAGCAAGGTGGGTGCTGCCATCTCCATCTTCGCCTTCCTGGCGTTCCTCGTGCACGACATCCTCACGCAACCGCTGTGGCATACCACCGACTACCTCGCCATGGCCGAGGTGGTGCTGCGCTACTTCATGATGGCTGTCACGCTTATCGTCATGGCCGTTCCCGAGGGTCTGCCGATGGCCGTCACACTGGCCCTGGCCCTCAATATGCGGCGAATGCTGAAGTCCAACGACCTTGTCCGCAAGCTCGCCGCCTCTGAGACGATGGGTGCCGTCACCGTCATCTGTACCGACAAGACCGGCACGCTGACACAGAACCGCATGACGGTGTTCGAAATGAAGAATGAGAAAGGAGAAATCAGAAATGACGGTTCGGACCAGACGGACCTCTATAAGGCTATTGCCCTGAACACCACGGCCACCCACGACGTTGGCAACCCCACGGAGCAGGCGCTGCTGCGCTGGCTCATGGAGCAGGGTGTCGACTACCAGCAGCTGCGGCGTGAGCATCCCTTCAGCCATCGCGAGCCGTTTAGCACTGAGCGCAAGTATATGACCACCACTGTCGGTGATACCTTATATATAAAGGGAGCACCGGAGGTTGTCCTTGCCATGTGCGACATCCCTGATGAGGAGCGCCAGCGTGTCGAGTCACAGCTGCATGAGTGGCAACAGCGTGCCATGCGGACGCTGGCTATAGCGGTCAGTTCACCGTCTGCAGTCCACCGTTCGCGGCTGTTGGCTGTTGTCGCCATCAGCGACCCGTTGCGCGAGGACGTCGCTGCCGCCGTTGCTGACTGCCATGCGGCTGGTATTGAGGTGAAGATTGTGACGGGCGACACCGCTGCCACAGCGGCCGAGATAGCGCGGCAGGCGGGGATTTTAGAGCATTCGCCGCAGACCATTGACTATTCATCATCGGCCATTACCGGGGTGGCGTTTGCCGCCATGAGCGACGAGGAGGCGCTGGCGGTGGTCCGTGACCTGAAGGTTATGTCGCGTGCCCGTCCTGCCGACAAGCAGCGTCTTGTGGAGCTGCTGCAGCGTAGCGGCGAGGTGGTGGCGGTCACTGGCGACGGCACCAACGATGCGCCGGCGTTGAACTACGCCCATGTCGGCCTTTCGTTAGGCTCCGGCACCAATGTCGCCAAGAACGCCAGCGACATCACTATCCTCGACGACTCCTTCCGCAGCATCGTCCAGGCCGTCATGTGGGGCCGTTCGCTGTACAAGAACATCCAGCGTTTCATCTTCTTCCAGCTCGTCGTCAACGTCACCGCCCTGCTGCTGGTGCTCGGCGGCTCCGTCATCGGTACCGAGCTGCCGCTGACGGTGACACAGATTCTCTGGGTGAACCTCATCATGGACACCTTTGCCGCCATGGCGCTGGCCTCGCTGCCGCCGTCGCGCGAGTTCATGCACCAGCCGCCGCGTTCCCAGACCGACTTCATCATCACGCCGAGCATGGTGCGCGGCATCCTCGGCCTCGGCATCCTCTTCTTCGTCGTGATGTTCGTCTATCTCTACAAGATTGAGTCCGGCGGCATCGACATCCGCGAGCTGACCATCTTCTTCACCACCTTCGTCATGCTCCAGTGGTGGAATCTCCTGAACGCCCGCACGCTCAGCTCCTGCCACTCCGCCTTCCGCTACCTGTTCCGCTGTCGGGGGCTGCTGTTGGTGCTGCTGATGATTCTCGTGGGCCAGTGGCTCATCGTCACTTTCGGCGGTACGATGTTCCGCACCGTCCCCCTGTCGCCCCTCACCTGGCTATATATCATCGTCGCCACCTCGCCCGTGCTCTGGCTGGGTGAGGTCTACCGTCTGACCAAGAGACTATGGACAAGATAGGATATGCAGCAACGATAGGCACCTTCGATGGTGTTCACCGCGGTCATCAGTTCGTGCTCCGCCGCCTGGTGGCTGAGGCTCGTGACCGTGGTCTACTGCCGCTGGTCGTCACCTTCGACGCTTCGCCGCGTGGCGAACAGGTGCTGACGCCGCTCGACGAGAAGCTGCGACTGATTCGTCAGACGGGTGTCGACCACATCGAGGTGTTCTCCTTTACCCCTGAGCTGAAAGCCATGACCGCCCGTGAGTTCATGGCGCGTGAGCTGTGCGACCGTCTGGGCGTCCGTCTGTTGCTGACGGGCTACGACAACCGCTTCGGCCGCAATCGCGAGACGGGCTTCGACGACTATGTCCGCTATGGCCGCGAGCTGGGTGTCGAGGTCCTGGGACTGCCCGTCGAGGGTGCTGTCAGCTCGTCGCTCATCCGTCAGCAGCTTCTGGCGGGTGCTGTCGATGAGGCTGCCGAGGGTCTGGGGCGTTGCTATACCATCAGCGGCCGTGTCGCCCATGGTCATCACATTGGCACCGGCTTGGGTTTCCCCACGGCCAACCTCATCCCCGATGATCCGCAGCAGCTCATCCCCGCCGCCGGTGTCTATGCCGTCAGCGTCAATGGAGCAACGCCGCTTCAGGGTATGATGAACATCGGCACGCGTCCTACCTTCGACGGCCACCACACCACTCTCGAGGTGCACATCCTCCACCACGACGAGGACCTCTACGGCCGTCCGCTCAGCGTGTCGTTCGTTGGCCGTCTGCGCGAGGAACGTCGCTTCGACAGTGCCGCCGCCCTGCAGCAGCAGTTGCAGCTGGACGCCCTACAGACCGAACAAATCCTTTCCAGATATGAAGAAAGCCATCATCTATCTCATTGAGTTCCTTGCCATCCAGCTCATCGGCGGCTTTGCCGTCGATCAGTTATGGAAACTTTTCGGCGGTGACTGTGCCGACAAAGCTGTACAGCTCATCACGACGGCCAGCGTCACCAGCGTCCTGACCATCGTCCTGTTCCTTGCCACGCGTGCTGCCGAGGTGTCGCCGCGCTGGCTGCGTACGCGGCCGTGGGCCGTCCTCTCGTGGAGTGTCATCGCCGCCCTTGGCACCATTCTCCCATCGTCGTGGCTGGTAGAGCAGATGCCCGATCTGCCGAATATTGTCGAGCAGGAGTTCGACATGATACTCCAGAACCGCTGGGGCTACCTCGCCGTGGGACTGCTGGCGCCGCTGTCCGAGGAGCTGGTGCTGCGTGGCGCCGTGCTGCGCTCGCTGCTGCGCTCGTCACATCTGTCGCCCTGGGGTGCCATCGCCCTCTCGGCGGTGTTCTTCGCGCTGGTCCATTTCAACCCCGCCCAGATGCCTCACGCCTTCATCATCGGCCTGCTGTTGGGCTGGATGTACTACCGCACGGGGAGCATTCTTCCCGGCGTGGCGTTCCACTGGGTCAACAACACCGTGGCCTACGTGATGTACAACATCTACCCCGACCCCGACATGGAGCTCATCGACCTCTTCGGCAACCAGCGTACCGAGCTCGCTGCCGTCTTCTTCTCGCTGCTCATCCTGTTGCCGGCCATCTACCAGCTGCACCTGCGGCAGCGTCATGCCGACGAGGCGTAAAAAAACCAAGAGGCCATTACCGACTCCCGGTGCTGGCCTCTTTTTTTCCTGAATTTTTGTATGTTATGAAAATTTGAGAGAACGAAGCTTCACAGCTTCAATGTGTTTTAAACAAATGATTATTATAGAGAAAGCATAGAAATAATATCCTTGTCAATACTTCGGCAGCGTGGGCTGCATCACCTGTGCGGTGTCCGTCAGGTTCTCGGCCTGCACGGGCTCGCCCATGTCTATCGAGTCGGGGCGCATGGCCTCCAGGGCTGCCTTCGGGTCGTCATAGCCCCACTCCCACGGTGCCTGTGCCGCGTTGCCCAGTGTCAGGATGATGGCCACTACGGCGGCGGCCTTGAACAGCGGCATCAGGCGCTGGGTGATGGAAATCGTCTTCGCCTTCACGCAAACCTGTTCCTCGGTCATGGCGAGGATACGCTTGTCGAAATCCTCGCCGAGCGACGGCTGCTGCTGTGCGGCGTTGTCAAACAGCGGCTTGTACTCCATGAGCCACACGGGCACTTCTGCCTGCGAGAAGAAGGCGCGGAGGATATTCTCTTCCTGCAGCGTCGTCTCGCACTGCCAGTAGCGTTCCAAGAGCTGTTCGATGTACTTATAATCCATAGTTCTCTGAAGGGTTTTTACGACACCCCTCTATATGGAAGACGATTCAGGTGGCGGAAAGTTACAGAAAAAGCCAAAAAATCTTTTTTTATTTGGCTTTTTATTTACTTATGACATAAATTTCGTACCTTTGCAGCCAAATTTACGAAGAGATATGTTAGAAGTACGCAACCTGCACGCCCGCATCGGCGAGAAGGAGATATTAAAAGGTATTGACCTGGTTATCAACGACGGCGAGACGCACGCCATCATGGGTCCCAACGGCTCTGGCAAGTCAACGCTGTCGGCCGTCCTCGTCGGCAACCCCCTCTACGAGGTGACGGAGGGCGAGGCTTGGTTCAATGGTAAGAACCTGCTGGCGATGAAGCCCGAGGAGCGCGCCCACGAGGGACTGTTCCTGTCGTTCCAGTACCCCGTGGAGATTCCCGGTGTGTCGATGACCAACTTTATGAAGGCCGCCATCAACGAGCGCCGCAAGGCACAGGGCCTGGACCCGATGAACGCCGCGGAGTTCCTGAAGCTGATGCGCGAGAAGCGCAAGGTCGTGGAGCTCGACTCCAAGCTGGCCAACCGCTCGGTGAACGAGGGTTTCAGCGGTGGCGAGAAGAAGCGCAACGAGATTTTCCAGATGGCTATGCTCGAGCCGAAGCTGAGCATCCTCGACGAGACGGACTCCGGCCTCGATGTCGACGCCATGCGCATCGTTGCCGAGGGCGTCAACAAGCTGCAGACACCCGAGACGTCGTGCATCGTCATCACCCACTACGACCGTCTGCTGGAGATGATCCGTCCGCAGTATGTCCACGTGCTCTATAAGGGCCGCATCGTGAAGACCGGCGGTCCCGAGCTGGCCGTACAGATTCAGGAGCACGGCTACGACTGGATTAAGGAAGAAATAGGCGAAGAGTAATCATAATTGATAATTGACAATTGATAATTGATAATGATGACTACTTCGAGCGAGCAACAATACATAGAACTCTACGAGCAGGCACGCGAGATGATTATCAAGCATGCCCCAGAGTCGATGAACGTGGTGCGCGATCAGGCTTTTGAGGATTTCAAAGCCCAGGGCTTTCCGTCAAAAAAGGTGGAGCGATATAAGTATACCGACATCGCGAAGCTCTTTGCGCCCGACTACGGCCTGAACTTGAATCGTCTTGACATTCCCGTCGACCCCTACCAGGCTTTCCGTTGTGATGTGCCGAACCTGAGTACAAGTCTGTACTTCGTGGTGAATGACATGTTTTATCGAGGAATGAGGAACGAGGAAGGAGGAACGAGGATACCTCAAGCGGCCCCAAGTCTGCCGGAGGGGGTTGTCGTCGGTTCGTTGTGCGACTATCCAGAGTTGGTAAGCAAGTATTACACCAAGTTGGCTAAGACCGGCGAGGACGCTATCACTGCACTCAACACCATGCTGGTGCAGGACGGCATACTGGTTTATGTACCTAAGAATGTGAAGGTGGATCGCGCCATCCAGGTGATTAATATCCTAAAGGCTACGCCACAGAACGCCCAGCGAGTTGTGCCTGACTTGATGGTTAATCGCCGAGTGCTCATCGTCCTCGAGGAGAATGCAGAGATAAAAATGCTGTTCTGCGACCACGCTGCTGACGATCGTAACTTCCTGGCCACACAGGTTATCGAGGCTTACGTAGGCGAGAATGCCTCACTCGACCTCTATTGCATGGAGGAGACACATCATAAGAATGTACGCGTCAGCAATGTCTACATCGACCAGCAGGCCAACAGCCGCGTGAACCACAACGTCATCACCCTGCACAACGGCATCACCCGCAACAAGCTCGACCTCACCTTCTCGGGCGAGGGTGCCGAGTGCCAGTGCTACGGTTGTGTCATCGCCGACAAGCAGCAGCATGTCGACAACAACACGCTCATTACCCACCGCGTGCCCCACTGCACGTCCAGCGAGCTCTACAAGTACGTCCTCGACGACCAGTCGACGGGAGCCTTCGCCGGCAGGGTGCTCGTGGAGCACGGGGCTCAGAAGACGGCGTCGCAGATGACCAACCAGAACCTCGCCGCCAGTCGCGAGGCCCGTATGTACACCCAGCCGATGCTTGAGATCTATGCCGACGACGTGAAGTGTGCCCACGGCTCCACCGTCGGCCAGCTCAACGATGCCGCCCTGTTCTATATGCGCCAGCGCGGCATCTCCCTTCAGGAGGCCCGCACGCTGCTCCAGCAGGCGTTCATCAACGAGGTTGTCGACAAGATGTCCCTCGAGCCGCTCCGCGACCGTCTGCACTACCTCATCGAGAAGCGTTTCCGTGGCGAGCTGAACAAGTGCGCCGGCTGCAAGCTCTGCCGATAACGATATTAAGAGGCACTTTTGGTCTTAGGCGAAGCAGATGCTTGGGAATAGTTGGAAAAGGTCATGGAAAAGTATCTGAAGGGCCGTCCTAAAGTGTGCGAGAGGCCGTCTAGAAGTTAAAACGACGTCGATGTTTGTTAAAACTGTGACGACGTTTATTAAAACATCGACGATGTTTGATAAAACCGTGGCATTGCTTTAGCTTTTTCTGTCCTTATTCGTACCTTTGACACTTTGTGTCGAAGGTAGGCTGCATCTCGGAAATACAAATAAAACCTAATTTTTTTTGTATTTCTCTCGATTTGCACTACCTTTGCACGCTAGAAGTAGAAAGAGTATGTTCGACCTACAGAAGATTCGAGCGGATTTCCCGATACTCAGCCGTGAGGTGTACGGACGTCCGCTGGTATACCTTGACAACGCTGCCACCACGCAGAAGCCGCTCTGTGTGCTCGACGCTATGCGCGACGAGTACCTGAACGTGAACGCCAACGTACACCGCGGCGTACACTACCTGTCGCAGCAGGCTACGGACCTGCACGAGGCGGCCCGCGAGCGGGTGCGCCGTTTCATCAATGCACGCAAGACGGGGGAGATCGTCTTCACCCGCGGCACGACGGAGGCCATCAACCTGGTGGCAAGCACGTTCTGTGAACAGTTGCAGACGGGCGATGAGGTGCTTGTCACAGAGATGGAGCACCACTCGAACATCGTGCCCTGGCAGCTGCAGGCCATGAAGCGCGGCATCGTCGTGAAGCACCTGCCGATGACCGACGACGGCCGGCTGGTGGGTGTCGGCAGCGATGGTTGTGTGTGTTGCGACTCAGTCGCAACATACCTGACAGAGCGGACGCGGCTGGTCAGCGTGGCCCACGTGAGCAACGTGCTGGGCACCGTCAACCCCGTGGCGGACATCATCCGCCTGGCCCACGAGCGCGACATCCCCGTGCTGGTGGACGCTGCACAGAGTGCGCCCCACATGCGGCTCGACGTGCAGGCACTGGACTGCGAATTTCTGGCCTTCAGTGGTCATAAGATGTACGGTCCTACGGGCATCGGCGTCCTCTACGGCAAGGAGTCGTGGCTGGAGAAGCTGCCGCCGTACCAGGGTGGTGGCGAGATGATCGACAAGGTGACGTGGGAAAAGACCACCTTCGAGCGCCTGCCCTTTAAGTTCGAGGCGGGCACGCCCGACTTCGTGGCGACTCACGGTCTGGCGACGGCAATCGACTATATGGAGCAGGTAGGCCTCGATATCGTCGAGGCCTATGAGAAAGGACTGACGCAGTATGCGCTGGAGCAGCTGCGGACTATCGACGGGCTGACCATTTATGGTCCTGGTGAGAGAGACGCAGTCGTGTCGTTCAACGTCGGCACCATCCACCACCTGGACATTGGCACGCTGCTCGACCGTCTGGGCATCGCCGTGCGAACGGGTCACCACTGTGCGCAGCCGCTGATGGACCGTCTGGGTATCAGCGGAACGGTGCGCGCCTCGTTCGCGATGTACAACACCCGCGAAGAGGTCGATGCGCTGGTGGCCGGCGTGAAGCGCGTCAGCCAGATGTTTTAGAAAAATTGAACTTTTGGAGCAGCGAGAGCAGAGTCAAGCTTGCTTGAACTATGCCGAGTCGTGACAAAAGTCAACGAAGTTAAAAATTGAAGAATTGAAGTTCTGAAGAATAAATAGTACATTGTCAAATTGTAAATACGAAGATGAAAATTGCATTGATAGGCTACGGCAAGATGGGCAAGATGATTGAGCAGATTGCCTTGGAGCGCGGACACGAGATTGTCAGCATCATTGATATCGACAACCAGCAGGATTTCGACAGTCCGGAGTTTGCATCGGCCGACGTGGCCATTGAGTTTACCGCCCCGCAGGCGGCCTACGGCAACTACATGAAGGCGTGGGCCAAGGGTGTGAAGGTGGTCAGCGGCTCGACGGGCTGGATGAAGGAGCACGGCGACGAGGTGCGTGAACAGTGTGCAGCAAACGGAAAAACGCTGTTCTGGGCATCGAACTTCTCCATCGGCGTGGCCATCTTTTCGGCTGTGAACCGCTACCTGGCGAAGATCATGAACCAGTTCCCGCAGTATGACGTGGAGATGGAGGAGACGCATCACGTGCACAAGCTCGACCACCCCAGCGGCACAGCTATCACGCTGGCCGAGGAGATTGTAGAGCGTATAGACCGCAAGGAGGCTTGGAAGGAGGACTCGACGGACAAGCAGTTCCTGCGCGTGGATCACATCCGCCGCGGTGAGGTGCCCGGCATCCACACCATCCGCTATGACTCTGACGCCGACCTTATTACTATCACGCACGACGCGCACTCGCGTAAGGGCTTCGCCCTCGGTGCCGTGCTGGCCGCCGAGTACACGAAGGAGCATCAGGGCCTGCTGACCATCAGCGATATGTTTAAGTTTTAACTGATAGGGCTTATGGGACCTATAGGTCTCATAGGTCTCATAAGTCTCATTAACATTATGGTAAAAAGAGAAAAGAAAGAAAAGCTGAATATGAAGAAGCAGTGGGCGAAGTTCATCGTCGTGCTGGTGCTCTACCTGCTGTTCCTCTTCTGGGTGAAGTCGTGGTGGGGCCTGCTCGTCGTGCCGTTCATCTACGACGTATACATCTCGAAGAAGATCAAGTGGCAGTGGTGGAAGGAGAAGGAAGGTCCCGTGCGCTGGGTGATGTCGTGGGTCGACGCCCTGGTGTTTGCCCTCGTCGCCGTCTACTTCATCAACCTGTTCTTCTTCCAGAATTACGTGATTCCATCGAGTTCTTTGGAGAAATCGCTACTCACGGGCGACTACCTCTTCGTGTCGAAGGTGAGCTACGGTCCCCGCATCCCCGAGACGCCGCTGACGATGCCGCTGACGCAGCATACGCTGCCCGTTTTCGAGTGTAAGAGCTACATAGACTGGCCCCACTGGGACTACCGCCGTGTGAAGGGCCTGGGCAAGGTGGAGCAGAACGACATCGTCGTCTTCAACTACCCCGCCGGCGACACCATCTGTAACAACGTGCAGTACCAGACGGAGTACTACCGTCTGTGCTATATGCTGGGCTACCAGATGTACCCGCAGCATCCCGCTCTCGACAGTCTGTCGGCCGAGGACCGCTACCAGTTCTTCCAGACCGTCTATAATGCTGGCCGTCAGCAGATACTCGACCACTTCACCGACTTCGGCGGGGTGTCGACACGTCCCACCGACCGTCGCGAGAACTACGTGAAGCGCTGCGTCGGACTGCCCGGCCAGACGCTGGAGATACGCAACCAGAAGGTCTACATCGACGGTAAGGCCAGCAAGGAGCCCGACCAGGCACAGCACAGCTACAACGTGAAGCTGAAGCGCCACTTTACTGACGACGAGATGAAGGAGTGGGGCATCACCATGGAGGAGCTGGGCTACCTGAACAGCTTCGGTGCCATGCCGATGACCCGTCAGACGGTGGCCACGCTGAAGAACCGCCCGGACATCGTCGAGAGCATCGAGCCGAACCTGGAGGCCGACGAGTGGGACATCTACCCGCAGAACGGCAACTACCACTGGACACGCGACAACTACGGTCCCATCTGGATTCCCGCCAAGGGAAAGAGCATCGACCTGACGATGGACAACCTGCCCATCTACGAGCGCTGCATCCGTGCCTACGAGGGTAACACCCTGGAGGTGAAGGACGGCAAGATACTGATCAACGGCAAGGAGGCGAAGAGCTACACCTTCAAGCTGGACTACTACTGGATGATGGGCGATAACCGCCACAACAGCGCCGACTCGCGCTACTGGGGCTTCGTGCCCGAGGACCACATCGTCGGTAAGCCCATCTTCATCTGGTGGAGCAGCGACCCCGACCGCGGTGGCTTCGCCGGCATCCGCTGGAGCCGCCTGTTCCGCTTCGTCGATAACATCAAGTAAGGAGCAAGGTGCAGGGGGCAAGGAGCAAGAGAATAGAAGTAAAAGCTAATCTCATGCCCCCAGCCCCTTGCTCCCTGCCCCATAAACAGAACCTATGCGCAGTACACTAAAATTCCTGATTGTCCTGGCCGTGTCGCTACTGGTGATGCTGGCCTTCAGGGTGCTGGCATTCACCATCTATGCCGTCGGCGGCACGGCTCTGGAGCCCGACTTCAAGGCCGGCGACAGGGTGTTGGTGAACCGCTGGTCGTACGGACTGCGCACGGGGGGCGGGGGACTCTTCGACTACGGCCGCCTCTGTCGGCAGATGCCTGCCGTCGACGATTTCGTCGCCTTCGAGGACTCCACGGGCGCCGTGATGATCGGCCAGTGCCGGGCGCTGCCGGGCGACACCGTCAGCCTACAGGGCAAGGGGCGCGTCGTCATCCCCGGTGTGAGCCGCTGCGACCGTCACGACTGCTACTTCATAGACCACGGCGGCATCGTTGCCGAGCAGCAGATCATCGGTCGTGTCGTCTCTGTCCTCTACAGCCGCCGTCCCGGCACACCCTTCTGGCGCGGCTACGTCAAGGACCGTTACCTGCTCAGCCGATGAACGTCCTGCTCTCCACCACTTACTTCGGTCCCGTACAGTGGTACCAGAAGCTCTACCGTGCCGATGCCGTTGTCATCGACCCTGACGAGACGTTCCTGAAGCAGACCTACCGGAACCGCTGCTACATTGCCGCCGCCAACGGCGTGCAGGCGCTGACGGTGCCCGTCGAGCAGCCCGGCAACCGCTGTCCCGTGCGCGACGTCCGCATCAGCGACCACGGCGACTGGCGTCGCGTACACTGGAACGCCATCGCCTCAGCCTACGGCGAGTCGCCATTCTTCGAGTATTACCAGGACGACCTCCGCCCTTTCTTCGAGCGCCGCTGGCAATTCCTCTACGACTTCAACGAGGCCATCCGCCAGACCGTTAGCACCCTCCTCGACCTCCAGCCGCTGCCGCCGTCCCCGTCCGCGTCCTCCCCGTGTTTGTCTATGCCGTCACCGTGTGACGGCTCCACCCTCGACCTCCGCTCCGCCATCAACCCTAAGCACCCCGCCGCCGACGCAGACTTCCAGCCCCGTCCCTACTACCAGGTCTATGCCTCGCGCTACGGCTTCCAGCCGAACCTCTCCATCCTCGACCTGCTGCTGAACATGGGCCCAGAAGGCATTTTTTATCTCTAACATTTTGCGGTTTGCTTGATTTGCACTACCTTTGCAGACAAAATAGAAAAAAAAGGCAACAATGAAGATAACAGTAAAAACAACGCTGGCGGCACTGGCCGCCCTGGCGATGACCGCCTGCCAACAGAACAAGTTCCACGTAGAAGGCGAGATCGCCAATGCTGAGGACTCCGTCCTTTACTTCGAGAACGTCGCCCTGACGGGCATTGAGGTGCTCGACTCCACGAAGCTCGCCGCCGACGGCCGCTTCGACTTCAGCGGCGACGCCCCGTCGGCCCCGGAGTTCTACCGCTTGCGCATCGGCGACCAAATTGTGAACATCGCCATCGACTCCACCGAGACCGTCACTGTCAAGGGTGATGCGCATGCCCTGGCCACGAACTACACCGTGGAGGGGTCGGAGAACTGTCAGAAGATCAGGGAGCTGGCGCTGAAGCAGATAGCCCTCCAGGAGCAGGCCATTGCCCTGGAGCGCAACAGCCAGCTGGACCGCGACGTGGTGCGCGACTCGCTGCTCCGCCTGCTTCAGGCTTATAAGGAAGAGGTGAAGCGCGACTATATCTTCGCTGCACCCAACCGGTCGTACGCCTACTTCGCCCTGTTCCAGACCTTAGGGCCGTGGCTCATCTTCGACCCGAAGGCCAACGCCGACGACGTGAAGGTCTATGCCGCCGTGGCCACCAGCTGGGACACCTACTATCCCGGAGCACAGCGTGGCGAGAACCTCCACAACATCGCCATCGAGGGTATGAAGAACGTGCGTATCCTCGACCAAAGAAGCAGTCTGCCTGTGAGCGAGAGCAAGGTGGTGGAAGCAGGTATCATCGACATCGAGCTGCCCGACAACAAGGGTGTCATGCGCCGTCTCAGCAGTCTGAAGGGTCAGGTGGTGCTCCTCGACTTCCATGTCTTTGCCATGGAGGAGTCGCCGCAGCGCATCCTGATGCTCCGCGAGCTGTATAACAAGTATCATGCACAGGGACTGGAGATCTTCCAGGTCTCGCTCGACGGTGACGAACATTTCTGGAAGCAGCAGACCGCAGCCCTGCCGTGGATCAGCGTCTACGACGAGGATGGCCTGCAGTCACGTTGTCTCGTCAGCTACAACGTCTCGCAACTGCCCGAGTACTTCCTTATCGACCGCCAGAACAACCTCGTGAAACGGTCAGCACAAATGAAGGATCTGGAATCGGAAATCAAAACCCTTTGCCAGAATTAACGAGTACGAATCTTTTTGCAACCACGAATTACACGAATTGTTGGCGCAGCGATACTTTGAGAAAACGTAACGCGCAGCCAAAAATTCGTGTAATTCGTGAAATTCGTGGTCGTAAACAAGTTGTGGTCAGCTGTTATCTCCCGTAGGCGTCGAGTTTCTTCAAGTAGTAGTCACGGAAGTCCTGCCAGTGGTAGTAGGGCGGGGTTGTCGTGGGTAGCGGCAGCGTCGCCTCCTCCTCGTTCAGCAGCACCTTGAAGAGCACATCCTTGTCCGCCAGGTTCTCGCGGTAGAAGACAAACTGGATGTTGGCGCCCATGGGGAATACCTTACAGGCCCACCAGCCGTTAGGCTCCACCTCGCTGAGTTCCATCGTCTGGAAAGCATAGCCATTGAGGTCGAGCAGACAGGACAGCGGCAGGAGTATCGTCTCGTGGCCGAAGCGCAGGGTGGCTCCGGGGTGCTCCAGCTTCAGGCAGCTGTCAGCGTCGGCAATGATCCGGCGCAGGAGGTAGCGCTGGGTGTAAGGCTGGCAGCCACCATTGAGCAGCGACGGGCCGTAGCGAATGTACCACCAGGCATTCTCCATCTGCCAGAACCGGTGAATCTCCTTTGTTGTGAACAGGTCCACGATAGGTCCGCCCTGTCCCTTGGTGTTCTGCTGCATCAGACCTGTCTTCAGCAGGTAGTATGGGAGCCAGTAGTCGCTGACGTTCTCGCGGATATAGGTAGTGTCGTTGAACAGCAGACGGGTGACGCGGGGATTGTGCCTGATAGGTTCGGAATAGTCGTCGAAGGCATTCTGGGCTCTTTCGGTCATCATAGAGTCGCGCAGCAGCTTGTCCTGGTGGTTCATGTAGAACATATCGTGCGGCGAGGCATCAATCATAATCTCTAATTGCGGGTTCATGGCCGCCAGCTGTGTCAGCGCTGTCGCCATCGAGACGATGCAGCGGCCGACGGTGGTGCTGTGGGCATCGATGGCGACGGTACCCTCGAAGACCTCGGGGAAGCGTTCCACCATGCGGCGGGTGATGTCGCGGAGCTGCAGCTGTCCCAGTGGTGACAGCGTACCCCAGTAGCCCTCGGCGTCCTCGATGATGGCAGCCATGCGCTGCAGTATCTCCTTGCCCAGTGGCGTCAGCTTGCCTAAGGAGTCGCCCTTCGCCAGATAGTTGTAGGGAATGTCATAGCCCTTGCGGTTGTCGAGGTAGCGTGAGCCGTGACGGCCATAGTGGCTGATATAGAACGGTCGCTTCCCGGCAGGTGGCGGTGTCAGCAGTCCCGACGGCATCGGGTAGGCGTAGTAGTTGCTTGCCGCGATGTCGGGATTCTCCTTGATGGCGTTGTAGGCTTGTTGGGCATAGCCGACTGTCACGACAGTCAGTATCACCAGCAGGCATCTGAGTCTTTTCACCATGTCTTCGAACATTTTTTAGTTTTGCGGGTGCAAAATTACGAAAAAAAAAGTAATTTTGCAAGCAGAACCCAAAACTATCTGTATGAAAAGACATCTATCACTTTTACTGATGGCCCTCCTGGCCACCGTAGCACAGGCCAAGGTAAGGCTGCCGCACATCATCTCGGACAACATGGTACTGCAACAACAGACCGAAGCCCGTCTCTGGGGATGGGCGAAAGCGAAGGCGACGGTCACGGTGACCACCTCGTGGCACCAGACCGTCACGACACAAGCCGGCAAGGACGGCCGCTGGCTGGTGCGCGTGGCGACGCCCGCCGCCTCCTACACGCCCCAGACCATCACCTTCGACGACGGCGACGGTGCCGTCAGCATCACGAACGTCGTGACGGGCGAGGTGTGGGTGTGTGCCGGACAGTCGAACATGGAGATGCCCGTCAAGGGCTTCTGGGGCTGTCCTGTGAAGGGCTACAATCAGGTGGTGCTCGACGCCAAGAACCACCGTGGCGTCCGCAGCGTGAAGATTCCCAGCACGATGCGCATGGAGCCGCAGGACGATGCCGACTGCCAGTGGCGTGAGTGTTCGCCGCAGACGGTGGGCGATTTCTCGGCGACGGGCTATTTCTTCGCCCGTGTCATGCACAGCGCCCTGGACATCCCCATCGGCCTCATCGAGGCCAACAAGGGCGGTACCCGTGTGGAGAGCTGGCTGACGAAGGAGAACCTGCAGAAGCACACCCAGGAGCCGACGGACTCCGCAGGCATCGTCGCCTTCAAGCCCGAATACGACTACCAGCGTGCCCTGCTCTGGGGCAACGGCACCTTCAACCCCATCCTGAACTGCACGGTGAAGGGCATCCTCTTCTACCAGGGCTGCTCGAACGTCGGCGATCCCGGCAACCAGTACTCCGAGCGGCTGAAGCTACTCGTCGAGCAGTGGCGTCAGCAGTTCGCCCTGGGCGACATACCCTTCTACTTCGTCGAGATAGCCCCCTTCCACTACGACGATGTCGACGGGCTGGCCGGTGCGCTGCTCCGTGAACAGCAGTTCCGTGCCCAGCAGATTATCCCCAACAGCTCGCTCGTCTGTACCAACGACCTCGTCTTCCCCTACGAGACGACACAGATACACCCCGCCCAGAAGCAGCAGGTAGGCGAGCGGCTGGCGTGGACGGCGCTGGCCCGCGACTACGGCTTCGACCAGGTGCTCTACAAGAGCTCGTCGTTCAAGGACATGACCGTGAAGGACGGTGCCGTCTATGTACACCTGCAAGACAACTACCATGCCGATGCCCCCTACGAGCTGATTGAGGGCTTCGAGGTGGCCGGTGCCGACCGCGTGTTCCATCCTGCCCAGGCCCGTCACTTCTGGCAGCCTGGCGGCGGCTACTGGGACGAGGCCATCGTCGTCAGCAGCCCGCAGGTCAGCCAGCCTGTAGCCGTCCGCTACTGTTTCCGCAACTTCAAGGTGGGCAATGTCACTAACGCCGCCAACCTCCCCCTGTTCCCCTTCCGTACCGACAGCTGGTGAAGTGGCCCCAAACCTTAAAAAATCAAAAAACTTTCCTATATAATAAGGTATATGGGAAAGTTTTGTGTACTTTTGCGCCCCAAAACATAGAAAAGGTAAAAAAAGTAGCATATGCAGAAGAACCTGGTTATTGTCGAGTCGCCTGCCAAGGCGAAGACCATTGAGAAGTTCCTCGGAAAAGACTTCAAGGTGATGTCCAGCTACGGACATATCCGTGACCTGAAGAAGAAGGAGCTGAGTATTGACGAGAAGTCGCTCGAACCCGAATATGAAATTCCAGAAGAGAAGAAAAAGCTGGTCGGCGAACTGAAAAAGCAGGCCAAGGCCGCCGAGAAGGTGTGGCTCGCATCCGATGAAGACCGCGAGGGAGAAGCCATCTCGTGGCACCTTTGTGAGGTGCTCGGACTCGACGAGGCCAATACTAACCGCATCGTCTTCCATGAGATTACCGAACCAGCCATCCTGGAGGCTATCGAGCATCCGCGCCGGCTGGATATGAATCTCGTCAACGCCCAACAGGCCCGCCGTGTGCTGGACCGTCTGGTAGGCTTCAAGGTGTCGCCCGTCCTGTGGCGCAAGGTGAAGCCCGCCCTCTCTGCCGGTCGTGTGCAGAGTGTCGCCGTCCGTCTCATCGTCGAGCGTGAGCGCGAGCTGCAGGCGTTCAAGAGTGAGCCGTTCTACAGCGTCAGCGCCGTCTTCGGCGTCACCAATGCCGATGGTTCGCAGAGCGAGGTGAAGGCCCTGCTCAACAACCATCTGAAGACCCACGACGAGGTCATCGCCTTCCTCGAGGCCTGCAAGGATGCTACGTTCACCATCGAGGACGTGCAGAAGAAGCCCATGCGGCGTACACCCGCTCCCCCCTTCACTACGTCGACGCTGCAGCAGGAGGCCGCCCGTAAGCTCGGCTTCACCGTCAGCCAGACGATGATGGTGGCCCAGCGCCTGTATGAGAGTGGTCGCATCACCTATATGCGTACCGACTCTGTGAACCTGTCGAACCTCTGTCTCGGTGCTGCCAAGAACGAGATTACCAACCTCTATGGTGCCGACTACGCCAAGACCCGCCAGTACCACACTAGTTCGAAGGGTGCTCAGGAGGCTCACGAGGCTATCCGTCCCACCTATATGAACCAGCCCACCATCGACGGTACGGCTCAGGAGAAGCGTCTCTACGACCTCATCTGGAAACGTACTCTCGCCTCGCAGATGGCTGATGCCGAGTTGGAGAAGACAACGGTCGAAATCAAAATGAGAAATGAGAAGGGAGAAGTGATAAATGACAACTCATTTACAGCCGTGGGCGAGATCGTCAAGTTCGACGGTTTCCTGAAGGTCTACCGTGAGTCGACTGACGACGAAGAGCAGGAGAACAGCGAGCTCGGCCATGTGCTACCGCCGCTGAAGAAGGGTCAGGAGCTGACCCGTCGCGAGATTCAGGCCACCGAGCGTTTCAGCCAAGGGCCGCAGCGCTTTACCGAGGCATCGCTGGTCCGCAAGCTCGAGGAGCTGGGTATCGGCCGTCCGTCTACCTATGCGCCCACCATCTCCACCATCCAGCAGCGCGAGTACGTGCAGAAGGGTGACAAGAAGGGTGAGGAGCGTCAGTATACCATCGACACCCTGAAGGGCAAGCTCATCACGCAGAAGGTGCGCAAGGAGATGACCGGCTCCGACAAGGGCAAGCTCCTGCCTACCGATGTGGGCGTCGTCGTCAACGACTTCCTCATGGAGAACTTCAAGGATATCATGGACTATAACTTCACCGCGAAGGTCGAGCAGGACTTCGACCGCATTGCCGAGGGTGGCGAGACGTGGGAGAAAATGCTCCGCTCGTTCGATAAGACCTTTGAACCCACCGTCGACAAGGCGATGAACAGCCGTCACGAGCACAAGGCCGGCGAGCGGCAGCTCGGCATCGACCCGAAGAGCGGCAAACCCGTCTTCGTCAAGATCGGCCGCTTCGGTCCCGTTGTACAGATAGGCTCTGCTGAGGACGCAGAGAAGCCCCGCTTCGCCCAGCTGCCCAAGGACAAGAGTATGGACAGCATCACCCTCGACGAGGCGTTGGAGCTCTTCAAACTGCCCCGTGAGATTGGCGACTTCGAGGGCAAGCCCGTCACCATCGGTGCCGGTCGTTTCGGTCCTTACATCCTTCATAACAAGGTTTACACGTCGCTGCCAAAGGGTACCGACCCGATGGCTGTCACCCTGGACGAGGCCATCCTTCTCATCGAAGAGAAGCGCCAGCAGGAGACGAAGAAACTCCTGAAGGTCTTCGCCGAGGACGAGAAGCTCCAGGTGCTCAACGGCCGTTACGGTCCCTACCTGAGCTACGACGGCAAGAACTACCGTCTGCCCAAGTCTATGCACGCACGTGCTGAGAAACTGGGCTATGAGGAGTGTATGGAGATAGTGAATAAATGATGCGAAGAATCATCCTAATAGGCTACATGGGGTCGGGAAAGACCACCGTCGGCAAAGCCCTGGCGAAGGAACTTGGGCTGCCGTTCTACGATCTCGACTGGTATATCGAGAGTCGTATGCGGAAGAAGGTGAGTCAGATCTTTGCCGAACGCGGCGAGGAGGGCTTCCGCCAGATTGAGCAGAATATGCTCCACGAGGTCGCCGAGTTCGAGGATGTCGTCGTCAGCTGTGGCGGCGGCACCCCCTGCTTTTTCGACAACATAGACTATATGAACTCCCAGGCGCAGGTTGTCTGGCTGCGCTGTGAGCCCGAGGTGCTACAGAAGCACCTGCTCATGGGCAAGGGCGACCGTCCGCTGCTGAAGGGTAAGAACCCCGACGAGCTTCTGGTCTTTATCCGCGAGCAGCTGGCATACCGCGAGCAGTTCTATGCCAAGGCCAACTATCAGCTTGACGTCACGCTCATGGACAACTTCGACAAGATCAAGGATACGGTCGATAAACTGCGTGAGTTGCTGTTTAAGGATGAATAAATTGTAGATTAATTGAGAATTGAGGGATAGAATGAAGGTGGAAGAGAAAGAGAAGAACCAGTTTGTACGTGAGGTGGCCGAGCAGAAGTATGAGTTCGGCTTCACGACGGATGTCCATACGGAGGTCATTGAGAAAGGACTGAACGAGGATGTCGTCAGGCTCATCTCAGCCAAGAAGGGCGAACCGGCGTGGATGCTCGACTTCCGCCTGAAGGCCTTCCGCTACTGGAAAGAGCAGACGGCGCCCACGTGGGGACACGTCCACGTGCCACAGGTCGACTACCAGGCCATCTCTTACTATGCCGACCCCACAGCGAAGAAGGGGCAAGGTGCAGGGAGCAAGGCGCAAGAGAATGCGATTGACCCCGAACTGGAGAAGACCTTCGACAAGCTCGGCATCCCTCTGGAGGAGCGTCTCGCCCTCTCAGGCAATACCGCCGTCGACGCCATCATGGACTCCGTCAGCGTGAAGACGACGTTCAAGGAGAAACTGCGCGAGAAGGGCGTCATCTTCTGCTCTATCGGCGAGGCCATCAAAGAACACGGCGACCTGGTTCGCCAGTACCTCGGTACGGTAGTGCCGTATAAGGATAATTTCTATGCCGCCCTGAACTCAGCGGTCTTCAGCGACGGCTCGTTCGTATACATCCCGAAGGGTGTGCGCTGTCCAATGGAGCTGAGCTCCTACTTCCGCATCAACGCCCGTAATACCGGCCAGTTCGAGCGCACGCTGATCATTGCCGACGACGACTCGTACGTCTCGTACCTCGAAGGCTGTACGGCCCCCATGCGTGACGAGAACCAGCTGCACGCTGCCATCGTCGAGATTATCGTCATGGACCGCGCGGAGGTGAAGTACTCGACGGTACAGAATTGGTACCCGGGTGACGAGCAGGGACGAGGCGGTGTCTTGAACCTCGTGACGAAGCGCGGTGACCTGCGCGGTGCCGACTCCAAGCTGTCGTGGACACAGGTAGAGACGGGCAGCGCCATCACATGGAAGTACCCGTCGTGCATCCTCCGTGGCGACCGCTCGCAGGCGGAGTTCTACTCAGTGGCGGTGACGAACAACTATCAGGAGGCCGACACGGGCACGAAGATGCTGCACATTGGCCGCGACACGAAGTCGACGATTATCTCGAAGGGTATCTCCGCAGGCCACTCGCAGAACTCCTACCGTGGTTTGGTGCGTGCAGCGGCGACGGCCGAGAACGCCCGCAACTACTCGTCGTGCGACTCGCTGTTGCTGGGTTCCGACTGTGGAGCCCACACGTTCCCGTATATGGACGTCCACAACCCCACGGCAGTCTTCGAGCACGAGGCGACGACCTCGAAGATCTCGGAGGACCAGCTGTTCTACTGTAACCAGCGTGGCATACCGACAGAGCAGGCCGTAGGCCTCATCGTCAACGGCTACGCGAAGGAGGTGCTCCAGAAGCTGCCCATGGAGTTTGCCGTTGAGGCCCAGAAGCTGCTCAGCGTCTCGCTGGAAGGTACCGTCGGTTGATTCAACACCAATATTATTACCAATAACTATGGAATACAGAAAACTTGGAAAAACAGGACTCGAGGTGTCGGCACTGAGCTTTGGCGCCTCGTCGTTGGGTGGCGTGTTCCACGACATCGACGAAGGCCGTGCCGTAGACACGGTGGCTGTAGCCCTCGACGGAGGCATGAACCTCATTGACGTGTCGCCCTACTACGGGCACTACCGCGCCGAGACCGTGCTGGGACGGGCGCTGCGACAGCTGCCACGCGACCGCTATATCCTCTCGACGAAGGTAGGCCGCTACGGTAAGGACGGCGTGAACACCTGGGACTATAGCGGACGACGCGCCCAGGAGAGCGTCTACGAGAGTATGGACCGTCTGGGGGTGGACCACATCGACCTGATTCACGTCCACGACATTGAGTTCCAGGCTTCGCTGCCCGGCGGTCTGCAGAAGGTCGTCGACGAGACGCTACCTGCCTTGGTGGAACTGAAGGAGAAAGGTGTGGTGAGCCACGTGGGCATCACCGACCTGCAGATTGACAATCTGCGCTGGGTCATCGACCATAGTGCCGAGGGTACGGTGGAGACGGTGCTGAACTTCTGCCACTACTGCCTGTGCGACGATGCGCTGGCCGACCATCTGGACTACTTCGAGGCACACGGCATCGGTCTCATCAATGCCTCGCCGCTCAGCATGGGACTGCTCTCCAGCCGTGGCGCTCCTGACTGGCACCCCGCCCCGAAGGCGCTGGCTGACGCCTGCCGCCGTGCTGCGGAGTACTGTGCCCAGAAGAGCTACCCGATAGAGAAACTGGCTATGCAGTTCTCTGTCAGCAACCCGCGTGTGCCGTCGACGCTATTCTCGTCGGCCAATCCTGACAACGTGCGCCGTAACCTGGACTATATCAGCGAGCCCATCGACTGGCAGCTGGTTAAAGAGGTGCAGGACATCATTGGCGATGCCAAGCGACTGACATGGTGTAATACGTAAGGCTATGATTATCGATGCACATAGCCACCTGTGGCTGAGACAGGATACGGTGGTGGATGGCTTTCCCATCCGCTCCCTTGACGCGAACCCTAGCCGAAGCCTCTTCTTTGGCGAGGAGCGCCAGATGCTGCCGCCGTTCATGATTGACGGTAAGAACACCGCCGAGGTCTTTCTAAGCAATATGGACTATGCCCAGGTGGCCGCCGCCGTGGTGGTACAGGAGGTCATCGACGGCAACCAGAACGCCTACCTCACCGATGTGCAGGCCAAGTTCCCGGAGCGTTTCTGCTGCATGGGTATGGCCTGGACGCTGGAGGAAGCAAAGGCAGTGCAGGCGGCAGGCCTGCGCGGTATCGCTTTCCCCGGTCACCGCATGAAGACGTCGCTGCATACGCTTATGCCCATCTTCAAGTTTATGGAGGAGCAGGGCATGGTGCTGTCGATGTGCTTAGGCGAGGACCCACGGCAGATTGCCGAGATGGCTGAGGTGATACAGGAGTGTCCCCGACTGAAGGTTGCCATCGGCCACTTCGGGATGGTTACCACGCCCGCTTTCGAAAGTCAGGTGAAGCTGGCGCGGGAAGGCCAGAACGTGATGATAGAAAGTGGCGGCATCACGTGGCTCTTTAACGCGGAGTTCTATCCTTACCCCTCTGCCGTGCGCGCCATCCGCCAGGCGGCTGACTGGGTGGGCATCGACCGGCTGATGTGGGGCTCGGACTACCCGCGCACCATCACCGCCATCACCTATCGAATGTCGTACGACTTCATCACGAAGAGCACGGAACTGACCGACGACGAGAAACGCCTCTTCCTCGGCGAGAATGCCCAGCACTTCTACGGGTTCGGCCCGCTTCCCGACCTGCCATATATAAAGAATATGAGTGAATAAGAACCAGACTGAAACCTAAAACATCACATGACAACCACCAAAAGACCTTTAGTAGAGAAACGCTACCTGTTTACCTTCATACTGATCACCACACTCTTCGCATTGTGGGGATTTGCCAACGACATCACCAACCCCCTTGTGGCTGCCTTCCAGACGCTGATGGAGATATCGGCCGCCAAGGCGTCGATGGTGCAGTTTGCTTTCTATGGCGGCTATGCCACAATGGCCGTTCCAGCGGCCCTGTTCATCCGCAAGTACTCGTATAAAGTCGGCGTGCTCATTGGTCTCTGCCTCTATGCCGTGGGCGCCTTCCTGTTTATACCCGCTGCACAGTTCCAGGCGTTCTCGTTCTTTTGCCTGTCGCTTTATATCCTGACGTTTGGACTTGCGTTCCTCGAGACTAGTGCCAACCCCTTCATCCTCTCGCTGGGTCCGAAGGAGAACTCCACCCGACGACTGAACCTGGCACAGGCTTTCAACCCCGTCGGCTCGCTGTCGGGCATGGCCGTAGCGTCGTTCATCGTCCTGCCCAACCTCATCTCCGACCATCGTGATGCCGCCGGACAGGTTATCTTCCACGGCTTGAGTGAGGCCGAGAAGGCCAGCATCCGCCTGCATGACCTCGCCGTCATTCGCGATCCCTACGTCGCCATCGGACTAGTGGTGCTCGTGATGTTCATCATCATCGCCCTGACGAAGATGCCCAAGCTGAAGGGCGACGGCGAGCAGGGTAGCGCCCATGACACGCTGCGTCGCCTGTGGCACAACCATACCTACCGTAATGGCGTGGCCGCACAGGTACTTTATGTGGCAGCACAGATCATGGTGTGGACCTTTATCATCCAGTATGCCGACCACTTGGGTATGGACAAGGCGACGGCTCAGCGGTTTAATATCTGTGCCATGTCGCTGAACCTCGTTGGCCGCTTCGTTGGCACGTTCATCATGCGCTACGTGAACCAGCGGCGCCTGTTGGGACTCTTTGGCATCGGCGCCTCGCTCTGTACCATCGGTGCCATCTGCATCGAGGGCATGGCTGGTCTCATCAGCCTCGTGGCCATCAGCCTGTTCATGTCGATCATGTTCCCCAGCATCTACGGTATCGCCCTTGAGAACGTCAGCAACGAAGACACCTCGCTGGGTGCTGCCTTCCTGGTGATGGCCATCGTCGGCGGCGCCCTGATGCCCCCGCTACAGGGTCTCATCATCGACCAGGGCACCATCCTGGGCTGGCCGGCTGTCAACGTATCGTTCGTGCTGCCGCTCATCAGCTTTATCTTTATCACCCTCTACGGATACCGTACGTATCAACAGGCGAGGGTGAAGTGAAAGATGTAAGAATGTAAAAATGTAAGAATTAAAAAAAGAAATAGAAGAATGAAAGCATTACAGATTTCCAGCCCATTCACGCTGGATGTAATAGATCTCCCTATGCCCGCCCCTGAGGCTGGCGAGGTGCTGCTGCGCCTGCAGTATGTAGGCTTCTGCGGCTCCGACCTGAACACGTTCCGTGGCCGTAACCAGATGGCCCTCAGTCCTGTTATTCCCGGCCATGAGATCAGCGCCGTCATCGAAAGTCTGGGCGACAATGTTCCCGAAGGCTTAAAGGTGGGCCAGACGGTCACCGTCGACCCTTATACGGCCTGTGGCAACTGCCCCAGCTGTCGTAACCGCCGTGTCAACGCCTGTCAGCACAACGAGACACTCGGTGTGCAGCGTCACGGCGCCATGCGCGAGTACATCTGTGTACCTTGGCAGAAGGTGATTGCCGCCGACGGACTGGCCCAGCGCGACGTGGCCCTCATCGAGCCGATGAGTGTCGGCTTCCATGCCGTCGACCGTGCTCAGGTCACCGACTCCGACATCGTGCTCGTCATCGGCTGCGGCATGATTGGTGTGGGTGCCATCGTCCGTGCCTCGCTGCGCGGCGCAACGGTCATCGCCATGGATATCGACGACGAGAAACTCGCCCTGGCCCGTGAACTGGGTGCCTCC
Source organism: Prevotella sp. (assembly GCA_016285245.1). Classification (GTDB taxonomy): domain Bacteria; phylum Bacteroidota; class Bacteroidia; order Bacteroidales; family Bacteroidaceae; genus Prevotella. The sequence goes on from JAEEQH010000006.1 coordinate 57,881, forward strand.
GCCACCGTCAACTCCGCCACGGAGAATGTCCACGACGCCCTGTCGCGTCTTACTGACGGCTGCGGTCCCGACGTGGTGGTTGAGGCTGTAGGTGCCAGCCCCACTTACCAGACCGCCATCAATGAGGTGGCCTTTACCGGTCGCGTCGTCTGCATAGGCTACGCCCCTGGTGACATCAGTCTCACGACGAAGTTCTTTGTCCAGAAGGAGCTTGACATCCGCGGCTCGCGTAACGCCCTGCCCAGTGACTTCCGTGCTGTTATTCGCTACCTGCGTCGCGGCGATTGCCCCACCGACCGCCTTGTCTCGGCTGTCGTTGCCCCGGAGAAGGCTGCAGAGGCTCTCCAACGGTGGCACGAAGCCCCCGGCCGTGTATTCCGTATTCTGGTCGATTTCCGCTAATCAGTGTCTCAGCCTGAGATTCTTGAGATATCTATTGTATAAGGGAACTAGTAAGGACGGGACTACTCTAAGGACAAGAGCCATGAGCAAGTATTTCCCGTAACGCGAGCGCACAAGCACCCTGCGATAGACCATACTATTGGTACGCAAGTCATCTATGTATTTCTTCTCATGATGAGCTCTTGCTTTCCAAATCTCTTCCAACGAGTTACAGAAAGCAATGCTCATGATGATATATAGTTTGCGGTCGTACTCTGAAGGATCCTTTTGTACGTAGTCATAGAGGTGTCTCACCACCGTCAGATTGTCGTATCCTTTCTTCTGATTAATCGACCTGACAATAGAGCCAGGAGTCGGATAGACCAGATAGAGGATATCGTCAAGGACAAGAACCTTCTGGGCAGCCATCAGCACTCTGGGAGTAAATTCCAAGTCCTCATGGTAGATGTACGGTAGCATGGATAATTGTTGGCTCAATAAGAAATCTCTCTTGAAAAGAAAAGTCATGACTGCTGGCGAGAAGCGCGACTTGAGTCTCAGCAGACTACAATCAATGATGTTTGAGAGGAACTGCGATCCCGTTACCACCTGTCCCGCCATATCCCGGTAGGACGTCCTGCGCACCTTCTCGCCATGAATAAGATTTGCGCTACAGAAAGCAATGGCATCGTAGCCCTGAGTCATCTCCTTTTGCAAGACGGCGAAAGCACCTTCTTCCGCGAAGTCGTCGGAGTCGATGAACCATATATACGTGCCACGGGCATGAGCCAGCCCCATGTTACGGGCACCTCCTGGACCAGCGTGCTGTCCGTTGAGCACGTGCAACTGCGGGTTTTCAGCGGCGATGTGTCTGCAGATGGCGGCAGTACGGTCTGCTGACGCGTCATCGACGACGATGACCTCATAGTCGAGGTCGTGTCCCCGTTGCCGGAATATCGATTCCAGCGTGTCGGCAATAGTTGCCTCTCTGTTGTAGGCAGGTATGATGATGGATAGTGTCATGTTTCAACGCAAGGGCAGATAACTTTTTCTGCTATGGCTCAGGTACCTGTAGTATTCGTAACACGAGAATGGGAAGTATAACCCACGCAGCATCGTCACCAGCGACTTCCGTTCCTTGGCATAGAACAGGTGTTCGGCGTGTCGGGCACAGAATAGCTGCAGTCGTAGCAGACTGCCTGGTGAGTTGCCGACGAAAAGCGTGAGCATTGTGATGGCATCCCTGTAAACGGCTTCCGTGGAGTCCATCTTCTTCATGCACTCCAGCAGTATTCCGAGGCGTCTTGTCACTTCTGGACGCAATTCGCGGAACAGTCTGAAGTCGTTCACCACATGGCTGAACAAATTGGCGATGCTCTTCCTGTTGCTGACGGGACCGTTGTAGGTGGCTGAGGCGGCATGAAGACGGTGAAGTACCAGAGGCTTCTCCACGTAGGCAACGCTGTCGTAGGCAGCGGCGACGATAGACAGCAGGTTGTCGTAGGTCTTGACGGTCCTCAGCGTCTCGGCATCGGGTATGCGCTCCAGGAGCTTTCTGTCGAAGAACAACGTGTGCCCCGGCATTGAACTGCCTATAAAGAGCAGGCGTAGCAGGTGGTGGTTGGGTATGCGAACGTCGCGGTTACGGCTGGGGTAGGGCATGGAGAATCCAGAGCAGAGGAGCTTCTCGCCGATGGCTTCCATCTGCCACTTCAGCTTGTCGTCAACCCATATGTCGTCCTGGTCGCTGATGGCGATGTAGTCGCCGGTGGCCTTTTGTATGGCTCCGAAGAAGTTGTTGTTGATGCCATGCTCGGCATCGTTGACAAAGAGTTTGATGCGGCTGTCGGCCTTCGCGTAGTCCCGGACGATGTCAAGGGTCGTGTCGGTGGATCCGTCGTCCTGTATGATAATCTCGTCGGGAGCTAGGCTCTGTCGAAGTATGGAGTCCAGCTGCTCTTTCAAGTGTTCGGCACCGTTGAAGGTGGCCATGACGACGGAGATGGTTTTCATCGAAGGCTCATGGGATTGTGTCGTGTAATTATGTCAGGCTCCGAAGTCGCCCTTCAGCGTACGTTTCAGACGCCTGACGGCTTTCGCCCACACGGAATTGGTTTGGTGGTAATAGCGTTCGAAGGCGTGACGTGCCTCCAGGTTCTCTGCCGGCGGTGTGATGCGCTCCACGTGTATAGGCGCCGTCCAAAGGGTGCAGTCGTAGAGTCCGCCACCCCCGCAGTTCGTGCCACTGCCGTCGAAGCCGGTGTTCTTCACCAAAGACCGTCCGACGTTCAGCGAGAGGATGTCCTTCAGGAACAGCGATGCGTTCCATCGGATGGCCCACGAGTCGTTTCTCCCCTCTATCTGACGAGACAGCATCTGTGTATAACCATAGCGTCCATTGAAATCGAACTGTCGAGTCAGGTTCCTCCGCTTCAACTCGTCAAGCAACTCCTGTCCGTTCGGATTGAAGTGCTTCCACGCCCTTCGCCACGTGGCCCATCCCCAGCTGCCCGTCCATTTGATGAGGAATGTCTCGGGCAGCGACGGATTATTCGTAAAGTCACAAGCCTGGATATGTCCCACGCGGTCCTCGTCCTTGTATACTTCCAGGGCGTCGTTCATGAATTGCAGGAAATAAGGTGCCAGTATCAGGTCGTCTTCCACGACGATGACGCGGTCGTATTGCTCCAGCGTCTTGGTGACGCCGTCGATGATGGATTTGGCAAGTCCCCAGTTCTCCGTACGCTCGACGATGGTGATGTGGCGGAAGCCGGTGATGGTACGCAGATAGTTGCGCACCTGTCCGACGCGTTCCCTGTCAGCGACGGTTCTGGCGGCATCCGAGAATACCATCAAATCGCTTTCCTTAGCCAGCGTATTGGCAAGCAAAGAATTGACGCACTTCTTCAGATGATCAGGCCTGTTGTATGCAAAGAGTAGGATGGGGGCGAAAATTCTTTCCATCGTTTTAGATATAATCATAGTTCCCCGACATTTTCTTTAATCGGTGAACAATTGCTTGATTTATACGCTTAAAGTTTCCATAGCGCAGGTTGAGAAACAATTCCTCTACACTGCGTTTGATCTTAATCCACGGATGTCCCCATGCCATTAAACGCGCTATTCGCTGACCATACTCTACATTCTCTATAACATATTTGGGATGTTTTAGTGGGAACGTCATTTCATGGTTGTTCATTGTCATTAACTGCTTAGCACTTTTGGGGAGAGTCCTGTATTGTACTTGAAAATGGGCAGACTCTTCTGAGATACCGGAATTAGTTATTAAGTTGCGCGTAGGCATGATTGTAAGGCCGGAATTTAGCATGTTATATGACCAAAAGAGCGTTTCATAAATGGGTTTTCCCGCAGCATGGTGCTTTTCCAATTTCTTTAGCATTTCGTGTCGCCCATGATGTCGTTTGACTAATTGTTCCAGTTGTCGCTTATTGAAGCAATCATCCATAACGGGATAACCGATTTCCCAATTTAGTACAACCCTGCTCCAACTAGCCCATCCCCATATTGAAAAAACTGTCGTAAAGAAATAATCGTAAGGAACATCGGGCGTATTTTCTTCAAAATTAAACCCGGAAATCATCGTCACTCGCTTGTCATTCTCATACCTGTCCAGCATCTCTTTGCAAAAAGTAAAGAAGGATACCACTGGAGTTGAGTCGTCTTCTAAGACAATACATTTGTCTGCCATAGAAAAAGCCCACTGATGAGCTGCAAAATTTGAGGCCCATGCACCTGAGTTCTCTTCGTGGTAGTTTCGTACCACTTCACACTCCCAATCTATCTGGCTGTCATCAACAATTAGTTTTGCAGCCTCTATCTTTTTTGCTTCCTCTGGGTTACGAGGGCCATCTTGGTATAAGAAGAGTTTAGACGGTCGCGCTTTTCTTATTGCATCAAATGTTCTTGCGAGCGTTTCTGTTCTCGTAAAAAAAATGAGCAAAACTGCAACATCTAATTCTGAAGGGCTTTTCATTGCGTCATTCCGTTTTTATTGTATGCAAAAGTAATAATTTTCCTCAGACCTACAAAATTCTTATTTGCTTTTTTTGTAATTCACATTATTTTTGTACCTTTGTAGCCGATGAAAGTATCTATTCTAGTCCCAGTTTATGGCGTTGAACCGTTTATAGAAGAATGCGCTGTTTCCTTGTTTGAACAGTCATACAAGGATTTGGAGTATATTTTTGTGGATGACTGTTCGCCAGACAAAAGCATAGAGGTTCTAGAGGATGTCATAAATCGTTATCCGGATAGAGAAAAGCAAGTCCGCATCATTCATAATGAAATTAATCGTGGAAGTGGTGCAACCCGTTCCATCGCGTTAGCTGCAGCTACTGGTGACTATGTGATGTTTGTAGACAGCGATGATGTCATAACAACAGACGCGGTAGAAAAGCTCTATATACAACAGGAAAAGACCAATGCAGACATCGTTGATGGCGCCTTATGCCGATTAACACCAACTGGTCTGAATACACCGACATATCCTTATCATGGCGAGAGTCCTGACACACTCTGCTTGATTCTCGCCAAAAACACTGTGTCTCATAATGCTGTGGCCAGACTAATTCGAAAAAGTCTCTTTGATAGTTATCATATTGATTTTGTAGAAGGTATCAATATGGCCGAAGACTATTCAATTATGGCCAGACTCATGTTCTATGCAACACGTTCATGCATTGATGACATCATCTATTATTATCGCATAAACGATAGTGGAACATTTGCCTCTGGATTGAACCGAAAGAACATCAATTCCTTTATTGATGCTAACTCCCTTGTTGGAGACTTTTTGGCAAAGAACGACCAAAAGGGAGTCTTCCGTTTCCCATACGAACTGGGAATGTTGCAGACGTACCACTCTGCATTACAGGTAGGACTCTCACGCAAAGAGATTGACGAGCGTAGTCATTATCGCCCAAGTATTCCACTCTTTCGCTGTCTGCATAGTCTGTTTTGTCATCATTGCTCGCGTCGACTCCTGTATGCAGTCTATCTAGTTGTCAAGCGTTTGTATAAGAAATCCTTTTTTAAGAAGTAGTATGACAGGAATGAGGATCTCTGTGGTGTTGTGCACCTACAATGGTATGCGTTTCCTGCGTGAGCAACTGGATACGGTTGTCGAGCAGACGCTCACCCCCTTCGAGGTGATTGTCCAAGACGATGGTTCAACAGATCAAACGATCGACATCGTCAGGGAGTATTGTCAGAAGTATCCTTTCGTCAAACTTTACCAGAACGAGGCCACCCATGGGGTGAACGGGAATTTTTTCAGTGCCATGAGGAGGGCAACAGGAGATCTCATAGCTATTTGTGACCAGGACGATATCTGGGAATTACAGAAACTGGAGAAAATGGTCGCAACGATAGGCACGAACCTACTCTGCTCCTGTCGTACGAAACCGTTCTCCGAAGATGGCGCTTATGTCGACTACGACGAGCGTGTACCTAACTACCGCCTGCCGAGACTGCTATATGCGTCAGTCCTTGGTCATTCCATGCTTTTCCAACGCAAGCTGTTGGATATGCTGCCCAATGTCGACGCTACTGATTACGGAACGGTTTATGATGTTGTTCTTGGCGTTACGGCGGCAGCTTGCGATGAGATTGTCGTGTGCAATGAGGTTCTAGTACACCAACGCCGCTATGCCGCTGCAACAACCATTTCAGAGTACGACTACGACAGACGTCGTAAACCTTCCATAGCTAATGGGCTGTATCTGCTCTGGTGGTCTGCTCGCCATTTCAAAACCGTACAGCCTTATTTGTATAGCACTTTTCGTCAACGCAAACATATGCTAAAGGACATCCGTGGAGCACACTCAGAGGCATATCAAGACTCCATTCGCATCTGCGAACTCGAGGGTAAGCCTGGATTGTTAAATTTGCTAAGACTTTCGTTCCTTTTCGTCAAGCACCGACATCATCTGTTCTATACTGAAGGCAGAGGTTTTGTTAACTTTGCCCGTGCCCTACTTTATCCCATTATGCAGATCTATGATTATCGCTATCTCGTGCCAACAAAAGAATAGTTACCTATGGAAGCAGTTGTAAAGAAGCCTCGTTTAGAGTGGTTGGATGCATTAAGGGGATTCACGATGATTATGGTAGTGGCGAATCATGTATGTAACTTCGCCTTCACGCTACCAAACCAAGCATCGTCATCCATGCAGTTCTTTGTGCTGTTCCGTATGCCGCTTTTTTTCTTCGTGAGTGGATTCCTGGCCTACCGCGCTTCACAAATATGGACGTTTAGAACACTTGGTGAACAACTGCTAAAAAAGGTCCGAGTACAAACAATCCCTACCATCGTCTTCTTCTTAATAGGTGCGGCCATCATTGGCGACAAATTTTGGCCAACGGTGATGAATTGGCTGGGTCTTACGGCTAAGGGCGGGTATTGGTTCACGATCGTACTGCTCTATATGTTTATCGTTTACTACTTCTTCTGTTTCCTTGAGAGTTGGTTACAGAAAATATGTCCAAAGATACCATCGTGGCTCCCCATTTTATTGCTGTTTGTCATATCCATGTGCTTTTACGAAACCTGCTATCAGCCCAAGTACTTTTCCTGGGCGTTCGGACACAGGGGGCCTCCCAATATGTTCATCAACTACACAAGCTTCAACCAGCTCTTTATCTATTTCCCCTTCTTTCTCTATGGCAACATTGTCAGACGTTACTGGGACACGGCTCAGAAGGTGTTCGACTATAAGTGGTTCTTTCCGATCATCATGGTTGTACTCATCTTTGCGGGTCTGGATTCGAGGAAATGGCACTTCTTACGGATGGCCTGGGCTATCGTTCCGCTTACTTTGGCCCGCTTCACATTGCTGACAATCGTCTTCATGTACTTCCGACACTACCAGCAATACTTTACTCAACGGACAGTTATCGGCGCATCAATGCAATATATAGGTAGACGTACGCTTGACATCTATCTGTTACATATGCTCTTTATGCCAAACCTGCCGAACATCGGTGAGTTCTTCGTGAAGTATCGTCACAATTTCGTCATCGACACCACTTTGTCGCTTATATTGGGACTTATCATCATCGGCTTCTGTATCATCACCTCCAATATCCTACGTATCAGTCCTTTCCTTAAGAAGTGGCTGTTCGGCCGGACGTAATCAATGGCTGGCCGATAACTATTTCTTCTTCCTGATGAAGTCGATACATTCCTCCATCACCTTCGCCCGTAGCAGTTTCATCATGCCAGCATAGAGCACGACGGCCATCAGGATACGGGCGCCGAGAAGAAGAACTAAGTTGGTGATATTAGCGGTAGAGATATAAGTAATAGTCATTACAAGCAGACTCACCACTAAGAACGGAACGATGTCTTTTAGAACATCAAGTAGGCGTATTCCTGCCAACCGAGTTGCCAGTACTTGCCATACACCGAGCCAAAGAATAGTCAGGATAGTGTAGGCACTTACAATGGCAATGATTCCTTTGGAATAAAACAGTAGCACCAATATTAGCTGTATAACCATCTGACCAATGTTGCACCACATATATAAATCAGACCGTCCACTGGAGATTATCAGATTATGATATAACGAACTTAAAGGCATAAATGCACCTCCAATACATAAAATCTGAAGCAGAATGATACTCTCCCGCCACTTTTCGCCAATGGTCAGCAATATAAACTCATTCGACACCATTGCGAATCCCAACATCGCAGGGAATGAGAGGAAGGCAGTAAAACGCAGCATCTTCCTGAAAACACGAATCTCTCGCTCACGCTCATCTGAGACCGACACAAAGACTGTTTGGGCTATCTGACCAACAGTGTCTGTTATTGTTCCCCTTGCCATATTGTTCCACTTGTTGGCCTGAGAATAATAGCCGACAGTGTTAATTGGTAAAATGCGGCCAAAAATGAAAGTCAGAATATGGGTATTAATAACAAGAATGATGTTGGTGCCTAGTATGTTTATACAGAATGAAAACATACGCTTTACTGGCGTAAAATCAATTTTCAACAATGGTCTCCAACTTACAAAAATGAAGCGTCCGATAGTAAGAGATGTGACTAAAACCAGTTGTTGGCCAACCAAACTCCAATACGAGAAGTCGTTATATGCCAATATGATACCTGTGATGCCAGATAAAAAGATTGATGATATCCCAATAATTGCAATTTCACGATTCATCATGTTTTTTATCAGGTAGGTACCACTTGAGATACTTAAAGCAGATATTGGTAGACTTAAGAAAAGGACTCGTGAAACATTCACAAGGCATGGTTGATGAAAGAAGTCGGCGATGAAAGGCGCACAACAGAACAAAATAGTATACAGAGAAAGACTTACTAGGATATTGAACCAGAAAACGGCGTTATAATCATTGTCTGTGGGTTTCTTTATGTTGATGAGCGCAGTGCCTAGCCCACTTGACTGCAACATGGCTGCTATGGCAGAAAAAATGGTTAACACCCCCACAATGCCATAATCTGATGGCGTAAGTAGTCGCGCAAGAAATATGCCTAAGACAAGATTCAATACCTGAGTCGTGCCATTGTTCAACGCTCCCCACAACAGACCTTTCGCTGTCTTCTGCTTCAAACTATCCATTTCAATTGCAAAAATTCAAACGTTATATCAGAAATGATGAGTCGTATTAATTTCAAGAGAGGGCGAAATTGTTATCTTATTAGGATTTTGGATAAGATATGCCCCCCACCAACCAAATGAACTATTTGTAATAATTCCATGCTTGCAATGGGTCATCAATTGCATATCTCGGAAACTATCTTCCCCAATATTCCAATCAACAAAATATACTTGATCTTTCGAATAATCCAATCCGAAAATTCTCGAATTCTCTTTACACCATTCAATGCTACCAGTATTAGTGAAGAAAACAAAAACAGGATGGTCTATATGCTTTTTTATATATCTGACAGCTCTCTGGAAATAGCCATATTTATAGCAATAACTGTTCGCTTGTAGAGAATCTCCACGACGCGCATGAATAAAAACAGAATTGCAAGAATCCAAAAACTTCGCAAATTCTATATTCTTTTCAGTATCAAATGGCGGAAAAACAAATGTTTTGAGGATGTCGTCATGGATTTTCTCAATATGGTTGCCACGGTACATGAATTCCAACCACATACCCGTAAAGATGTCCTCATCGGTTTTCAAGAACAGTCGCTCTGGATAAGCTCTTATATTCTTCAGTTTTTCCTCATGTTTTTTGTTGTACCAATACCGCAAATGAGCACCCAAACTGGTTTTGAAGAGGAACTTGATTTTCCATTGGCGTATTAGTGAATACGTTTCTTTATATGTAATGCTATTGGGGTCAAGATAATCTCCCTTTTTGTTTATCAGATGAAGACCCGCATGATTGAGGGCGTTACAAATGTTTGGCGCATAATTCCATTTCTTATCCCAGAACTCTGATGCTTTTACTTCATTGATAATACTCTGCCATTGTTCTTCCGTGAATAGTGATTTCACATTTGGCGTTTTTACATTGAATATTTTCTCTAGTTCATATCCGTACCATTGCGAAATAACTTTATTACATTCAGGAATATCGTATATGATTGTCTCAATATAACAGGTGTCTGTCGGATTTTCTTTCTGAATGGATAAAACCACACAATAGGCTAACATCTGATTGCCCAACCCAGAATTAATATTAATAACTTTCATTACTCCTAAAAAATTAATATATACTGGTTGTCATCGCCTTATATGGGATAAGGCTATGTCATCAGGGAGACGCTCCTCAAGATTAAAAAATGCTTTTTGATGACGGGGTACTCTCTCACTTTCTGGGGGAAGTTGCATATAATCTCCATAATAGTGCTCAAGATATTTTTCAAATTCTCCTGGCAAGTCAACGGTCGTTCCTTCGAAATCACACTGGGCTGTATTCTTCAACCAGGACTTAGGAAAGACTTCTTTCTTTCCATAACATCCAAAGTACATGGCAACGTAATTGGATTCATTGTAATTGTACTTATGAGCTATAGCCTCAAGTTGTAATAGTAATTTTTTACGATAACTATTTCGGAAGAAAAAGCCATAGGTTTTGTAAACAAAACGTCCCCACTCTTTGGGTTGTAGAGCCAGCTTCAGATAATCACCAAACTTGTTATGAGTAGAGATAGCTTCAAGTTTATTCCTTATCTTCATAAATTGAGCTATCATTGTTCTTGTTTCATCGAGATTGTCAGAAGCTCCGTCGAGTGGGAATATATCAATATACAACCCTATGACGCAAGGGGTATCTGCAACCTCAATAAGTGTTGTCCGTTTATTACACATTTTTGCGAAATAAAGCGGATAACTGTTGTTCGTGTAGGGTGAGACGACCTCGTAGTTCCCCAAATCTATTTTCGAGGTAATATCTAAAAACCGCTCATAGTCTGGACGTGGCATATAGACATCAATGTCATCATCCCATGGTATCATCCCATGGTGGCGTACAGCACCAATAACCGTACCATAAGCGCAGTAATATGTCAATCCGTGATGCTTACAGATATTAATAAACTCGCTTAGTACATCAAGAATTATGCTATTCCATTGTGGCTGTAGTTCTTTTGTGACTTCCATCTTTTTGATTGAGAGATTGAGAAATTGAGAGATTGAGGGATTGAGGGATTGAGAGATTATTTGGTGTGGACGATTTGGTCGTAGAGGGCGCGGATGCTCTTCTCGTCGAGGCTGACGGGGTTGTTGCGGAGTCTGATGGGGTTCACCGTCTTCGAGAGGATCTCCAGGTCGTGCGCCTTGTCGGCGGAGACGGGGTTCAGCGTTCCCAGGACGTTCAGCATCTCGCGGAAGCTGCCGATGGCCGCTTCGGCCGAATGGCAGCCCATGGCCATGGCAATCTGTGCGAAGATGTCCTTCAGGTAGACGTGTCCGCGGGTGTCTATGCAGTCGTCAATGTGGCCCAGCATATACTCCCAGATCTCGGGCAGGCAGACGGCAACGGCATGGCCGTGGGGTAGTCCGTAGAGCGAGGTGATCTTGTAGCTGAAGGCGTGCGCCGCCGTGGTCTGGGTGATGCAGATGGCCTGTCCCGCAATGTTGGCGGCGTTCATCACCGCCTCCGCCGACTCCTCGTCGCCGTCAAAGATATAGCGTTTCCAGTGGCGGACGATGGTCTCGATGGCGTTTCTGGACAGGGCTTGACTCTCGGCCGTCGAGTTGACCGACCACCACGACTCTATGCCTTGGCAGAGGGCGTCGAGCATGGTACACTTCTTCTGGTAGGCGGGCAGACTCTTGAGGACGCTCGGCTCCAGGATGGCAATGTCGGGGACGATGCTGTCGTGGGTGACGCTCTGTTTCTTTCCCTCGTAGTAGATGACGGCATAGCGTGTGGACTCCGAGCCCGTGCCTGCCGTCGTGGGGATGGCGATGAGCTTCACGTTGTTGTGGCGATACTCCTGTTCCAGGTAGAGCTTGTCGTCGGTCATGCCGCTGAACAGCTTGATGCACTTCGCCACGTCGATGGCACTGCCGCCGCCTACGGCGAGGATGGCGTCGCAGCGCTCTTCGCGGAACCGTCGGACGCCCTTGCTCACGTCTTCGTACAACGGGTTCGACGTGAACTGGTCGAAGACGACGTACGGGCGGTCGATTCCCGTGATGTCGTCCTTGATGGGCAACTGGTCGAAGGAGCTGCCGCAGACCAGCAGTACCTTCATACAGTCTGACAGGTATTCATTCAGGAATTGTGTACCATGTACAATCTTCTGCATAGCGCTACCCTATTTTGTTCCGGGGACAAGTTCCAGTATCTCACTGATGGGCATACAGAGGTCGTTGGCCTCTAACGAACGGCCGTTCTCCAGGATGGTCTCTGCGCAACGCACCATGGCGGGGTAGGCGGCGCGCAGGAGGTGGTTGGCATAGATAACGATGTTAACACCCCACTCGGCCAGCTCGTCCTCTGTAATGTGGTTATAGGTCGTCGGCACTACCACGATGGGGATTGTGGCGTTCTTTGAGCGCAGTTGCTGACAGAACTCCTTAATGTCGTCACCCGTCTTTTCTTTGCTGTGTATCATGATGCCGTCAGCACCAGCTTCGATATAGGCCAAGGCCCGTTTCATCGCATCGTCGATACCTTTGCCGGCAATGAGACTCTCAATGCGGGCTATCACCATGAAGTCGTTGGTAATCTGTGCGCGTTTACCAGTACGAATCTTCTCGCAGAAACCTTCAATGGTGTCCTGCTCCTGCTTCACTTCCGTCCCAAAGAGCGAGTTCTTCTTCAGTCCCACCTTGTCCTCGATGATGATGGCCGAGATGCCTAATCGCTCTAAAGTGCGTACTGTAAAAGCGAGATGCTCAGGCTTACCGCCAGTGTCGCCGTCAAATATGATGGGTTTCGTCGTTACTTCCAATGCATCGTTCAGGTCGTGCAGACGAGTTGTCAGGTCGACGGCCTCAATATCAGGTTTGCCTTTCGACGTCGAGTCGGTCAGCGAACTGGCCCACATACCGTCGAACTCCTGTTTCATGTTGTTCCTTGTCACAGAGGTGTTCTCGATGATGAGTCCCGTCAGTCCGCTGTGCGACTCGCAGAAGCGCACTATCTTCTTCGCCCCAATCAGGCGGCGCAGGCGTTTCAGACGGACGTCGGGCGTGGTGCCAATCTCCTTGAGACGTTCATTAAGCATTGTCGACGAGATGCCCTTGGTGTAGGGCACGTCAATCACCTGTCCGCCCCATTCTGCCAGCTTGTCAATGATCTGCTGGCGCGTCTTTGCCTGGACGCCCTGTTTCCAGTCGTCGCCATGCACCACGTAGTCGGGTCTGATGCGCTCCAGGTTGGGCCGGTAGTCGAGCGTCGTCTGCGGCACCACCTCCGACACACCTTTCAGGTCGCTGACAATCAGCGACCGCTGCTCGTAGCTCAGGTAGGGCAGACGCTTGTAGCTGGCGATGGCGGCGTCGGTCAGCACGCCAACGATGACGCGTCCGTACTTCTGGGCTTCGTGTAGGATGTTCAGATGTCCGGGGTGTATAATGTCGGCACTCATGCCTACATAGACTATCTTTTCGTTCTCCATGATTCGTTCTGTTTACAATACGATAATTGTTTGCAAAGATAATTGTTTTTTGCGGATTGGCCAAGGAAATGAGGTTAATAGTAACGTTTTTATACGGAAATTGGCGGAAAACAAGAAAATTTATGTATCTTTGCCGCAAATATCGGAAAAGATGGAGACAAACGTTCAGAAGAAGCCGCGTTTAGAGTGGCTCGACGCCCTCCGCGGGTTTACCATGATTATGGTGGTGGCCAATCATGTGGCTGGCATGGCCTTTGGCGAGGTGTTAAAACACTCAACGTCGCTGCAGTTCTTAGTGATGTTCCGTATGCCGCTGTTCTTCTTCGTCAGCGGATTCTTAGCCTACAAAGCGAGCCAGGTATGGAACTGGGGCACCTTGAAGACGCTGCTACTGAAGAAGATCCGTGTGCAAACGGTGCCGACGATTGTATTCTTTCTTTTCGCCACAGCCATTCTGGGAAAGAAGTTCGGACCGACGGCAATGAAATGGTTAGGGGAGGTTTATAAAGGCGGCTACTGGTTCACCATAGTCCTGCTCTATATGTTCGTGGTCTACTACCTGTTCTGCTTCTTTGAGAGCTGGCTGCAGAAACGCTTTCCCAAGATGCCGTCGTGGCTACCCATCACCGTGCTGTTCCTCGTCTCGCTGGTATTCTACGACACATGCTATCAGCCGAATTATTTCTCATGGGCGGCAGGATACAAGGGTGAAATAAGTGAGTTTATGGGCTACAGCAGTTTAGGACAATTGTTCCTTTACTTCCCCTTCTTCCTCTACGGCAACGTTGTACACCGCTACTGGCAGCAGGCACAGCGCATCATGGACTCGAAGTGGTTCTTCCCAACCATCATATTCGTGGTTATCTTCGCATGGCTTGATGCCCAGAAGTGGCACTGGCTGCGCATGACGTGGGCCGTCATTCCGCTGACGCTGGGACGGTTCATCCTGCTGACAATAGTGTTCATGTACTTCCGTCACTATGCCAAGTACTTCACGAAGATGACGGTCGTCGGAGCCTCACTCCAGTACATCGGACGGCGGACTCTGGACATCTACCTCATACACTACCTTTTCATGCCGAACCTGCCAACCATCGGCACCTTCTTCAACCACTACCACCACAACTTCGCTATCGACACGACACTCTCGGTACTGATAGCACTACTGGTTATCGGCTTCAGTATCATCACGTCGAACATCCTGCGTATCAGCCCCTTCTTCAAGAAGTGGCTCTTCGGTCGCTCCTAAACCAGGGAGTTACTTCATCACGACCTTCTTTCCATTGAGGATATAGACTCCACCCTTGCGCGGGTTTTGGACACGGCGGCCCTGTAGGTCGTGCCACGCGCCAGCTTCATGATCAATTGTCAATTTTCCATTATCAATTGAAATGATGCCCGTCGTGAAACTCTTTACCTGGAGGTTCACCTGTCCCAGCACGAAGTCGGCGTTCTTCGTCGCATCGGCGTAGAACACGATGACGTAGTTGCCCGTCTCCGGGATGTCAAACTCGAAGGTAGCCAGGCTGGACGAGAACTTGTTGGCCACGTTGTTGCCGATGTTCGCTGTGGGCGTATAGACCGTTGAGGCCACCTCTGTGCCGTCGGCCTTCTCGATGGCGATGGTGACGGGCTTCGGCGTTGCCTGGTTCCAGCTGCAGATCTTGTACTTCAGAGCGTAACGGCCGTAGTTCAGCGTCAGCGTCGAGCGGCCCGTCTTGTCGCCAAACTTCGCCCAGGCGGCTTTCGCCTTGCCCGCGGTGTTCTGGATAAGCAGACCGTACTCGAAGGCGCGGGTGGAGTTGGTGAAGCGTAGCGTCCTGTTGCCGCTGGCGAAGGCCAGTCCGCCGCCGATGCGCTTCGTCGAGCCGTTGCTGACGTACCAGTCCTGTGGCACGATGCCCTCGGCCTTGAAGCGGGTGTAGAAGTTGTACGAGCTCGTCGACTCCGTGTAGTTCACCGTACACGAGTACTCGCCCGTCTTGCCCTTGTCGTCGGTGGCCTCGGCGCGCAGGAGGTGTGTGCCGGTTTTCGGCGTGGCCAGCGTGACTTCGTAGGGTGCCTCCGTCTTCGTGTCTATGAGCGTATTCCCGTCGTAGAACGCCACCTTCTCGATCTTGCCGGTGGTGAGTGCTGCCTTGGCCGTGGCGGTCATCGTGATGTCAGGGAACTGGAACGAGCCCTTCGGCGCCAAGCAGGCGTGTGTCGTCTCGCCGTCGGGCACGGTAATTTTCGCCGTGGGCTGGTTCAGCGTGAAGCGCTTGCAGAAGTTCCAGATGAGGAAGCGGTTCTGGTCCGATGGCCAGTGGCCGCCGTTGTTATAGGAGTAGAGCCACACCTCGCCGCCGTTGGGGCCGCCGGTCCATTTCTCCAGGTCGCCGTCCTGCCAGTTGCCAGTTTTTGCCTTGTAGCCGATGGTCTTGCTGTAGCGCGTGTGCTTGTCGTGCTTGGCATAGTTCTCTATGTAGCTGTGGATGTTGTATTCCTTGTATTTGAACGTGCTGTCGCCGTAGGCAATGACCTCGAGCAGGTTCACAGGCTTCTTGCAGTTGTTCCACGGCGTGGAGTTCTGCATGATGCCGCTCGTCGGTGCGAAGGCGGCTATCTTGTTCTGCATGTTGCCGATACTACTGTGCAGCAGCATCGAGCCCATGGAGAATCCCGTCCAGTAGACGCGGTCCTTGTCGATGCCGTAGCGGGTGTACATCTCGTCGATGGCCTTGGTGACGAAGGTCTGGTCGTTTGTGCCCCAGCAGTTCCACGTAGTGCCGTCGCTGCGCAGGTAGGCGACGACGAACTTTGCTGTGTCGATCATCTCGTACATCTTGTCGGAACCGTACTGGTACTCAGGATCTTGGTTCATGCCGTGGGTGACGATGAACAGCGGCATATTCTCCTCCATCTTGTTGGGTGTGAAGACGACGATGTTGCGATCCTTGTTGTCGACTTTTACGTACACTTTCTCGTCCTTCTTGTAGGCATTGACTTGCAGCGCGGCAAGCAGTACCACGAAGAGGGTGAATAGCGATTGTTTCATACTGTTTTAGGTTTTTGGTTTTGGTATTTCGGTATATGTTATATGGCGCAGCAATTACGAATTACTCATTACTCATTATCTCAGCGCTAGCGCCCGGTCCTCGGCGGCTTCCATCTGTTCTCGCTCTCCGGGCCCCTTGTCGTTCTGCCCGCAGAGGTGCAGGATGCCGTGTATGATGACGCGGTGCAGCTCCTCGTCGTAGTCCTTGCCCAGCATCTCGGCGTTGGTGCGCACGGTGTCGAGCGAGATGACGAGATCGCCGTTCAGCGTGTCGTCCTCGCAGTAGTCGAAGGTGATGATGTCCGTGTAGTAGTCGTGCCCGAGGTACTCGCGGTTCACCTCGAGGATGTGCTCGTCGTCACAGAACAGATAGCCCACCTCGCCGACCTTCTTCCCGTAGGTGTCGGCCACGCGCCTGATCCAGGCCGTCGTCTCGCGTCGTTTGATCTTGGGGAACTTCACCCCCTCAGCGTTATATGTAATCATAATCTCTCATTATTTCTTCGGCAGGAACTGACTGACGTCGACACCGAAGTGCGACAGCTCGCGGAGGGCGCTGCTCGAGACGCTCGCCAGCTCCGGCTCACAGTAGAGCAGGATGGTCTCGATGCCACCCAGCCGACGGTTGAAGTCGGCCTGCCACTGTTCGTACTCGAAGTCGCTGACGCTGCGCACACCCTTAACGATGAACTGCGCGTCCTCCTGGCGGGCGAAGTCCATGGCCAGGCCCTCGAAAATCTTTACGCTGACACGCGGCTCGTCGGCATAGACGCTGGCGATGGCGTCGACGCGCTCCTTGGCGGGACTCATGCCCGGCTTATGGACGTTGTCGCCGACGACGCCGATGACCAGCCTGTCGAAGAGCGGCAGCGCCCTTCTGACAATGCTGTCGTGTCCGATAGTAAACGGGTCGAACGTCCCGACAAATACGCCTGTTCTCATATTCTCAATTTCCCAATTTCTCAATCTCCTATATAGCATCCGATGAAGAAGACGGCACCCGTCTGGCGCTCGCTGATGACGTAGAGGAACGGGTGGTTGGCGTGGAAGGCAATGGGTTGTGGCTCCGGTCCCACGGCGGTGGCCTTTTCGAGGCCGATGACGGTGACGGCGGCAGCCTCGGTGCCCTCCTCGTCGAGCTTGATCTTCGCCACCTGTTTCATCAGACTGATGAAGGTGGGCTCGTTACAGAAGTAGCGGAAGTCGGCGAAGTCCCTACTGAAGGCATCCGTCATGCCGAGCTTCATCATCACGGGCACCAGTCCCATATCGGTTTTTGTCTCGAAACGGGGCAGCTTCACGTCGACCTCGCGGCTGCTCATCTTCCGGCTCAGCTGGTCCCACTCCTCGGCCGTCGGCACCTGGGGCAGCGCGCTGTCGCCGTCCTTGGGCAGGAGGATGGTCATCTGGTAGGCACCGTTGCCGTAGGGCAGGCGCAGCACCTGACACGTGCTGGTCTCGCCATAGTCGAAGGCCGACGTCTGGTGCATCATCTCGACCGGGAGCGCCTTGCCGTCCACGCCTCTACGGTCAAACTTCTCCTTCATGGTCAGCGCCTTGTCGAACGTCTTGGTCCACGTGCCCTTGAAGTAGATGGCGTTCAGCAGGTAGCTGACGGCGTCGGGGTTGAACGTGTCCTCGTCGAGCACCTTCTGGATCATCTGCTCCGTATGGTCGCTGGCCCAGCGGTTGATGACGTCCATCGTCCGGCCGTCGGCGAAGTCGCGCGTCTCCGGCTCGGCAGCGTAGAACGCCCGTGCCTTCTCCACGAACGCCGACAGCAGCTCGTAGCCCTTGTTCATGTAGATGGTGTTGGCAATCATCACCTTCGTCAGCGGGTCCTGCTGCGGCGCCATCTGCAACATCTTGTAGCAAAAGGCGTTGATGCTATCGGCACCCGTCTCGCCGAATCCTAAGACCTTGTTGATCTGTTCCTGCGTGGCACCCGCAGCGCCGTTATTCAGCATACCCAGGGCGTAGGTGATGCTGATGGGTGAGAGAATCATGCTCTTCGGACCCTCCTCGGCCGTTGCCACTTTGAAGAGGTTGAAGGCGAAGGCGTTGCTCTGCGTCACCATCACCTGCTCCGAGCGTGTCAGCTCGAGCGTCGTAGGCGTCACGACGGGCACCACCGGGTCAACGACCGGCTTCGGCTCCTCGCTGACGGCGTCGCTGCTGCCACACGCTGACAGGACTGTTGCTGCCATTGTCAGGGCGACGGTCACTCCCCTCATGCTTCGTCTGGCGAAGCTGCCATATCGATAGCTTTTCTTCATATCGCTTGCAAAATTAAAGGTTTTCTGCGAGAAGCAACCAAAAGAACGGAAAAACTTGCATCCGCCAGCGTTAAAAAAATCAAACTGCCGCCATTCTTATTATCACGCAGAGGCAGATATTTATTCTCACGCAGAGGCGCAGAGGTCACAGAGTTGGGCACAGAGTGATATGTTTTTGCGGCAGCATGGAGTCATGGAGGTAGCGGGTTAGGTGCGGGATAAATGACAGATCCTGCACCTAACCCGTGACTTTTTGGGGCATTTTTCGGGTTTCGACGTATACGCGTATGCACGCGCGCACGTGTATTATGATAGGGAAAGCGGAAATTATCCCGCTTATCCCGCTTATCTTACACCTAAATCAATGCTTAATGCTCAATGCTTAATGCTTAATGATATACCCGTAGGTGTGGGATAAGCGGGATAAGCGGGTTATTTTCTTGTTTCAGTAGTATATATGCATACGCGCGCGTAAATGCTCCAGGAAACAAATGAGACGTTTTTCGAGGAAACGATTTTTTTTGAAACGAATGGATTGTCTTTTTTGAAACGAATGGGGTGGTTTCTCAAAATGAATAGAAATTTTGTGTTCGTTTCCCTGTTTCCCGAAAAGGTGACCTTTAGCCACGAAAGGATGACCTTTACGATTCTAAAGGTGACCTTTAGCGATGAAAGGGTGACCTTTAGCGCGCTAAAGGTGGTCTTTTCGTACATAAATATACGGATAAATATGCATTTCCGTTCACAGTAGAAAGTGAAGAAAATGTATCAGAAAAATTTGGGCGTTTGCCCGACTTTTCGTACCTTTGCAGCCACGACGACAATGACCGAGGATTTCGACATTCACGAGGAGCGCTTCCAGAACGGCGAGAAGGAGTTCGAGAACGCGCTGCGCCCGCTGAGCTTTAGTGACTTCAGCGGCCAGCAGAAGATTGTGGAAAACCTGCGGGTCTTCGTCGAGGCGGCGAAGTACCGCGGCGAGCCGTTGGACCACACGCTGCTCCACGGCCCCCCGGGTCTGGGTAAGACGACGCTGAGCAACATCATTGCCAACGAGCTGGGCGTGGGGTTCAAGATCACCAGCGGACCGGTGCTCGACAAGCCGGGTGACCTGGCGGGCATCCTGACGTCGCTGGAGAAGAACGACGTGCTGTTCATCGACGAGATACACCGTCTGTCGCCCGTCGTCGAGGAGTACTTGTACTCGGCGATGGAGGACTACCGCATCGACATCATGATCGACAAAGGCCCGTCGGCACGAAGCATACAGATAGACCTGAACCCCTTCACGCTGGTGGGTGCCACGACGCGCAGCGGTCTGCTGACGGCTCCCCTGCGTGCCCGCTTCGGCATCAACATGCACCTGGAGTACTACGACCCGCAGACGCTGCAGCGCATCATCGAGCGCTCGAGCAGCATCCTCGGCGTACCCATCACCGAGGACGCCGCCCTGGAGATTGCCGGGCGCAGCCGCGGCACGCCACGTATAGCCAACGCCCTGCTGCGCCGTGTGCGCGACTTCGCGCAGGTACGCGGGGACGGGCGCATAGATACAAAGATTACGCGCGTAGCTTTGGAGGCGCTGAATATCGATAAGTTCGGACTTGACGAGATCGACAACAAGATTCTGTTGACGATTATCGACAAGTTCCGCGGCGGACCCGTGGGCATCACGACCATCGCCACCGCCATCGGCGAGGATAGCGGCACCATCGAGGAGGTCTACGAGCCGTTCCTCATTATGGAAGGCTTCATCAAGCGCACCCCGCGCGGCCGCATGGTGACCGAACTGGCTTATCGTCATTTCGGACGAAATCCGTATTCAGGAAACATCATGGAGCCCACGCTCTTCGAATAACAAAGCGTTGTTTAAGGCGGAAAATCGCCTATTTTATTGAAAAAGTGGCACTTGTACAAATAGTTTCACGGATTTTCTCTTGTGTGACCCGTTTTTTTTCTTATCTTTGCCGACGATTAAAAGCATTAAGAAGTAAAAACTAAACAAACCCTACAAGCAATGCACATCGGAGAGAGAATCAAACAGGTGCTGGAAGAAAGACGGAAGCCAGTGACTTGGCTCGCTAAGGAGATTAACTGCGAGCGCACCAACGTCTATAACATCTTCAGTCGCAGGGACATTTCGACGGGCTTGCTGCAGAAGATTAGTGTGATCCTGAACCACGACTTCTTCAAGGAGTTGTCGGTCGACACGTTCAAGAAAAAGTAATCATCTCATTCCAACGACAGACATCTTAGGGAAAAGAAGCATTACATAAACGGACGGAAATCTTCAAGAATCGGACAAGAATGGCCATCAGAAGGCATATTTTTGTAAGATTTTTGAAGATTTTTGTTTTTTGACGCCTCCTTTCTCCACGTTTTTTCGTACCTTTGCCCCACGAGAATAAACATACTACACGCGAACATGAAAAAGCTACTACTACTGACCGCTGCACTCGCGGCACTCACCATCACGACGACACACGCGCAGAACCCGCAGATGGGCGACTACGGCTACCTCTACTGCCACATGAACGGCAACGGACGGGCATGGACGGCCTATGCCCTGAGCCGCGACGGACTGCACTACCACGACCTGCTCGGGGGCGACTCCGTGTTCAGCGACACGGAACATGCACGCATAGAGGGTGCCACGCGAGACGCCTATATCCTGCGCCGCCACGACTGCTCGGGCTACCTGATGGTGTGTACGGACATGAACGTCGGCGCCTTCAAGCGGCTGAAGAAGGAGCAGGAGTGGGACAACTACGGCATCACCCTGCTGCGCTCCGACGACCTCATACACTGGGAGTCCGTGTCGCTCGACTACCGTCAGGGACCTGCCATCTTCAGCGACCCCAACAGCAAGAGCGTCTACCGCAACTGGAAGACCGTCAACCGCGTGTGGGCGCCACAGGCCGTCTGGGACCCCACGTACCGCTGGCCCGACGGCCGTCAGGGCGGCTACTTCGTCTACTACTCCATGTGGAACCGCGCCGAGGAGAAGTACGACCGTATGTACTACTCCTACGCCAACGAGGACTTCACCCAGCTGACGCAGCCGAAGCTGCTCTTCGACTGGGGCTACGCCACCATCGATGCCGACATCAACTGGCTCGAGAGCGACCGCCAGTGGCACATGATGATCAAGAAGGAGGGCGGACAGCCGGGACTCTTCACGTCGACGGCGAAGAAGCTCACCGGACCGTGGTCGCTGCCCGTGGAGGACGACTACGTCAGCTTCGAGGGCAAGAAGAAGTGCGAGGGCGTCTCGGCGTTCCAGCTGGCTGGCGACGACGAGTGGACCATCGGCTACATCGAGTACTCATCGCGACCGAAGAACTACCGCCTGTGCAAGGCTGACAAGTATATGCGCAACTTCCGCGAGCCCCGTAACATCGAGGGCGTCAGCGGACCGCAGCACGGCTCGTTCCTCCGCCTGACGAAGACGGAGTACGACCGTCTGGAACAGTGGAGCAATGCTCAATGTTCAATGCTTAATGCACAATGCTCAATGCTTAATGGTCGATATACGATGGAACTTACCGACGACTGGCTCTTCTCGCGCGACAAGCGGTCGTGGCAGCAGGTCAGCGTGCCCCACGACTGGGCCATCAGCGGACCGTTCGACAAGAAGTGGGACCTGCAATGCGTGGCCATCGAGCAGAACGGCGAGACGATACCCACGGAGAAGAGCGGCCGCTCAGGGTCGCTGCCCTGGATCGGCGAGGGCCACTATAAGCGTAACATCTTCATCCCCCGGAGCTTCTTCGAGGGTGAGAAGGGACACGTGGAACTGCTCTTCGACGGCGCCATGAGCGAGCCGACGGTCTACGTCAACGGCCAGAAGGCGGGCTACTGGGCCTACGGTTACAACACCTTCCGCATGGACATCACCCAGCTGGTAAAGCCCGGCGCAAACCTTGTGGAGGTAGACCTGCAGAACGTCGAGGAGAGCTCGCGCTGGTACCCCGGCGCCGGCATCTACCGTCCCGTGAAGCTCATCGTGACCGGCCGCAACTGGATAGACCCCTGGCAGACATACATCCGCACCACCGCCATCAGCAAGACGGAGGCTACGCTCGAGGTGACCGTCGGCGCAGAGCCGTCGCCGCTCGTCACCAAGCAGAGCAACGAGGGCATCGCCTACGAGGTGGAGCTGCGCGACAACAAGGGGCGGCTGGTGGACCACCGCCACTTCTCGCCGCAGTCGGACCTCGGCTCACCCCTCACCACCGTCACCATGGCGGTCAAGAACCCGCAGCTGTGGACGCCCGAGACACCTTATTTATATAAGGCCCGCATCATCCTGATGAAAAACGGGAAAAAGCTCGATGAAATCGAGGAAAATGTAGGCATACGCACCGTCAAGGTCAGCAAGGAGGGCGGCTTCCAGCTGAATGGCGTGACGCGCAAGATCAAGGGTGTCTGCCTGCACCACGACCTCGGCCCGCTGGGCGCTGCCCTGAACAAGGCCGCCCTCATCCGTCAGGTGAAGACGATGAAGGCGATGGGCTGCGACGCCATCCGCACCAGCCACAACATGCCGAGCCAGTGGCAGATGGACATCTGCGACTCGCTGGGTATGATGGTCATGGCCGAGTCGTTTGATATGTGGAAATACCCGAAGTGCAAGAACGGCTATGCCCGTTTCTTCGACGAGTGGAGCGACCGCGACATCGAGAACCTTGTGCGTGCCAACCGCAACCACCCGTCCATCGTCATGTGGAGCATCGGCAACGAGATTCCCGAGCAGGGCGACAAGAAGGCCATCGCTATCATCGACCGTCTGCAGGGACTCTGCCACCAGCTGGACCCGTCGCGTCCCGTCACACAGGGCCTGGACCGTGTGGACAACGCCCTTGCCAGCGGCTTCGTTCAGGCCATGGACATCCCCGGCCTGAACTACCGACTGCCTAAATACGAGCAGGCTTACAAGACCCTGACGCACGGTTTCCTGCTGGGATCGGAGACGACGTCGACGGTCAGCTCGCGCGGCGTCTATAAGTTCCCCGTCGAGACCAACGACTACTCGAAGTTCTCGTCGTGGATGCCTACCTACGACGCCACGGCCGTCCGCGATGCCGACGGCCAGTGCTCGGGCTACGACGTGGAGTACTGTGCGTGGTCGAACCTGCCCGACGACGACTGGCGCCGTCAGGAGGACTACCCGTGGGTCATCGGTGAGTTCGTCTGGACGGGCTACGACTATCTGGGTGAGCCCACGCCCTTCGATGAGTACTGGCCGTCGCGCTCGAGTTACTTCGGCATCTGCGACCTCGCCGGACTGCCGAAGGACCGCTACTTCCTCTACCGCTCACATTGGAATACGCAGGAGCACACCATCCACCTGCTGCCGCACTGGTCGTGGGGCAACACGAAGAAGGACAAGGGCAACCGCATCGGCCAGGTGACGCCCGTCTACTGCTATACCGACTACCCCGAGGGCGAGCTCTTCGTCAACGGCAAGAGTCAGGGACGCGTGCGCAAGGTGAAGGAGGAACCGGGCGTGTGGAAGGACGAAAACCGACTGGACCGCTACCGCCTGCGCTGGAACAATGTCAAGTATGAGCCGGGTGAGCTGAAGGTGGTTTTATACGATGAAATGGGCAAAAATTGCGGTGAGAAGGTCATCAAGACCGCCGGCAAGCCCGCCAAACTACAGCTTAATGTATGGACCCAGCAAAGCGACCTCTCTCCTCTTTCCTCTCTCCTCTCTCCTCTAAAGGCCGACGGCCAAGACCTGGCCTTCGTCACCGTCTCGCTCGTCGACAAGGACGGCACGCTCATTCCCGATGCTGCCGACCAGCTGACGTTCGACGTTGAGGGAGCCGGAACGTTCCGCGCTGTCTGCAACGGCGACGCCACCTCGCTCGAGCCGTTCACCGAGCCCACGATGCGCCTGTTCAACGGACAGCTCGTGGTCATCGTCCAGGCCTCCAGCGAGCCGGGTACCGTCACGCTGAAAGTCAACGATGCACGCCGGGGACTCACGGAGTCTGTCGCCATCGCCGTCAAGTAAGGTATTTGGGTTAAAGACGTCTACTTCCCGAGGAATCGGGTTTCCAGATAAGCTTGGAAGGCTTCCTTGTAGAGGTCGCCGATGGGGAGGTAGGTGTCGGCATCCAGGATGATGCGGTTCTTGTTCACCTCCTGAATCTTGTCCAGATTGACGATGTAGGAACGGTGGATGCGCATGAAATTGCTGGGCAGGGCTTCCTCCATCTTCTTCATCGAGAGCAGGGTGATGATGGGCTTCGTCTCGCCCTCGAGCCACACTTTCAGGTACTCACTCATGCCTTCGACATAACGGATGTCGGAGATGTGAACCTTCACGATACGGTAGTCGGTCTTGAGGAAAAGTTGAGAAGTGGGAGATGAGAGATGAGAGGTATGATTACCTTGCACGCCATTGTTCTCGCCCTGAGAGTAATCATATCTTTCATTTCTCATTTCTAATCTCTCCCTTACCCGGTTCGCCGCCCGCTGGAAGTCCTGCAGGCCGAAGGGCTTCAGCAGGTAGTCGACGGCATTGACGCGAAAGCCCTCGACGGCATACTCCGAATAGGCCGTGGTGAAGACGACGAGGGGCGGCACGACGAGCGACTTCACGAAGTCCATACCGTTGAGGTCGGGCATGTTGATGTCGCAGAAGATGGCGTCGACGGTGTCGTGCTCCAGGAATGCGCGGGCCTCCAGCGCACTCTGGCACTGGGCGGCCAGCTCGAGGAACGGCACCTTACTGATATACGTGACGAGCTGCTTCAGAGCCAGCGGCTCGTCATCGATGGCGAGACAGCGTATCATGATAATGAAATGTTGAGTTCAACAGAATACTCAGCGGCATCATTGTGGATGCGAAGAGCGTAGTTATTGCCATAAAGCAGATGGAGGCGCTTTCGGACGTTTTCAAGTCCAACGCCGCCCATCTTCCCTCCTTCGGGGGGATTGAGGGGGGCCTCCGATTTAGAGTTACGGCACGAGAAGCGCAGCTGGCCGTCTTCCACGACGACCGTCACCTCAACGAACGACGCCTGCTGGTAGCTGACACCATGCTTGAAGGCGTTCTCGATGAAGGTGATGAGTATCAGCGGGGGAAGCTGACAGTCGGGCACCTCCGTGGGCAGGTTCAGCGTGATGCGCACCTTGTCGGTATAGCGCAGCTGCATCAGCGCGACATAGTGGCGGACAAAGTCCAGCTCGCGCGACAGCGGCACACTCTGCTTATTGCCCTCGTAGAGCACGAAGCGCATCATCTTCGACAGTTCCAAAATGGTGTCCTTGGCCTGTTCGGGGGCAATGTCGACAAGGGCGTGGATGTTGTTGAGCGTGTTCATGAAGAAGTGCGGATTAATCTGGTAGCGCAGATACTCCAGCTGCTGCTCCAGGTTCTCGCGCTCCAATGCGGCCAGACGCTTACGGTCGTCGCGGCTACGGAAGTAGCCCTTGATGCCGAGATTCGCGCCAAACATCAGCAGGAGCACCACGATGGCCAGAATGTCGCGCTCGCCGACAATGGGAGGCGGAAGACCCGCCCCCGGCCCCTCCCTGTGAGGGCGGGGAGTAATTACTTCATCCCCATCCATCCTGCCATGGGGTCTTTCTCCATCCATTCTTTCATGGGGTCTTTCCCTATGCATCCCGTCATGTGGCGGTCTCTCCGGCCCCATTCCATCATGGGGAGGCCTCCTTGGCATCATACCGTCATGTGGTCCATCCGGCCTCATACCGTCATGTTGTCTGCCGTGAGCGTATTCACTCCCCTCCCTCTCAGGGAGGGGCCGGGGGCGGGTCTTACACTGGTAGAACGTAAAGACGCCGATGACCACCGCCATGATCGTGAAGTAGGCCACACGCCGGTGGTGGTGCACCAGCAACGGCGCCAGCAGGAAATTGTGGACGAGGAACAAGGCGAGGAAGATGGCAAACTTGCGCCACACCAGGAATACCTCTGCCCAGTCGAACGTAACAGGAGAATCGCTGATGGTGCGCACATAAAGACTAAGTAGCGGAGCCACGAAGAGCAGGCCCCACACCACCAAATACGTGATATTC
Organism: Prevotella sp.; assembly: GCA_016285245.1. Lineage (GTDB taxonomy): Bacteria > Bacteroidota > Bacteroidia > Bacteroidales > Bacteroidaceae > Prevotella. Next base: position 84,705 of record JAEEQH010000006.1, read on the forward strand.
TCCTGACGCGATTGCTTCATCAAGTATCTTCTTATCTTTATAACGTAAGAACCGCGTTGATATTGTTTCACCTTTCTCGTTTTCTAAATGTTTTCGTCGCTTTGCTAAAAAATCTGGTGCAAAGTTACACAAACCACCACGCCCCGCCAAAAGCAATCAACGAAGCCCCCGTTCCATTCAACGAAAACTAGAAAACGAAACCTCCCCCTAATCACCAAAAGGGACAGGAAAAGGCAAAGCAATGCCATAGGACGGCACTCTAGATACTTTTCATGGCACTCTGGCGTTTTATGGGTGATCACGGGATCAATTTCTCCGATTGTTTGGATGTGTGGAATAATATTTGTACCTTTGCAGGCATGAAGCGTACGATAGGCTGTCTACAGACATTTTTGCTGCTGCTCCTGCTCGTCGCTTGCGATAGCGGACGGCGGGAGCGACTCCAGTTAGAGGAACTGGAACGACAGAACCGTGCCGACAGTCTGATGACCAACGACTCGCTGGCCCTGGCGCTCACCAACTATTTCGACCGCCACGGCACCCCTAACGAGCAGCTTCGTGCCTACTATATCCTTGGCCGCACCTATGCCGATGTTGGTGAGGCACCGCGAGCCATCGAAGCCTACAATACAGCAGCCGACCGTGCCGATACCACGGCAGCCGACTGAAGCATTATACCCCTTCTAACGTGACACATATCCGAGAGAGAATCTTCAAGACGCTCTTCAGAAAGAAAGGAAGGGCCGACGAACTGGACGAATATATCATGTCCCTGACGTAAGTGCGAAAATTGCCGAATTCATCGGCACTTTTCTTCTTTTCGGCATAGTCGTTGTAGTTTGTTGAAACCTTGGCAAAACCTCTTCAAATCACTTTTTCAATACATTTGAATAGCATTTTTTTGATTGCTATTACTCATTATACTAATTTTGCATAGTAAATACGGGGACTCTCCCGATTGCTTTCAATTAATCTGAAATGATTATTTTTCAACACAATGTGAACAACGTATTGAAATAATTTGTATCTTTGCCGACAAATATCGAAAGTAATAACTAAAGAATATTCAATATGAAAAAGTATCGTACAAGTATTCTGATGACAGTTGTCGCCATCTCGGTGGCATGCTTTGGACTGTCCTGCTCTGAGAGCAACGACGACAATGTGGAAAAGCCGGAGGTGCCTGTGGTAACTCCGGCTGAGGAAGAGAAGCCCTCAGAGGAACCTGTAGAGAAGCCTGAAGAGAAACCGTTGGAAGTGGCCGATGTGTGGAACTCAGGCTGTACGGACAAGACGCGCGCAGACTCCTCGTCAGGCCTTGTGCTGACGAAGGATGGTGATGTCGTTACCTGTGAACTGCACGGTATTGTCGCAAACTGTGGCGTGGAGTATTTCGATATAAAGTCTGATTATAAGAAAGGCAAGGACGTTCCTGATACACTGTTTGTCAACGTGATACCAGTCATCCCCTCCGAGATGGACTGCACGTGTCCCTACAACGTGACGTTCTCCATCCGCAATGTGAAGGCAGACAGTTTCTTCCTGGACTGCTGGCGGTACACGGGCATTGTGTCGTTCAAGGAGTCGAACAAGATTAGTATTGACATTAGTACTGCGGACTTGACCGTGGATGGTTGGCGGTATAAGATATACAAGCCAGGCCAGCAGGCTATGCTCTATAGGATGCCTTCCGACCTTCAGGGCGAAGTGCGTATTCCTTCATCCGTCAGCAATGAGGGTCAAGACTACTGTGTAGAGTCAATCAACACGGACGGAATAGGAGGGGCTGGTGTCACGAGACTAATTCTGCCAAATACCATTTACAAGACTGCCGATAATAGAGAATTCTACAATTGCTTCAGTGGAAGTTTTCCTAATCTGGAGTCAATCGAGGTGGAGCCTGGCAGTCGTCTGCTGAATTCCGTCGACGGTGTGCTCTATTCCCATGACCTTAAAACCTTCTATTGCTTGCCAGAGAGTAATAATCGAACAGAATACACGGTGATGGAAGGGGTGGAAACGATTGGCAAATATGCTTTCGCAGGTTGCTTGAACTTGAAGGAAATCCGTCTGCCGGAGTCGGTGAAAACCATTAGGCCCTATGCTTTTATCGGTTGCAAGAACCTGGAGGCGGTCTATATCTCTGGCAAACTGGAACGAAACAGCTATAGCTCATACAGCGCCTTTGTAAATATGCCCCTTACTGTCACACTCTATGTGCCTGAGTCGGAAGTGGAGTACTTCAAGGCCCTGTATCAAGGCCCCGTGATCAATTTGTAGGGGAACTTGTGATCACTAGGCCCCCTGATCACCCGATTATGGGGGCGGTTCTTCCCGATTATGTCTAAACGATAAGAATCTGAATGGTATGAATAGAAAGCTCATCACTATCTTTCTCGCTGTCATCCTCCCTTACACTTCTACAGCGCAGTTGCTCTGCCCTCTCGGCAATGGCTGGATACTTAAGTCCTAACGGGCGGATGGGGATGAGTGCACAGCGGAACCGACCCCGTTGTGCACTCGGGGTCTAGTGATCAACAAGATCATGCAGAAGCGTGAACTACCTAAAAAGAAATAAGAAATAAAGCTATGAGAAGATTTTGGTTAACGATGTTGCTGTGCGTTACGCTTGTACCGTGCGCAACAGCACAGACGACGGCGCAGGAGGATGCCGTGGGGCACTTCACGTATAGCCCGTACCTGACGGTGCTCTATAGTCCTTATTCCCTGAAGGGCGACAAGTCAAATGGGCATAGGGTGCAGGCGGGCTTCGGCTTCGAGGCGGAATACCGTGTCAGGAAGGATGTGGGCGTGTCGGCAGGTATTGAGCTGGAGAACTTCGGCGTGAAGGAGAGCGGCTCGGTGTCGTTCAGTTTGCCTGGCGGCGGTACCTATCCAGTATTTGATTACGAGAAGGAGTATGACGTGAAGACGCTCAACCTTCCCGTGATGCTCAATATCCATCCGCTGAAGAGCGACCGTCTGGCTTTGCGGGTTGGCATACAGCCGGGTTTAGTTCTGAACACCCATCCTGACGGGCTGAAGTCAAGGAAGTCGTCACTGGTCATGCCTCTGGGTGTGGCCGTCAGCTTGGGCGACCGTGTGCAGGCGGAGCTGCGCTATCACCTCGGCTTCACGAACTATTTGGAGACGAAGGATACCCCCGTCAGACAACGCACCCTGGCTTTGAATGTGGCGTATGTTATAAGGTGAGTGATCACGGGGTCGGTTCTCCCGATCATTTTTGAGTTGTAAAAGTTTGGAGGTTATATAATATGTTAGTATCTTTGTTCCCACGAACCGACAAGAAAGGTAAAAGAATGAATAGCTTAATGAAAAAACAAAGAGGTGGCATATCCTTAATGATTATCGTTCTTGCATGGCTGACAGCTTCCATCTTGATTGCATGCAGCGATGATGAAAGAGACGATGAGGTTTCTGCAATACGAGTAGAGGACTCAACCGAAGTCCTGTACTCTGATGGGACACTATATTACAGGATAACGTCTACTTCACCTTTGGAAGTGGCGGTAGCTAAAGCCGATAGAAATGTGGTCAATGTGAGGATTCCCGATTATGTGAGAATAGATAACACGAAATACAAATGCACAAGTATTGGTGCACAGGCCTTTTACAAAAGTGAATTTCTAAAGAGTGTCTATATACCAAACACCGTGGAAAGCATCGGTTCTACAGCATTCGGTTATTGTTTTCAGGCCTGCATCAATATACCTGATTCTTTGAAAAGCATTGGCTCTTGGGCTTTTTGGGGGTGCTCTAAACTAACAAGCATCACTATTCCCAAAAACGTAACTACCATTGCCGATGGAGTGTTTTCGCAAACCGGTCTGGCGAGCATCAACATCCCTAATTCTGTGGATAGTCTTGGCAGTTTTGTGTTTGAGGGCTGTGCTCATTTAAGTGACATAACCATCCCCAATACTGTGACAAGCATCGGCAAAGAAACCTTCTCATGGTGTTCTGAACTTACAAACATAGACATCCCAAACTCTGTAACAAGCATCGGCGAGAGGGCATTCTTAAATTGCTCAGGTCTTACAAGCGTAACCATCCCCAATTCTGTGAAGAGTCTCGGTGTTTATGCATTCGAGGGGTGCGCTAATCTAGAAGATGCGACTATTGGCGACTCCATGACCACCATTGGAGAAGGAGCGTTCTATAAATGCTCAAAATTAAAGAGCGTAGCCATCGGCAAATCTATGACTTCTATTGGAAGGCTTGCATTCCAAGGTTGCTCAAGTCTGACGAACATCACCATTCCTTGTTCTGTGACAGACATTAACCGCGAAACATTTAGGGACTGCCCAAACTTGACGAGTATAATTATCCATGCCAAGGAAATCGGATCATGGTTTGAAGACCTTCCAAGTATCAAGGAGGTCATATTGGGTAATGAAGTAACTTCTATTGGCCAAAATGCATTCTCGGGCTGCACAGGCCTGACGAATATCATGATTCCCAGCTCGGTGACAAAAATTGGAAGAAGTGCTTTCTCTGGATGCACTGGTCTTAAAAGTGTAACTATCGGCGACTTAGTAACCACTATTGACGATAATGCATTTTATGAGTGTAGCAATCTTGAAAGTATAGCCATCCCCAACTCTGTCATTTCAATTGGCAATGGAGTTTTCTCTCGCTGCTATGGACTGACCAAAATCACGTTAGGCAACTCATTAACCAGCATAGGCTCTTCAGCCTTTTATTTGTGTCGTGGGCTAAAGGACATCACCGTCCCAGACCATGTGACTACTATCGGAACTATGGCGTTTGAAGATTGTTATGAACTTGTGAACATCACTCTTGGCAGTTCTGTAACTAATATCGGCAGCTATATTTTTACAGGTTGTGAAAAACTATCTTCCATACATTGCAGGAATGCCATTCCTGTATATGAGACTTTATTCAGTTTGGGCTTGTCAAAAATTGGATTCGCAACCTTGTATGTCCCTAAGGGGTCTCGTGATGCATATTTGAATACAGAGCCTTGGAGTTACTTCAAAACCATTGTTGAAGAATAATAATTGAAAGGTGATAGTTGATCACGGGGTCGGTTCTAGTGATCATTTTTGGGTTGTAAAAATTGGAGGTTATATGATATGTTTATACCTTTGTCCCCGCAAACCGAGAAGATGGGTGAGAGAATGAATAGTGCAATGAATCATCGAAGAGGTGGCGTGCTCCGGAAAATGCTTGGGAAGAACCGTGATAGCGATAGTTTTCTCGTGTTGATGCTAGCCGCAATGCTCTGCTCGTCGTGCGCAACGATCATATCAGGCAGTACTGCACAGATTCAAATTGACGGTAACGTCGATGAGCCTGTGACTGTAGTCACTTCCATGGGCGAGTATCATGATTTGTCGCTACCGGCAACGGTCAAGGTCAGACGCCGCAGCCTTGATGGTCAACACATACAAATCAATTCTGAGAGCTATGCCTTTAGTGACATCATCCTTAGGAAATCTGTCAATCCATGGGCTGTCCTGGATGCCGTACCCTATGGAATCCCTCTCGTCGTCGACCTACTGACGAATGCCGCCAGCGAGCCGGAACAGAGTCGTTTTTTCATCACCCCCGATGCGCCGCGTGCTCAGGCAGACTCATTGCATCGGGCCGACTCATTGCGATTGGTCAAGGAGGAAGAAGAGCAGAGGCAGGTACGGCTAAGGGCACGTCAGCTGCCAAAGCATTACTACCGGCATGAATGGCGGGGTTGCTTGGGATTTGGACGCTGTCAAGCTGAGCACGACAGGGACAGGATGCTGGACAGCTATATGCGTCGCTATGAGTTGGAGACTTCGGGTGAGTGCTTCGACATCGTAGGCGATGCTTATTTGCAGGCTGGCGTGGAATACCACTACCGGCTCAACAGGAAATGGGATATAGGAGTTCTAGCCAACTGGGGTATTTCAAGAGAAGGGGATTATGATTATTATCCCCTTTCTGATCCTGTCGATTATGTCGATGCAGATGAGCTTTGCCGTTTTTTCGTCGTTGCCCCATCGTTGAGGTACACCTGGTACGAAATTAGTGGCTATCGTTGTTACTCCCGCATTGCCTTAGGCCTCCTGCGCCACCATCTCACTTTCAGCTATGCGCGTTATCCGTGGGTTGACAACAATTCTCCCGATTATGTCTCGCGCGACAAACCAGAGCCACTCTTTATTGATGGTACGGACAAGATAAAATGGCGCATGGCCTACCAGCTGACAGCATTGGGCGTTTCCCTTGGCAGCGACAACTTCCATCTTTTCGGAGAATTGGGCTATGGCAGTCTGGGAATCGTTCGCGTCGGGCTTGGTATCGCTCTGTGAATCAGTGATTTCGGGGTGACAACCGCATGTCCGTTCTTCTCGTCGCCTGCAGCCCCGACGGTTACAATGCCGCAAAAGGCGAGTGCTACAGTCAATAGTATAGCTTTTTTCATAGTCATATTATTTATTTGTCTGGGCATATTGCTTGTTGTAAGTTGCACCAAAGGTACATAAATATTGTAAGATATCGGCAAACTCCGTAACCTTTTAATAATTTGTAACAGATTGGGGCGCCGTCGGCAAAAAAAAGAATAATTCTTTTTGTTTTGCCCTCGACTTTTCGTCACTTTGGCTTCGCCGAAGTTCTTGGACGAGCCAAGCGAAACAAGTTTCGAGTCCTTGGCACTCGGAAATGAAAAGAAAAACATAGTTTTCCTTTTGCATTTCTCTCGTTTTTTCGTAACTTTGCGACTAAAGTCGCGAACTTACTCCGTCTCGGAAGAAAAAACAAACGTGTTTGTTTTGTTCTTCGCTCGACTTTTCGTAACTTTGCACCCACTATGAAGAAATGGACCATTGACGACGCCCGCGAGCTGTACAACATCGGCGGCTGGGGCACAAGCTACTTCGGCATCAACGAGGCCGGAAACGTGTTTGTCACACCATGTAAGGACTCCACGCAGATTGACCTGCGCGAGGTGATGGACGAGCTGGCGCTGCGCGACGTGACAGCGCCGGTGCTGCTGCGTTTCCCCGACATCCTGGACAATCGTATCGAGAAGACGTGGAGCTGCTTCAAGAAGGCGGCCAAGGAGTACGACTACCAGGGCGAGAACTACGTCATCTACCCCATCAAGGTGAACCAGATGCAGCCCGTCGTTGACGAGATCATCTCGCACGGCCGTAAGTTCAACCTCGGACTGGAGGCTGGCTCGAAGCCCGAGCTGCACGCCGTGCTGGCCGTTCAGAGCCAGAGCGACTCGATCATCGTCTGCAACGGCTACAAGGACCAGTCGTACATCGAGCTGGCGCTGCTGGCGCAGAAGATGGGCAAGCGCATCTTCATCGTGGTGGAGAAGCAGAACGAGCTGGACATCATCGCCAAGATAGCCAAGAAACTGGACGTCCGTCCGAACATTGGCATCCGCATCAAGCTGGCGTCGAGCGGCAGCGGCAAGTGGGAGGAGAGCGGCGGCGACGCCTCGAAGTTCGGCCTGACGAGTGCCGAGCTGCTGGAGGCGCTGGACGTGCTCGACAAGAAGGATATGCGCGACTGCTTGAAACTGATCCACTTCCACATAGGCTCGCAGATCACGAAGATACGCCGCATACAGACGGCCCTGCGCGAGGCCTCGCAGTTCTACATCCAGCTCCACAAGATGGGCTACGCCGTGGAGTTCGTGGACTGTGGTGGCGGCCTGGGTGTCGACTACGACGGCACCCGTTCGCCGTCGTCGGAGAGTTCCGTGAACTACAGCATCCAGGAGTATGTCAACGACTGCATCTACACCTTTGTCGAGGCGGCCAACAAGAACGGTCTGCCCCATCCGAACCTGATTACCGAGAGCGGCCGCTCGCTGGCTGCCCACCACTCCGTGCTGGTCATCAATGTGCTGGAGACGGCCTCGCTGCCCGAGATGCCCGAGGAGTTCGAGCCCGACGAGAACTCGCACCAGCTGGTGAAGGACCTCTATGATATCTGGGACAACCTGTCGCCACGCAATGTGCTGGAGGACTGGCACGACGCCGAGCAGATTCGCGAGGAGGTGCTCGACCTCTTCTCGCACGGCATCGTCGACCTGAAGACGAGGGCCGAGATCGAGGCGATGTACTGGAGTGTCTGTCACGAGATCAACGCGCTGACGAAGAACCTGAAGCACGTACCCGAGGAGCTGATGAACATCGATAAGCTGCTGGCCGACAAGTACTTCTGCAACTTCTCGCTGTTCCAGAGCCTGCCTGACTCATGGGCTATCGACCAGATGTTCCCCATCATGCCCCTGCAGCGCCTGAACGAACGACCGACACGTAACGCCACTATACAGGACATCACGTGCGACTCAGACGGCAAGATAGCCAGCTTCGTGACCAATCGCCACAACTCGCACTCGCTGCCCGTCCACTCGCTGAAGAAGAACGAGGACTACTACCTCGGCGTGTTCCTCGTGGGTGCCTACCAGGAGATTCTGGGCGACATGCACAACCTCTTCGGCGACACCACGGCCGTCCACATCTCCGTCAAGGACGGTCAGTACCACATTGACCAGGTCATCGACGGCGAGACCGTCGCCGAGGTGCTCGACTACGTGCAGTACGACCCGAAGAAACTGGTGCGCCAGCTGGAAATCTGGGTGACGAAGAGCGTCAAGGCCGGCAAGATTACGCTGGAGGAGGGCAAGGAGTTCCTGTCCACCTACCGCTCGGGACTTTATGGATATACGTATTTGGAATAAATGAAGGAGAAACTAACTATTGTCAAGGTGGGCGGAGCCGTCGTCGAGGACGAGGCCCAGCTCACGGAACTGCTGAAGGCGTTCGCGGCCATCAAGGGCGCCAAGATACTGGTACATGGTGGCGGACGGCGTGCCACGAAGGTGGCCGAGCGCCTGGGTATAGAGACGAAGATGGTCGACGGCCGGCGCATCACCGATGCTGCGATGCTCGAGGTGGTGACGATGGTCTACGGCGGTCTGGTGAACAAGCACGTGGTCGCCATGTTGCAGTCCCAGGGTGTCGACGCCATTGGCCTCACGGGTGCTGACGGCGACATCATACGCTCCGTGAAACGGCCGTTGAAGAGCGGCATTGACTACGGCTTCGTGGGCGACGTCAAGAAGGCGGACGGTGCAAAAATCGCCCATTTCATCGATAAAAACCTCGTTCCCGTGATTGCTCCGCTGACGCACGACGGCGCGGGAAACATCCTGAACACCAATGCCGACACGATGGCCTCGGAGACCGCCAAGGCGCTGGCCTCGCTCTACGACGTGACGCTCATCTACTCGTTTGAGAAGAAGGGTGTGCTGAGCAACCCCGACGATGACGACTCCGTCATCCCCGTCATCACGCACGAGGACTTCGAACGCTACCGGGCGGACGGCACCATCAGCGGCGGTATGCTGCCGAAGATTGAGAACGCCCTGGCTGCCGTCGATGCTGGCGTCGGCCGCGTCATCATCACCCTGGCAACGGCGCTCGACGGTGAACAGGGAACGGTGATACGTAAGGCTTAATGCTTAATGCACAATTCATAATTCACAATTCACAATTGAATGACTGATGGTCAGTTTCCAGAAAGACATCCTGCCGCTGAAGAACGAACTCTACAGGCTGGCACTACGCATCACGCTGAACGCTGCTGATGCGGAGGACGTCGTTCAGGAAACCATGCTGAAGGTGTGGAACCGTCGCCATCAATGGGACGAGATTGAGTCGATAGAGGCGTTCTGCCTGACTATCTGCCGCAACCAGGCGCTGGACAAGACGCGCCGCATGGGCCGTCAGGACGAGTCGCTCAACGAGGACCACCACCAGCAGGCCGACCACAGCTACAACGCGAACCCCGAAGAACAGGCCATCCATCAGGACCGGCTCCGATTGTTGAGCCGCCTGATGGATGGTCTGCCCGAAAAGCAACGCACGGTCATGCAGCTGCGCGAGCGCGAGGGTAAGTCGTACAAGGAGATTGCCGACGTGATGGGCATCACGGAAGACCAGGTGAAGATTAACCTTTTCCGTGCCCGCCAGGCCCTCAAACAGCAGTTTATCGAAGCCGAGGGCTTCAGTTCATAAGACGTGGATATAGATAAACGTCTTCAAAGATTCGTAGAGACCAACAAAAATCTTCAAAAAACTAACATCAATAAGCCTGTCGAAAAGCCATTTCTGTCAGATTTTTGAAGATTCTTGTCTTATATATTTCCTGTTTGTTTTTGTAGGAAAACGTGGATTACAGCTTCTGCTCCACCTCAATCTCGGTGAACGTCTCGATGATGTCGCCCACCTGGATGTCGTTGAAGTTGACGAGCGAGATACCGCACTCTAGACCCGTGGCCACTTCCTTGGCGTCGTCTTTGTAACGCTTCAGGGCGTCAATGGGGGCTGTGTGGATGACGATACCGTCGCGGATGACGCGGGCCTTGTCCTTGTTGTGGACCTTGCCCTCGATGACCAGACCACCGGCAACGGTGCCGACCTTCGAGATCTTGAACACCTGCTTCACCTCGATCTCGCCAGAGACGACCTCCTTCTTCACCTTGTCGAGCATACCCTGCATGGTGGACTTCACCTCGTCGATAGCGTCGTAGATGATAGAGTAGGTATTGATTTCAACACCTTCGCGCTCAGCCAGACGACGGGCATCGGCCGACGGGCGCACCTGGAAGCCGACGATGATTGCCTCGGAAGCCGAAGCCAGCATGACGTCGTTCTCGCTGATCTGACCGACGGCCTTCGAGATGACGTTCACCTGCACCTTCTCCGTCGAGAGCTTGATGAACGAGTCGCTCAGAGCCTCGATGGAACCGTCGGTATCACCCTTGACGATGATGTTCAGCTCGTGGAACTCACCCAGGGCGAAGCGGTGTGACAGCTCGTCGAGACCCAGGGTCTTCGTCGTGCGGAGCGACTGCTCACGCTGCAGCTGCACACGCTTGTTGGCGATGTCGCGTGCCTCCTGCTCGGTCTCCATCACGTGGAAGGAGTCGCCGGCCGTCGGTGCACCGTTCAGTCCGAGGATGATGGCGGGCTCGGCAGGTCCTGCACTCTCTATGCGCTGGTTACGCTCGTTGAACATAGCCTTGATACGTCCGAAGGCTGTACCGGCGATGACGACGTCGCCCTGCTTCAGGGTACCGTTGCTGACGAGCACCGTCGACACGTAGCCGCGGCCCTTGTCGAGACTGGACTCGATGATGGAGCCCGTCGCCTTGCGGTTCGGGTTGGCCTTCAGGTCGAGCATCTCGGCCTCGAGCAGCACCTTCTCCAGCAGCTCGTCGACGCCAATGCCCTTCTTGGCCGAAATCTCCTGACACTGGTACTTACCGCCCCATTCCTCGACGAGGAGGTTCATCTGTGCCAGGTCCTCACGGATCTTGTCGGGGTTGGCGCCCGGCTTGTCTATCTTGTTGATGGCGAACACCATCGGTACGTTGGCAGCCTGTGCGTGGGCGATGGCCTCCTTGGTGGTGGGCATCACCGAGTCGTCGGCAGCGATGATGATGATGGCGATATCCGTCACCTGGGCACCACGGGCACGCATGGCGGTGAAGGCCTCGTGACCAGGGGTGTCGAGGAACGTGATCTGTCGGCCGTCCTTCAGCTCGACGTTGTAGGCGCCAATGTGCTGCGTAATGCCGCCAGCCTCACCGGCGATGACGTTCGTGTTGCGGATATGGTCGAGGAGCGACGTCTTACCGTGGTCTACGTGGCCCATGACCGTTACGATCGGGGCGCGCGATATCAGGTCGTTCTCGTCGTCCTCCTCCTCCGTGATGGCGTTCTGCACCTCGGCGCTGACGTACTCCGTCGTGAAGCCGAACTCCTCGGCGACGATGTTGATGGTCTCTGCGTCGAGTCGCTGGTTGATGGACACCATGATACCGATGGACATACAGGTGCCGATGACCTGGTTGACGCCGACGTTCATCATCGTAGCCAGCTCCGAGACGGTCACGAACTCCGTCAGCTTCAGCACCGTGGACTGTGCTGCCTCGGCAGCCATCTCCTCGTTCATGCGCTCGGCGACGGCGTCGCGCTTCTCGCGGCGGTACTTGGCACCCTTCTTGTTCTGGTTCTTCGACGTCAGACGGGCCAGCGTCTCCTTCACCTGGCGTGCTACGGCCTCGTCGTCGACCTCCAGGGGCTTCTGCGGCTGGCGGTTCTTCTTGTTCTTCTTGCCGCCCTGCTGCTGGTTCATGTTCTGGCCGCCGTCCTGTGGACGTCCGTTGTTTTTCTGCTTCTTCTGCTTGTTGGCGTCCTGACGGGCCTCGGCCTCAATGTCGACACGCTCCTGGCCTATGCGCACGCGCTTCTTCTTCTCGCTGCGCTGTTGGGCGAGCTTGTCCTCACGCTCCTTCTTCTTCTCCTCCTTCGACTTCTTCTTCGGGCGGGTACTCTGGTTCAGGGCCGAGAGGTCGATCTTTCCCAGCACGTTCACCTTCGGAGCCAGCTTAGCCTCGCTCTTCAGGGTGTACACCTCGGGCTTCTCCGGGGCGCTTGCTGTCTCTTCGACTGTCTCCTGGACGGGCTGTGCCTCCTGGGCGGGTGCCGTCTCCTTTACCTCGGCGACGGGCTCGGCAGCGGGCTTCTCCGCGGCGGGTGTCTCAACGACAGCGGCGGGCTTCTCGGCAGGTGTCTCCACCTGCGGCTTCACCACCTCCACGGGCTCAGGCTTGCTGGCGACGGTCTCCGTGACGACGGGCTTGCTGTCAGCGGGCTTGCTGGCGACAGGCTGGGGGGCTGGCGTCTCCTTCGGGGCTGCAGGCTTCTTGTTCAGGCTGTCAAGGTCAATCTTTCCCAGGGGCTTGAATGTCTGGCGCGGCTCCTCCTTAACCTCGACGACCTCGGGCTTCTTCTTCTCCTTTTCCTTCTTCTCCTTCTTCGGGAACAGCTGGGATGCCTGGTTCTTCACCTCCTTATCGCCGCTGAACTCGTTGACGAGAGCTTCGTATTGGGTATCGCTGATCTTGGTGTTGGGCGTCGCGTCGTCCTTCACCTCGCCAAGACTGCTCTTCTTCTTCAGGAAGTCGACAGCCGTCTGCAGGCCGATGTTTAATTCTGTTAATACTTTATTTAATCTAACTCCCATTCTTTATTCAATTCTTAATTCTTAATTCTTAATGCTTAATTGTTTTCTTAATGCTCAATGCTCAATTGTTCCTAATGCCCATGCTTTTGTGGCGCAGCCAATTAAGCATTAAGCATTAAGCATTAAGCATTACTCAAACTCCGCACGCAGCACGTTCAGCACCTCGTCGACGGTCTCCTCCTCGAGGTCGGCCTTCTCGATGAGCATCTCACGCGGAGCGTTCAGCACGGCCTTGGCCGTATCAAGACCGATGGCCTTGATGGAGTCGATGATCCACTGGTCAATCTCGTCGGAGAACTCGTCGAGATAGATGTCCTCGTCGGCATCCGACTCGCTGACGACGCGGAAGACGTCGATGGTGTGCTCCGTGAGCATCGAGGCGAGCTTGATGTTCATGCCGCCCTTGCCGATGGCCAGGCTGACCTCCTCGGGCTGCAGGTACACCTCGGCCTTGCGGTTCTCCTCGTCGAGGGTGATGCTCGACACCTTGGCGGGCGACAGGGCGCGCTGGATGAAGAGCTGTGTGTTGCTGGAGTAGTTGATGACATCGATGTTCTCGCCACCCAGTTCGCGGACGATGCCGTGGACGCGGCTGCCCTTCACGCCGACGCAGGCGCCAACGGGGTCGATGCGCTCGTCGTAGCTCTCGACGGCCACCTTGGCACGCTCGCCCGGCATGCGGGCCACCTTCTTGATGGTGATGAGTCCGTCGTTGATCTCGGGAACCTCGGCCTCGAGCAGTCGCTCCAGGAACACGGGGCTCGTGCGGCTCAGGATGATGCGGGGGTTGTTGTTCTCGTTCTGCACCTCCTTGACGATGGCGCGAACGGTCTCGCCCTTGTGGTAGTTGTCGGCAGGTATCTGCTCCGACTTCGGCAGGTGCAGCTCGTTGCCCTCGTCGTCCATCAGCAGCACCTCGCGCTTCCACATCTGGTAGACCTCGCCGCTGACGACGGTACCCACCTTGTCCTTGTACTTCTGGTACAGCGAGTCGTGCTCCAGCTCCAGGATCTTCGATGCCAGCGTCTGACGGAGGTTCAGGATGGCACGACGGCCGAACTTCTGGAAGTCGACCTCCTCGGACACCTCCTCGCCCACCTCGTAGTCGGGCTCAATCTTCTGTGCCTCCGACAGCGAGATCTCCTTGTTCTCGTCCTCCACCTCGCCGTCGGCGACGACGATGCGGTTACGGTGAATCTCGAAGTCACCCTTGTCGGGGTTCACAATCACGTCAAAGTTCTCGTCCGAGCCGAACAGCTTGGCGATGACATTACGAAAACTCTCCTCAAGAACGCTCACCAGCGTGGTGCGGTCGATGTTCTTGGTCTCCTTAAATTCCTGAAAGGTCTCAATCATCGAGGGACCTTTCGCGTCTTTTCTTGTTGCCATTTATATTGTTTTTATTTCAATTCTTCAATTTTTCAATTTTTCCGCTCGGCTTTGCCGCTTTGCTTGCAAAGAATTCTTCAATTCTACTTGAACGCCAGCAGGTACTTCACCGACTTCACCTCGTCCATCGAGAACGTCTTGTCAACGTCGGCCATCACGGGGCGCTTCTTGCCCTCCACGACCTGCTTCTCCTTGACGGTCACCACGAACGTGCGGCCGTCGACCTCCTTCATCACACCTTTCAGCTTCACGCCGTCGGCCTGGAGCACCTCCACCTCGTCGCCGATGTGGTTCTTGTACTGCTGCTCCACCTTGAACGGCTGGCCCAGACCGGCGCTGCCCACCTCCAGCTCGTAGTCGCCGAGCTCCTCGCCCAGCTTCTCCTGCAGGAAGCGGCTCAGTTCGGCGCAGTCCTCAATCCACACGCCGTCGGCATGGTCAATCTCAATCACGATGCGGTCGTCGGCACCGAAGATAATGTCTACCAGAAAGTAGTCGCCTTGCTGCAACCACTCGTCAACTAATGTCTTTACAACTTCTTTGTTAATCATCTATACGTTTATTTATAATGCAAATGAGAGACCCTTTCGAGTCTCTCATTCCACTGAACGGGTGCAAAGGTACGACTTTTTTTGCACTCCTGCAAATATTCCGTTCGTTTTTTACCGTTTTTCCGCAATTTTCTCCGTCAGCACACCCACGGCGGCCTCCAGCTGGCGGTCGTGACGGAGTCCGGCCTCCAGCACGCCTGACTGGTAGTAGTAGGCGGCCAGAATGTCCTCCTCCAGCATCTGGCGCAGCACCGTCTCGTGCTGGTCCAGGTCGCGGCCGATGTCGTGCTTCAGCTTTGCCTCCAGGGCGTCGAAGGTCTCGCGGGCCTCGTCGTAGTAGCCCTCGAACTTCGCCGTCTTCACCAGCTCCGCCAGCTGCTTCTTGCTCACGGGGTCGTAGGTGAAGCCGCTCTTCAGCACCCGCTGCTTGAACTCCGCGAAGTCGGCATCCGTCAGGTGGAACTCCGCAGGCTTGTCAATCGTCGGGTGGCGGCTGATGTAGTCCACCACGTAGTCGAAGGCCACCTCCGTCGAGTCCACGCCGCTGCCCGTCAGGTAGTAGGCGATGTTCGGCAGCGTGTCCAGCTTCACCACCATGTCGGGCTCAACGCCCGTGCCCTGTATGCAACGGTCGCTGGGCAGGTAGTAGCGGCTCGTCGTAATCTTCACGTTCGTATTGTAAGGCAGGTCGATGGGCACCTGTACCAGTCCCTTCCCGTATGTGCGCGTACCTACTAATATCGCGCGTTTCAGGTCCTGCAGCGCACCACAGGTGATCTCGCTGGCCGAGGCCGACTCGCCGTTCACCAGCACCGCCAGCGGCATCAGCGTGTCCAGCGGCTCCACCGTCGTCTTGTACTCATGGACGGCCTGCTTCATCTTGCCGCGGTTCGACACCACCGTCAGCCCCCTCGGCACGAACATATTCACCAGGTTCACAGCCTCAGCCTCGGAGCCGCCGCCGTTGCCACGCAGGTCCAGCACCAGCGCCTTCATGCCGCGGTTGCGCAGGTCGACGAAGGCACGGCGCACCTCCTGCGAGCAGCCCTCCGTAAACTGGCTCAGGCTGATGTAGCCCACGCCACCCTCGCGCATACCATAAAAAGGAATCGTCGGCGAATACTGTATCTGACGGCGCGTCACCTTCATCTTCATCTCCTTGCCCGTCGACGGACGGCGTATCTTCAGCATGAACGTCGTGCCGGCATCGCCGCGCAGGCGCTCGCTCACATACTTCGTGTCCTTGCCCGTCATCACCGAGTCGTCGATGGACAGGATCACGTCGCCCTTCTTCAGACCGACCTCCTGCGCCGGCGTCCCCTCGTAAGGCTCGTCGATCACCACCGTCTTCTGGCCCAGGTGGTAGCGTATCAGCGCACCAATGCCGCCATACTTACCCGAAATGAACGTCCGCAGGTCCTTCTGCTCAGGGAAGTACTCCGTGTAGGGGTCCAGCGACCGTAGCATCGACTTGATGCCCGTGCCAATCACCTTCTCCGCGTCCAGCGTGTCCACGTACATCAAGTCCAGGTACTTGTACAGTTGGTTGAAGATGTCCAGGTGCTTCGCCACCTCCAGGTGGTGGTTCTTCGCGGCAGCCGCCGCCGACTGCGCCGAACGGTTCGACTCCTGGGCCTGGAGCGACAGCGCCAGCAACAGCGAAACAGCTATGAAAATGTGTCGTTTTGTCCTCATAATCGTCAATTTTGCGTGCAAAGATACAAAAAAATACGGTTCGCGTGAATTTTTTTGCGAAAAAGTTTGGTAGTTTCAAAAATTCGCCGTACTTTTGCACCCGCTTAACAGCAAAACCTGCTTCAGTAGCTCAGTTGGTTAGAGCACCTGACTGTTAATCAGGGGGTCGTTGGTTCAAGCCCATCCT
>JAEEQH010000051.1 GCA_016285245.1 Prevotella sp.
GCCAGGCTTCAGACCCGTGGTGGAGTCGGCTATCTTCTGGCCGCTGAGGCTGTAGACGATGCCCTGGAGGGCGGCGGCCTTAGCCGTGCCGATGGCGGTGACACCAGCCAGGTCGTAGACGACAATCTTCTCAACGGCATTGCCTTTGATGAGCTCGAAGCCCAGCATGCCGTCGGCATCAGCCTTGTAGATGGCGCGGCCAACACCCTCGTTGAGGGCGGTCTTCTCGATACCATCGTCGGCCGAGGTGGTGTAGAACGCGTCGCCCGTGTAGATGATCTCCACGATCTGACCTGTCTTCACGTTACCGATGGCAGCGCAGCGGCCGGCACCGGTGCCAAGGAAGAAGCCGTTCTCGTTGATGGTCCAGCCCTTATTGTCGCTGCCCATCACGGCCTGGATGGCGATGTCCTCGAGTCCGGCGTTGGTGCAGAAGTAGACGCTGTTGTTCACGTTGTTGGCGGCGTTCCAGATCTTTCCGGCGGCCTCCGTGCCTATCTCGAGCGTCGTGGCCTCCATGGCCTTGAAGTCGTAGGTCTTGACGGCGACGTACTCCGACAGGTCGACGTCGGCAACGGTGACGACGCAGGTGTCGCCCGAGGTCTTGCTGGACTGCTCGGACTGCCAGTAGCAGATGATCTTAGCGGTACCAGCGCTGACGGCGGTCACCGTGCCGTCCTCGGCAATGGTGGCCACAGCCTCGTTGTCGCTCTTCCACTGCTTCTTGGCAGCGGCGGGCGTCGACGTGGCGGTCAGCTTCATCGTGGCCTGAGGAATGAGGGCGAGCGTCTGCTTGTCGATGGCGACGGTCGGGATGACCTCGACGCCGGCAGGCTCGATGACAATTTTCGCAATCAGCGTGGCTGCGGCCATCTGGATGTCAAGACGCTGTGCGCCGTCGCCCTTGATGGTGTAGGCGTTGTCGCTCACCACCTTGTCGCCGGCAGCTGCGCCCTCGACATTGTCGGAGACGAACTTCACGTCGCCGGCAAGAACGGTGATGGTCACCTGGTCGCCCTTCTTCAGGTCGGGCAGCGACACGTAGTGGGCGAAGTCCCAGGAGAACATACCGCAGTTCTTATCCTTCTTGTTGTTCCTGTTGCGCATGGTGAACTTACCGCGGTCGGCCACGTACTCGTAGGCGATGTGCTTGTTCCACTCGAAGCCCTGGTCGGTGTAGTCGCCGAGGAAGTGCATCGTGGCGTCGCCAACGGTGAAGCCGGCGTCACCGCCGTCGTTCACGGCCCAGGGACCGCCCTTGCCGAGCTTCATGCAGAGCTCCTGGAAGTCCCAGGTCTCAGGCTCGCGCTGCTCTACAATCTCCTGCTGATACTCTACCTTGACAAAGAAGATGCCGCTCTCGCCGCTACCCTTGCCGATGGAGTGCTCGCCACCTTCGACGGTGAAGGTGTAGACGCGGTAGCCGGTGCCGGCTGTGGCGTCGGCCACGGCCAGGTTGTTACCATCGAACTTGATGGCCTTGTCGCTCCATGTAGACTGGACGATGGTGACGGTAGCGGTGACACCCTCGGGCGTGGTGAACGACACCTTGCCCTTACTGTCGAGCTTTAGGCCGCTGACATAGTCGACACCGTCGTAGCTGGCATCCTTGAACTTGGCATTATAATCACCTGCGACGACGAAGAAGTTCTCCGGGTCGGCAACGGCCTTACCGTTCAGCGACAGCGTGGCGGTGACGGTCTCAACGCCCTCGGGTTCGGGCTCGGGCTCTGGCTCGGGCACGATGGTCTTCGTCGAGACGACGCCGTCCTTCGAGGTGGGCCACATGTAGTGGCTGCCGTCGAAGTCGATGCCAACGATACCTTCGATGCTCTGAACGGTGTCGTTCAGCTCGTAGAACACGCCGAAGTTATCGCGAACGAGGACGCTCTCGCCCGACAGGGTATCGACGAGGATCTTGAAGCCGCGCTGGTCCTTCTGCAGCATCACGTTCTCGAGCTTCACGAAGCGCTCGAGGTTCTTCTGCTTCTGCATGTCGGCAACGGTGACGACGGTCGAAGCGGCAGAGTCCTTGGCAACCTTGAAGTTGCCGTAGCCCGTCTTCGACGTGCGCTTCAGCAGCGGCAGCAGCTTGTCCTCGGCCGACTTGCCGATGATGTAGCCGTTCAGGCGCTGGTTCTTGTAGAACTGGATGCCCGTCTGGTAGAAGGCGATGGCGCCGGAGGCGTCCTCCACAAAGACGTGGTCGCTCTTGATGTAGGTGACGATGGCGTCGGTGAGGTTCAACTGTGCCAGAACGGGCACGTTGAGGTAAGCTTTGTAGAGCGACTTGAAGATGGCGATGTTGCGGGCAATGCACATGGCATCGGGGTCGGCATCGCGGAAGGTGAAGCCGCGCAGCACAATCGGCTGCTGCTGCGTCTCCACAGCGTACTGCTTGCCAGCCTCGACGGCTATCTCGATGGAGTCGACCGTCTGCTCAAAGTCGGTCATGCCCTGCAGGGCCTTGCCGTCCTCGCTGACGGTGAGCTTCTGCTTAGCCTGCTTCTTTATATATAAGGTAAGCGTGCCCGTGCGCGTAGCGTCGAATGCGAGGCTGCTGGCCTCGGCCTTGTGGGTGAACTCCTTCTCCTTGTTGGTGCCAGCGCTGACGGTGGCGGCCTCCTTGCTGACAGGCATATCCTCGGCAGCAGTCATCACGGCACCCATCACGATGCGCATCTCGTCGGCGGCGATGGTCTCGGTGACCACCTTCTTGCCATACTCGCCCATGATGCTGTCCTGCACGTCGCCCACCTTATATTCGTAGTTGTCGGGGACGTACTGGCGCAGCGAGTCCTCGTGGACGGGATAGAACTCGTAGTTCGTGCCGTTCTTGCCGATGATGCCGACGATGTAGGCCAGGGCGTCGGGAATGTCGATGCCCTTCTGGAACTTGTCGACCACCTTGATGCTGTTGTTGCCGGTGACCAGCGTACCGTTAGCATAGTCGGAGCGGCCGATGCGTACCATGGCGTGGATGAGGTTGTCGCTCTTCACGTCGGCAACGTCAGTATAGCGCGGCGTAACGAAATCGCCGCTGCCGTCACTAAATGACATCATGATGCCGTTGGCAATAGGAGCATCGGCAGCCTCCTTGTCGAGCGATGCCGTAATCTTAAGCTGTGATAAGGCTGAGGGCTGTAGGTTGTCATTACTGTTAACCTTGATGGCATTGGTGCCGTTCTGAACGTAGAGACTGTTGCCGTCGTTGAATGTTATCCATGCTGTGCCCTCGCTGATGATGGCCTCCTCTTCCTGAGCCAGCTGCTTGAACTCGGCAATAGATACCTGGTTGATTGTTTGGTCGGCGCCCCATACCACGTCGGACTCCTTCGTGGGCACGATGAGGTAGAGACCCTCCTTGTCGCCGTTTATCAGGATGCCCGAGAGGCTTGCAATCTTAACGTAATCATTGGCGTCGACGGCGGGGTCGAAGCCCGTAATCGGGTCGCTCTGCGTGTCGAGCCATCCCTTGAAGTCGGCACCGATACCGCTGGCCTGGAAGCGCTGGCCGCTCTTGTTGACGATGATGCAGTCGAAGCCGCCTACCGAGGTGAACGTCTCGCCGTTGTACTTGCGTGAGATGGTCAGGTTGGTCAGCGTCACATAGCGCATCAGGTTAGCGTTGCTGCCTAACGTTGCGACCGCGTTATCCATGTTCGTCGGGGTAGCTGTTCCGGCTGCTGTAGCGAAGTTGTTGTTCACCACGCTCACGACCTCTCCGCCATCGGCGGTACGCTTCACCGTCAGGCGGCCGTTGCATGTCTGTCCTACAGTCAGGTTCGACAGCGTGCTGCCCGTGCAGTCGAGCATCATGGCGCCCGACGCATCCTCGATAATCACCTTGCCGGCAGATGCCAGAGCTGTGATCTTGGCGTCGGTGAGGGTGAGAATGGCCTCTGTGCCGTTGGCCAGTGCGTTGAACGCTGCAATGTCATCAGCCGTGTTGACCGCGTACTTGAAGCCGTAGAAGCCAAGTTTCGTGCCGGCTGCATACATCTTATAGGTCTTGCCGCCAACCACATTGAAGGTGTAGGAGCCATATTTCTTGTCGCTCACCTTGATACCGTTGAAGTTGGACAGTGGTGTGCCGTCCTCTTCAATATAGAAGAACCTGTCGGCATTGAGGATGACAGCCGTCTCGATTCTGCCAGAGTACTGGGGCTCGAAGGTGTAGAATGTTCCCGTGGCTGATTCTCCGTTGCTACCGTTGCCCTCCGTGTAGGCAGAGTAACCGCTGACAAGGGAATTGCCGCTGAAAGCGTCCTTGCCGACGCCGAAGTCGGCACCACCGGTGGCACCGAAAGTCAGCTTCATGCTGCCGAAGTCACGAACCTCACCAGAGACAAAGCCGGCATTGGGCCTGACCAGCCACTGGGCGTCCAAGTTCTCCTCGACGTCGTCAGCATCAGGGGTATAGATAACAACGCTATAGACATATTTGCCCCTCTCCAGTTCGAAGCCTACCATACCGTCTGCCTCCATACGGTAAACGTGGTGGCAACTGTCAGCGACGAGCTCGGTCTTGGCCGCACTAGCGTCCTCGCCATTACTCTTGGTGTAGAAATTGAAACCACTGCTGTGGAAGAACTCGATGACCTGACCGGCCTTCAAATCGCAAATGGCTGCGCAACGCCCAGCTTTACTGCCCTCAAGAAGTCCCTTGCCAGGGCCCTTCTCAATCTTAAAGCCTCTTTTGTCACTATCGTATGCAGCCTGGACAGCTAGAGATTCAAGACCGCTGTTCGTGCAGCGAAAAACATCATTCGTTTTGTTGTTAGCCTGATTCCAAATTTTACCGACTTTAGTGCCCAATACCAGCGTGGTATTCTTCATGTTGGTGAAGTCATATTCCTTCAGCACGTAGAGATTGTTTGGATTGAACACCGCATTGCGGTCGGTCACGGTCAGCGTGAACTTGGTTGAAGAGGGCTTGTAGTTGGCATCGCCGGCAAACGAGGCGGTAATCTCTGTCTTACCCTTCTTCTTCATGTTTACTGCGCCTGTATTGGCGTTCACTTCGGCTACGTTAGTGTTGCTGCTCTCATATGTCACAGTTGCATTAGCAGGAGTCTTCGTCAACGTCGGTAGCGTGAATGACGTACCGTCGTTGATGTCTGCCGAACCGGAAGTAGTGGCAAAGGTAAGTGATGACTCAGCACGCGTGTCGGCACTGGGACGAATAATCTCGACTTTACTAATCCATAAATTAGTTTGAGCAGAATTTCGGGTAAGTTTAATGATGTTGCTGCCAGCTTCTGTCGAGCTCACTTGGTATGACTTCGTCTCTGGGGCGGATGCGTTGGCATACTGTGTACCGTTATATAGATTGACCCAGTTTTTGTCATCAGCTGTTTCACCCTTCTTTGTATTGCCGTTGTAATATCCGATCCATAGCGTCACAACCTTATCTGTAGCATTTTTGCTTTGGAAACCAGACACTTTAATGATGTCTCCTTCTTGTAAGGAACTGGTTAATGTGATTGTAACTGTTCCACTAGTTAGATCGGAAGATTTGCCAGCAAGCTTCATTGTATAGATGTTGCCAGCAATTGTGCCTGTTTTCTGGTTAAGAACTCCGTCGTCAGCTGATGCTGTTCCGCCACTCTCTTGTACGGTTCCACTGGGCGACTGCCATGAATAGATGGTCGTATCCGCCCACAACTGTCCTCCTCCCGTGAGCACAGTCACGCAGAAGAGCAACGTTCTTAATAAGTAGTTTTTTAGTTTCATGAGTTTTTTTATTTGTTTTAGTTGTTTATTATCCTTATTTTGTTGTAGTCGTTTGTTCTTTCGTCGCCATTTCGGCCTATTTGGCCTTAATCATGTGCTGTCTTTTTTTATAGCCAGCGCGTTTACACCCATCTTTTTTCTTTGTTTTAGTCTATTTGGGGGCAAAGATACGAATAATTGCTCAAAGAACAAAAGAATTTCGTCTTTTTTTGAGGGGGTATCTACAAAATCCTCGTGCAGAGGTGGTTTTCTGTTCTCGCGCAGCATATAGAAAGAGTGCGCGCCGGAGCCGATATTATATTTCATATATATTTATTTATTTACATCCTACACTGTCTACACTCCTACACGGAGCACTGACACTCAGCGAGTTACGTAGTGTAGAATAAGTGTAGGAGTGTAGGATAATTGACAAAAAACGCCGTTTTATCGTCCAAAAGCAGGCTTTTTGGCGCAACGAGTACACGATGGAGGCCGTACAACGGGGACATTCCCCATTGTTGAGGGGTACTTAATTTTTGTCCCACGGCCTGGGACAAATCTAAAGGGCCACTTAATTTTTGTCCCAGGCCGTGGGACAAATCTAAAAAAGCTTAATTTGGCCGTTTTCCCCGTTGTTGCTGAGTCCCAAAACCTCCTCTTGCCTTGTTGACGCCAAACGCGCTTCGTTGCCGCCCCGAATATACCTCGTTATCGCCCAAAATACCTCGAATTTCACGATGTTTCCCCGTTTTCCGTGGATTTGTCTACACTCCTACACTCATTCTACACTGCATAACTTACTGACTATCAGTGCCGCGTGTAGGAGTGTAGACAATGTAGGATGAAATTGATTATATGTGTGGCGCGAGGGACTTTTTTCGAGGAACGAGAAGGGAGGAGACGAGGAAGCGAGATTACCTTCATCGTGATATTTGCCGCAGCTTTATCAGCGGATAGACTATTCTCGTTCCTCCTTCCTCGTTCCTCATTCCTCCTTCCTCGAGATAATCACCCCTCCTTCCTCGTTCCTCCTTCCTCGAAAACGTCCCTCCCTTATATAATATAATTAGGTGTAGGTTCAAAACGTCACTTGACAAATATCAAAAAGAGAAATAATTGTGCATGTTACACTAAAATTTTTCCTCAAAAAGTTTTGCAGGTTCGGAAAATAGTTGTACCTTTGCACCCGCTTTCCGAAAATGAGGAGGGCAAAAAAGAGAGAGTTCTTTGAAAGATTTACATAAACAGAGACAAGTAGTACAAGAAGCGAGTACTCTTCGGAGTACTTGGGTAGAATACGAACTGTCAATTTTTTAATAATTGAAGGATAGTCATTCTGAATTCAGAGCATCAACTTAATTGTTGGAAAGATATTTTTTTACAGTGAAGAGTTTGATCCTGGCTCAGGATGAACGCTAGCTACAGGCTTAACACATGCAAGTCGAGGGGCAGCATGGGATTAGCTTGCTAATCTTGATGGCGACCGGCGCACGGGTGAGTAACGCGTATCCAACCTTCCCCTTAGTAGGGCATAGCCCGGCGAAAGTCGGATTAATACCCTATGTTTTCCGTCGAGGACATCTGAAGTGGAACAAAGATTCATCGCTAAGGGATGGGGATGCGTCTGATTAGGTAGTAGGCGGGGTAACGGCCCACCTAGCCTACGATCAGTAGGGGTTCTGAGAGGAAGGTCCCCCACATTGGAACTGAGACACGGTCCAAGCTCCTACGGGAGGCAGCAGTGAGGAATATTGGTCAATGGACGAGAGTCTGAACCAGCCAAGTAGCGTGCAGGATGACGGCCCTATGGGTTGTAAACTGCTTTTATACGGGGATAAAGTGACCCACGT
>JAEEQH010000032.1 GCA_016285245.1 Prevotella sp.
CGGGCAATGTCCTTCATCGTCAAGACAGGCTGTTCGTTCATCTTTTAGGTTTTTCGCTTACAAAGTTAGACAAAAGTTTCGTTCATGTATCTTCATACATTGGTTTATTGTTTGTATTATCTGCGCAAACGTTTGCATACTGTTTGTAACGGAAAAAATGAAAAAAAAGTACAATGAACGCGAACAATAGCTAACTTTGCACACAGATTTTTAGCTAAAAACTATATTTTTACACTAATACACTTTATGATGAAGCAGGTAAACATTCAATTACCGTTCAGGATGATAGCCCTTGTAGTGGGCTTATTTCTGTCTATCGGAGCCTTTGCACAGATTACTGTCAAAGGTCATGTGAAAGATGCTACTGGCGAAGATGTCATCGGCGCTACCATTCGTGTAGAAGGTACGCAGATAGCAACTGTCAGCGACTTCGACGGAAACTTCACGCTGAAAGCCAACCAAGGCGCCACTCTTACGGTGTCGTTTGTGGGCTACCAGACAGCAACCGTGAAGGCAGCCGCGAATGTGGAAGTAACACTGAAAGACGATGCCGCCGTTCTGGAGAACGTGGTAGTCATCGGCTATGGACGCGCCAAGAAGAGCGACCTGACTGGCTCTGTGACAGCCATCAAGCCTGACGAAAAGAACCATGGTCTGAACATCAACGCCCAGGACATGATTAGCGGTAAGATTGCCGGTGTGAGTGTCATCGCCGGCGACGGTACCCCTGGCGGCGGCGCACAGATTCGTATTCGTGGTGGCTCCTCACTGAACGCCAGTAACGACCCGCTGATAGTCATCGACGGTCTGGCCATGGACAACTACGGCGTGCAAGGTCTTGCCAACCCCCTGTCGATGGTGAACCCGAACGATATCGAGTCGTTCACTGTCCTGAAGGATGCCTCGGCCACAGCCATCTACGGTAGCCGCGCATCCAACGGCGTCATCATCATCACGACAAAGAAAGGTCGTTCTGGCCAGAAACCTACCTTTAATTATAATGGTAATATGTCGATTGCCAATAAAAAGAAGACCACCGAGGTGCTCGACGGCCCTGGCCTGATGAGTTTCATCAAAGGTCTTTACGGCGAAGACAGCGATGCATACAAGGAACTAGGCTATCTGGATGCCAGTGGTAACAAGCAGTATGCCAACACCAACTGGCAAGACGAAATATTCCGCACGTCTTTCTCTACCGACCACAACCTGACGATGTCGGGCGGTCTGAAGAACATGCCCTACCGCGTTTCAGTGGGCTACACCAGCAACCAAGGTATCATCAAAACATCAAAATTTGAGCGCTACACCGGAAACTTCAGCATTTCACCGTCGCTGCTGGACGACCACCTGAAGTTGAATGTCAATGGTAAAGGCATGGTAGCCAAGAACCGCTATGCTGACGGTGTTGTGGGTGCTGCCGTCAGTATGGACCCGACGAAAGCCGTCACCAGCGATAACGCCATTTATAAAGACTATTTCGGCGGCTACGTGCAGAATTTTACTTCTGCCTCCTACGAAGGCGCAGCTAATTGGCGGTACATGCCAAAGGGAACGTCCAACCCCGTAGCTACGCTCAATCTGAACGACAGTCACGCTACCTCGAAGAGTCTCATCGGCAATATTGAGGCCGACTACGCCATTCACGGTTTCGAAGATCTGCACCTGCACATGAATGCCGCTATGGACCTCTCGACAGGTAAGCAGTGGTACGACCGTGACCGCTATGGTACCGGCGCCTATTTTTACGGCTATAACGGTTGGAGCACTATGGACACCTACAACCTCCAGCTGTCGCTCTATGCCCAGTACATGAAGGATTTCGCAAAAATCCACCACTTTGATGCCATGGTCGGCTACGAGTGGCAGCACTTCCACAAGAAGACCGACTGGGGCGGTTATGGCACATGGCCTGCAGGTAACACTGCTCACGCTGAGGGCAGCCATCATGAGGATCCTCTGGAGTTAGGCACAATCACGAAATACATGACCGAGAACTATCTCGTCTCATTCTTCGGACGAGTAAACTACTCGCTTCTGGACCGCTACATGCTGACCTTCACGCTGCGTGCCGACGGTTCGTCACGCTTCAACTGGCTGGCTGGAGGAGAAAACCAGCAGTGGGGTTACTTCCCCGCCCTGGCACTGGCCTGGCGTATGAAGGAGGAGGCTTTCCTGAAGGACATCAAGGCGCTGAGCGACGCTAAGCTGCGTCTGGGCTGGGGTATGACCGGCCAGCAGGAGGGCATCGGCGACTACACCTACATCCCCGTGTTCAAGCCGAACACGAACACCCACGCCATGTACCCCGTCCTGGGTGATGGTACCACCTACCGTCCTCAGGCTTATAACCCGCACCTGACATGGGAGAAAACCACAACCTGGAATGCAGGTGTTGACCTGGCTTTCCTCAACAACCGCATCGAGTTCAGTGTCGACTGGTACTACCGCAAGACAACTGACCTGATTAACACCGTCTTCGTGGCTGCAGGTTCGAACTTCCGCAACAAAGTGACCTCGAACATCGGTTCGCTACACAACACTGGTTTCGAGTTCATGACCACCGTACGCCCCGTCCAGACCAAGGACTGGCGCTGGGAGGTGAGCTATAACTTCACTTACAACCACAACGAGATTGACAAGCTCATCGGCAGCAACGCCGAGGACTACTTCGTTGAGACGGGCGGCGGTCTGACAGGTACTGGCGGCAATATCCAGGCACACACCGTAGGCAAGCCAGTCAGTGCCTTCCATGTCTACCAACAGGTGTACGACCAGAACGGCAAACCCATTCCCAACACCTTCGTCGACCGTAATGGCAACGGCTATCTTGATGGTGGCGACCGCTACTATTATTACAAGCCCGCCGCCGACGTGCTGATGGGTCTGTCGTCAAAAGTGCAGTACAAGCAGTGGGACTTCGGATTCTCTACGCGCGCCAGCTTTGGCAATTATGTCTTCAACAGTTCTGCTTCCGGCTCTTCTAATGTTGGTTCAGGTGCCGTCTATACCAACGGAAACCTTAGCAACCTGCGCGTAGCCTCGGTGGAGCGCGGACTCACTAACGTGTCGCAACAGCAGTATGCCTCCGACTACTTCGTCGAGAACGCATCGTTCCTGAAGATGGACAACATTACGTTGGGCTACAGCTTTGACAAACTCTTCGGTACTCGTCTGAACGGACGTGTCTATGCTACAGTACAGAACGTCTTCACCATCACCAACTACACGGGTATTGACCCCGAGGTTGCTTCTGGTGTCGACGGTGACATCTACCCGCGTCCTATGACCTCTATTCTTGGCGTAAGCCTGAACTTCTAACGCATACGCTAATGAATCATTGACAATTGATAATTGATAAATAGATAATGGTTATGAAACTGAAATATATATTACCAGCCGCAGTGCTTGTCAGCGCCTCCGTCCTCACGTCATGCATAAAGGATTTGGAGGTAGACAACATCAACCCGCAGGAGGTATCAGACTTCAACGAGGACTATATCTTCAACAAAATCTATGGCAACCTGGTGCTGACAGGACAGACAGGTCCTAACGGCGACTCTGACCTGGACGACATCGACGAGGGAACATCGAACATGACCCGTTTGATTTGGAACCTCAATACCCTGACCACTGACGAGGGACATTGCTGGTGGAATGACCCCGGTATGCCGGAACTGAACCGCAACACATGGACCAACTCAAACGTCATGATCAAGGCGCTGTACTACCGTCTGATGTTCGGCGTCACAATCTGCAACTTCTACCTGGAGAACGCCAATACCGACGATGCCGCCACCAAGCAAAAGCGTGCCGAGGCCCGTTTCATGCGTGCTCTCCACTATTTCTACCTGATGGATCTCTATGCTAACCCGCCGTTCCTCACCAAGTTGTCGAGCGAGAAAGCTCCCCAGATTCAGCGCGCTGACCTCTTCCTCTATCTCGAGAGTGAGCTGAAGGACATTATCGGCGAAGGCGGAGGTAGCGAGGTACTGGCTGACGCAAAAACCGTGAACTACGGTCGTGCCGACAAAGCTGCCGGTATGCTACTACTGGCACGTATGTACCTGAACGCAGAGGTTTACACCGGCACAGCCCGTTGGGAAGACGCCAAGAAATATGCCGACATGACCATCGGCACAAGCTACAAGCTATGCACCGAAGGCAAGAACGGCTTCAGCGCCTACCAGCTATTGTTCATGGGTGACAACGACACCAACGGTGCTCAGGACGAGATTATCCTACCCGCCCTCCACGACGGTGAACTGACACAGACCTGGGGTGGTTCGCTGTTCATGATTGCGGCACCAGTATCAGAAAACATGAAGAAGGAGCATCTCTATGGCAATCCTAATGATGCGGCCTACGACGGTATTCCAGAGGCAGACCTGCCCTTGGCCGTCAGAGTAACAGGCTATGGCACCTCTGAGGCATGGGACATTGGCCTGCGTGCCCGTCAACAGTTTTCTAAGATATTCTTCGGTAAAAACGCATCTAACGCCAGTGTGGGCGAGAACGTTCCGTATAAGAACACTGCTTCTGTAGGCGACGACCGCGCCATCTTCTATACCAGCGGTCAAAAGCTGTCTATCCAGAAAGAGAGCGACAAGAACCAGGGACTCATCTATATGAAATTCAATAATATCCACTCCGACGGCACATCCGGCCATCATGCAGGTGGACAGTTTGTCGACACCGATTATCCGATGCTGCGTCTGGCAGAGGCTTACCTCATCTCGGCCGAGTGCGACGCCCGTCTCAATGGCGGCGACTGCACAGAGGCTGGCGTGGAGCGTATCAAGGCACTGCGCAAACGTGCCAACGTAAAGACGGGCAACAAATATGACGGCATCGGTGCCGACGCCCTCAACAAGGTGACACTGGAGAACATCTTCCAGGAATGGTCACGCGAGTTCGGTTTCGAGGGTATGCGCCGCATGGTGCTGGTACGCTGGAACCGCTTTGCAGGTCAGGATGAATACAAATGGGAATGGATGGGTGGTTCACAGGCCGGTACGAAGATTGATGCCCGTTTCAACATCTTCCCAATTCCTGATAGCGAGTTGAACGCCAACCCCAATATCAAACCGAATTATAACTAAGCAACCTCATAACACATTACAGACATGAAAAAGTTAAGTATTTTGACTTCTCTGCTGGTGGGTATATTCCTTTTCGCAGCCTGTGATGCCGATCGGGACGACAACCCCGTCCTCGACCTGTCAAAGACTCAGGACCCCATCCATTTGAACACCCCCACCTTTGCCGGTGGCTTCTATGACCTGCAGAATACCGACACCATATTCTTTGCTTCTACAGTACCGAACTATGGCTTCCCTGCCACGGTGACCTACGCACTGCAAGTGTCCATCGACGAGGACATGAGCAACCCGACCCGACTCACCACCACTTACTCTAAGAATGGTATGCAGGTGGCCAGCAGGGAGGTTGCCATTGGTGTTACTAAGCAGATGATGGACAAGAAAGGGCTGAAGCAAGAGGATTTCCCCGTCGAACTGCCTATTTATATGCGTGTACACGCCTATATCGACGGCGTGGAGGGCTCCGAGACCTATTCCAACATCGTCAAGTTCAACAAGGTGAAGACCGGCTTTGCACTGCCTGACGTAGAGATGCCCGAGCAGTTGTTTGTCATGGGCGACTTTACTGAGAACGACTGGGAAAAGGCCGTACCCACTATACCTGTCAATGGTACCACCAGCATCCACTGGCGTATCGCATGGATTAACGGTAACGGCGTCATGACAAGCCCCGTCATGGGACCTGCCAACTGGTCCGACGACTACATCACTGTCACCTACAAATCAAAGACCGCCGGTTTCAAGATTGATGACAATGGTAAGATTACTGCCGATAACGAGGGCTGGTATCTGATGGTTATCGAAAGTAAGTGCGACAACGACAAGCGTACTATGGAATTGACCTTCAGCTTCGACAAGGCAGAAGTTTGGCTCATCGGTACCAGCATCGTCAATCCCGAAGCCATAGGCAAGGACGGCACGATAGGTATCTATGGCAAGGACGATGCGGAGAAGGGAATCGTTGCCAACTGCTGGAAGGAGAAGGACTTGCGCGAGAATTTCACTGACTATGTGAAGTTTGAGACACCCACCACAATGAACGGCGAGTTTGTGTCGCCTCCTTTGACCAGTGCTGTTGACGGAGACGGTGGCACCCGAGCATACGTCAAGGTGAAGACCTATGACTGGTGGAAGAGTGAGTTCTTTGTCTTCGAAAAGAAGATTGTCTATCGCGGCAACGGCGGCGACCAGGAACGTGTTAACGGCTACGTCGACCAGAGAGTTCGTTTGAAGTTCTCTGACGACACTGGCGAACTCAAGAAGTAATGAACCCCAATAAAAAGAAGTAATATGAAAAAGCTATCTATATTCCTAATGCTCGTCATTGCAGGCTGGTCACTGACCGCCTGCGACGAGAGCCATAACGACTTCCCCGAGCCTGTCGTCTATCCGCAGGAAGAGGTCATCAATATGTCAGACATCACCGGGTTCGAAGCTACTCCTACTGCTGCCGCATCGGCAAACATTGATCTGGGTACGTTGACCGAGGATTCCATCCAGCTGTTTACGCTTAAGATGGGTACACTTCCTGCCGGCATGACGTTCGACAGCCTCCGCTTTGAGGCATGGCCTGCTGACAGGAGCGAGTATTATGCAACGAAGGCAAAGGTGGCCGCCAACGGTATGATTTCCAAGGAAGACCTTGCCAAGCTCGTCTATACTTTCTACGGAAAGAAGGTCACCGAGCGCGTGTTCAAAGCGAAGCTTATGGGCAACGCGTTCAAGGGCAAGGAGGCATTCCTCATCGAATTGGGTGATTTCACTCTGCATATCACACCCGAGGAACTGGAAAGTGCATTCTACTACGTATTCGGAAAGATTAACAGTGTATCTGCGCAAACCGCCAACAAGGCCATCATGACGCCTGATCCTGACCCTGAAAAAGACCAGACATTCAGCTATACTAGCATGTTTGCCAGTTCGTCTGATATCGTAGTATGGAATCAGAAATATTGGAGTGCAGCGACCAGCAACGGCACAAAGAATGCCAAATCAAGTGACTATACTAAGGTCTATGGCATGCCATCAGCAGAAGCTGCGGCTGCAGCTCCCATCAACGGAGCAACATTCCAAGGACTACCCGAAGGTGCGAGCTCACCGATTTTCTTCGTATCGCCCACGAAGGCCTACTACACCTTCACCATCGATTTGGAGGCCCAGACCTTCACATGGACATTGTTAGAGAACCAGAGTCCTACCATCTATTCTTCGCTGACCTTAAAGGGGCTATCAAGTGACATCACCATGACAGCCGTCGGCGTAGGCGGCAAAACAGGCATCGGCACCAACAAACACAACTGGTGCGCACTCAATGTTGAGGTGACTACCGATGCTATGGTAACCTTCAACTCTGGTTTTACTAACTGGGGCTATGGCGACAGCGATGGCGAATGGACTGTTGACGATGACACGAACTGGGCCAAGGCATGCACCATCGATGCCAAGGCCATCAAACTGCCTGCAGGAAAATACAACATATATTTCTGCGACATCACGGGTGCTGCCCATTTTGTTCCGGCAGAGTAAAATAATCACTAATTGAAAACAACAGACGGACACCGTTGATGGTGTCCGTCTGTTGTTTTATAAAGGTGCTGTGTAAACGTTTGCACTGCAAATTGCATTCTTTTTTGCAAACTTTGTATCAACCTATCAGATAATTCTTTACCTTTGCCACAGAAAACCGAATATAACGAATATACAAACAAACATTATTACAATTTAAAACAAACGATTATGAAGAAAATCTTTACTCTGATTGCGATGCTCTGCGCCGCTATTGGCATGCAGGCACAAGACACCTGGACCGTTGCTGGCGACAAGGCTCTTATGGGCAGTCATTGGGACCCCTCTGATGAGAGCAACAACATGACAACAGCCGACAATGGCGCTACCTATACTCTCGTCAGAGAGAATGTGATGCTCGAGGCTGGCAACTATGGTTTCAAGGCTTGTCCTAACCACGGCTGGGACGGCGCTATCGGCAATGGCGGCGACAATGCCGCAGTCACCATCCCTGAAAATGCAGCCTACAAGGTGGTCTTTACACTAAAGCCCGAAACCTCTGAACTCTCAGCCGAAGCTACCAAAACTGGTGAGTACGTAGCATCTGAGACCGTGTGGATTGTTGCAGGTGCACCTGCCCTTTTGGGTGTAGAGTGGAAAGGCGGTCTGCCCGATGGCGCCGAGAACCAAATGTCCACCACCGATGGTACAAACTACACCCTCGTCAAGACTGGTTGTGCCCTTAACATCGACACACCCTATGAGTTTAAGTATGTAAAGAACGAGTCTGCATGGCACGGAAATGCCGGCGATGGAAAGATTGGCACCAAGGACGCTAACGGAAACGACTATCCCAACTTCAAGATTGAGGTTGAAGAGCCTGGCACCTATACTGTGACCTTCACTCTCAACAACGAGACACTGGAAGCTTCTGTCTCACTTGAGAAAACCGGCGATGCTCAATTTGGTGAGAAGACTTGGACCATCTGCGGTGTAGAAGATCTATGTGGAAAAGGTTGGGATCCTGCCAATACAGACAACGATATGACCAAGGTCGACGAGGGAATGTATGAGCTCACACTTTATGGTGTTTCTTTGGAAGGTGGCAAGGAGTATGAGTACAAGGTAGCAGCCGACCACTCTTGGGGTGAGTCCTATGGCGAGGGGTCTGAGAACAAAAAGTTCTCTGTCGAGACTACAGGTGTTTACGATGTGACCTTCTCGTTCATTCTTGCTACCAAGACCCTTGATGCTACTGCCGAGCTTAGCACCAGCATTAAGAGCATAAAGAACAGCTTCACCATGAACGAGGCCATCTACAACCTGCAGGGTCAGCGTGTGAAGGCTAACTTCCGTGGCATTGCCATCAAGAACGGCCGTAAGATGATTGTTAAGTAACTACACCTTATTATCTAACTAATACACACAACGGCGGGCATCGCTCAACACGGGGGCGGTGCCCGCCTTTTCTTTCAGACGATGAAGAGAATACTCACCATTTTTATTAGCATCCTGTCAACGCTGACAATGTCGGCACAGGGCTGGCCAGAGAATTACGACGGCGTCATGCTGCAAGGCTTCTACTGGGACTCGTACACTGACACCAAGTGGACGACGCTCGAGTCACAAGCCGACGAGCTATCGCAGTTCTTCAACCTCATTTGGGTGCCTAACTCGGCCTATGCCAACGCCACGTCGAGCAACATGGGCTACCACCCCGTCTACTGGTTCGACCATAAGAGTGCCTTCGGCACAGAGGCACAGCTGCGCTCCATGATTAACACGTTCAAGGAAAAGGGCGTGGGCATCATCGAGGATGTGGTCATCAATCACCGCGCCAGCGTCAACAGCAACTGGCTGAACTTCCCAGCCGAGACTTACAAGGGTAAGACCTATCAGCTGACGGCGGCCGACATCTGTCAGGACGACGAGTCAAAGAACAGTGGCTACAAGCCTACGGGTGCCAAGGACACTGGTGATGCCTGGGCCGGAGCCCGTGACCTCGACCATTCGGGTGAGAACGTGCAGGAGAACGTCATGGCCTATGAGGACTTCCTACTCAACGACCTTGGCTATATTGGGTTCCGCTACGACTTCGTGAAGGGCTTTGCCGCCAAGTATGTAGGACTCTATAACAAGACTGCCCAGCCACAATTCTCCGTCGGTGAGTGTTGGGACGGTAACAAGACTGTCGTTACCAACTGGATTAACGGCACCAAGGTTGATGGTGTTATCCAGAGTGCCGCTTTCGATTTCCCGCTGAAGTATTATATTAACGATGCCTTCGCTTTGAACAAGTGGAGTCGTCTGAATGGCGGCTGCCTGGCCAATGACAACAATTACAAACGCTACGCCGTAACGTTTGTCGACAACCACGACAGCGGTCGTTTTGGCGATGCTCCCCTTTACGACAACATCGAGGCAGCCAATGCCTTTATCCTCACGATGCCAGGTACGCCTTGCGTCTGGTTGGGTCACTGGAAGCAGTACCCCGCCACCATCAAAAAACTGATTACCATCCGCAAAGCTGCTGGTATTCACAACCAGAGCGGCATCCTCCAGAAGTCAGCATCCTCTACTGGCTACGTGCTTCAGGTACAGGGGACTCAAGGCAATGTACTCCTGCTCTTGGGCAATGCAACAGCCTCTACCGACGGCATGAAACTTGCTACCGAGGGAACCAACTACAAAGTGTATGTTAGTGAGGCGGTAGACGTCTCAGCCCTTGACGACATTGGCGATGACCCTGTATTCACCATCCCTTCATTCTGTAAAGTCAACGATGGCGAGATTTGCGCTTTCTTCGAGATTCCTTCCACCTATAGCAACATCCGCTGCTGGGCGTGGAACGACAAGTGCAACTTCACTACAGGAGTATGGCCGGGAGCCACCTGCACACTACTGGGTAATAACAAAGGCAACAAGGTCTATAAGTGGACGTGGAACGGCAAAGCCTATAAGCCCAACACCACTACAGAAATGACTCCAGACGACATCCCCGCGAAGATCATTTTCAACAACAAGGTGGCAAGTAACAATGACGGAAGACAGACCGCTGACCTTACCTTTGTCAACGGCGGCTACTATATCGAGCAGGGCACTTTGAGAGGTGTCGTAGTAACTGGTACACAGAGTATTTCTCGAGTGAACACAAGTGACAATCCATCAGCCATCTATTCCCTCGACGGCCGACGGGTAAGCCAGCCAAAGCCGGGCATCTATATCCGTAATAATAAAAAGGTGGTGATTCGCTGAAGGCTTAAGCTTTTCGGATAAAGGCACGAATGACAAACCAGCAGTGCAGGAGGAACGTCTGAAGGACACCGTAATGACGCTGCATCACAAGGTATCGCTCACGGAGCGATGCCTTGTGGTTTTTAGTGGTAGCGCCCTCTTCCAGGTAGTTGGCCACCACCGTGTGGAGGTTCACCAGCTGCAGCCCACGACGTTCTGCCTCTTTCATCACGCGGATGCACCAGTCGACATCGGCCGAGAAGCGATACTGCAGGTCATAAGGATTATTCTGGGCTATCTCGGTACGGGCATAGAACGCCTGATGGCAGACGAGCATCCCCTGACGGAACGAGCGCCACGACAGTCGCTCGGGCGGTTGCAAACGGCGGTGGTACAGGAAGTTTCCCTCACCATCCACCACGTCCGTATGCCCATAGAGCACCCCCACCCCGTCGCCGGCCTTGTCCATCACCAGCTCCAGGGTATCCGTGGCCGGCAGCGTATCGCCGGCATTCAGGAACAGCACGTAGTCGCCTGTCGCGTTCTGAAGACCTTTGTTCATGGCGTCGTAGATGCCATGATCAGGTTCCGACTGGATGACAACCTCGTGCGAGGCAGCTTTCTCCGTACTCTCCTCACGGTACTGCTCCGCCAACGCCAATGTCTCGTCTTTCGACGCCCCGTCAATAATCAGGTGCTCCACGTAGGGATAGCTCTGCGACAGCACGCTGTCGAGGGTCCGCTGTAGCACCGCCTCAGCGTTATAGGTGATGGTGACTACCGATATCTTCGCTTTCATAGCTTGTAATGCTTCATGGCCAGCGCCTGGTTATACACTTCCACATAACGCAGGGCGACGGCTGACTGCGAGTAGCAGTGAGCCACCTTGCGCAGACACTGGCTACGCAGCTCCCCGGCATCAGCCTCACGGAGCACCCACTGGATGCCGCTTGCCAGGTCATGGGCATCGCGATAGGCAGCCACATAACCGTTCTTCTTGTGATCGATCTCCTCGGGGATACCGCCGACGTTGAACCCCACACTGGGCACGCCACACGCCATCGCCTCCATAATGGTATTGGGAAGGTTGTCCTCAAGCGACGGTGTCACAAAGACATCGGCAGCATTATAGACCGTAACGATGGTCTTCTCATCGCTGACATAGCCCAAGGGGAACGTCGGAAGCGCCAACTGTGCAACGACATCTTCAGAATGTCCGCCCAGAATGGCAATGACGGTCTGTTCGGCCATCACAGGATTCTCGGCCGTCATTCGCTGAATAGCCTCTATAAAGAACGAGACGCCCTTACGCTCGTCGGTCACTTTCTGTGACACGAAAAGAATAACTTGTTTGTCAACGGGAAGTCCCAACGACTCTCTGGCCTGTATCTTGTCCATAGGCCTGAACACACGCGAGTCGATAGCATTGGGAATATTCGTTATCTTATGCCCTTTCAGTAGCGCACTCTGCTTGGCCATTCCCTCCAACCACCGGCTACACGCTACAAAGAATACCGTATAACCGTCCTGAATACGCTCCTTTTGGTGCCACACACGGGCCGAGAGGTCGTTGTTACCCTTACTTGGCAACATCGTACATTGGCAGCAGCGCGTCTTGAAGTTGTTGCAACCGCGTGTATAATGACAAATGGCCGTTGCAGCCCAGATGTCGTGCATCGTCCATACGACGGGTTTGCCACTACGCAGAATCTTCTGGATATCTTTCAGCGAGAGCATTCCCTGGTTCACCCAGTGCAGGTGGATAATGTCAGCCTCCTTGAACTCCGGCAGCCGCGTGATGTCCGTTCCTGCGTTGGCAATATCTATCTCAAACAGATGTTTGCGAGAGAAGCGCAGATGAAAGAAGATGACCAGCCGTTCCCACAGGAAGTGCCAGCGAAGCAGCGGTGACTTCGGCAGTCCGACGACGCTAAGGTCGTCGCTCTGTTTGTCGCGTACCAGCATCTTCGACTTGACGCCGTAGTTGTTCAGCGCCTCCATCAGCCGATGGGCCGCGACAGCAGCCCCGCCCGTCTTCTCGCTCGTATTGACAATCAGTACCCTCATGTCGGCAGCAAACGTTCAGTATTACTTATTCTCTTTGGCCTTACGCTTGGCTTCCTTGGCAGCAGCCTTCTCCTGACGGCGCTTCTCCTTGGCCAGCTTCTTCTCCAGCTTGCGCTGTTCCTTCAGCTGACGTTTCAGTTCACGGGCCTCCTCCTTGGCAGCAGCCCTCTCAACCTTCTCTACTTGCTTGGTGCGCGTGGCCTCCTCCAGATTTTCGCGGAGCATATCCTTGTCGAACGTGAAGACATGGCCCAGGATACCCAGCGAGAGGGTCTTATCCTCACCGTCGAGTTTCACGTGCGTCATATTAAAGAGGTAGTAGTTGTCAAACTTCAGTTTCGAGTTCAGCGCAGTCTTCACAGCCTGAACCACAACGTTCTTGCCTAACTGCGTGATGCCGTTATTGCCGAAGCCACGGCTCTCAGCCTCCTCATCGACATACTCCCTGACGGCCTTCATCATGGCCTCCTTGTGCTTCTCCTCGGCCGGAGCCGTGACAGCCATGACGACAGCCACGAGTAGCACAATCACTATCCAAAGTAACTTCTTCATATTAATAATAAGGTGTATTACTCTAAAAACGGCGGCAAAGGTAGTGCAAATTTTTGAGTAAGCGAAACGAAAGCACATAAAAATGCGACTGTGTACTGTAAAAACAAGGAAAAAAGTATAAATATTTGTTGTTTGCGCACACAAAAGCTTGATTTAAGTCAAAAAGAATTAATATTTTTGCATTTTTCTTGCTAAAAGTATTGCGGGAATGAAAAAATCGTCGTACCTTTGCATCGTCAAAAGGTTAATAGATTGTTTTAGGTTAGTAGTAATATTTATAGTTTTAGGTTTTTAGTTATTGGTAAAAAAGAAAGTTTTCAACTGTAGGATAACAGGTGGTCGCTGTGAAGCTCCCATTTAAACTTTCAAATTTTTGGTTCTATGTTGCCCAAGGGCGCAAGTCTGAAGGCGATAACCAAAAATTTCTTTTAGAGAAAAGGATTTTTAGTTAAACATAGGCTTGTTCCGCTGTTGCTCGCGAGAGTTGCAGCGGAACTTTTTATTACCGTGCGGATGGAATAGAAATGCATTACCGTTCGTCTTGCACCTGACGCATGACACGCAGGAAGTTGCCACCCCAGATCTTACGGATATCATCCTCAGAGAAGCGTCGGCAAAGAAGCTGGCGAGTGAACTGAAGCAGTTCCGACGAGTCACGCAGCCCGCGGATGCCGCCGTCGCCATCGAAGTCGGTGCCCAAGCCCACGTGGTCGATGCCCATCACGCTGATAGCGTGCTCCAGATGCTGCATGGCGTCGAGGATGGTAGCCTCGCCGTCCTTGACCAGGAAACCGTTGTAGAGCGTCACCTGCATGACACCATCAGCGGCCGCCAAGCGGCGCATCTGGTCATCGGTGAGGTTACGGGGATGGTCACAAAGAGCCCTACAGGAAGAGTGGCTGCAGACAATGGGTGTCTTTGAGATGTCCAAGGCATCGTAGAACGACTGTTCGGAGGCATGGCTGAGGTCGACCATCAAGCCCAGACGGTTCATCTCGCCGATGACCTCACGGCCGAAGTCGCTGACACCGCCATGGGTCTGGCTACCGCGAGCGGAGTCGCAAATGTCGTTGTCGCCGTTGTGGCAGAGGGTGATATAGACCACCCCGCGGTCGGCGAAGTGTCTCACATTCTCTATCCGTCCGTCAAGGGCCAGTCCGTTCTCAATGCCGAGCATGATGGACTTACGGCCCTGCTGCTTGTTGACAAGAAGATCGGCGGGGGTACGGGCCAGCGCGAGATAGTCGGCATTCTCGCTGACAATCTGTTCAATCTTATCGAAGATGAGATCAGCATAGGCCGTGGGACCTGCGACATCGAAAGGCACCATCTCCGGGAAAGTCTTACCATCCTTGGGTTGCGGCAGGTAGCTCACCATGATCGTGGCATCTTGACGGCCTTCCGTCATCTTGTGCAGATCGACGAGAATACGGGAATCACGCTGTTCGAAATGAACGCCCTGTGGGAAGAGCATCGGCGTGTCACAATGGGTATCAAGGGTCAGCACGCGGTCATGGAGGTTGCACGCCTCCCGGTACGCACGGGCCTCAGCAACAAGCCACTGGAACAGAGGCTGTCCGCTGTCACCCAAACACTCCGGATGCCATTGTACGCCAAGGACACTCTTATACTCCGTGCTCTCAACAGCCTCAATGACGCCGTCAGGGGCGGTGGCGACGACGCGCAGCTTTTCGCCAGAGTCGCTGACCGCCTGATGGTGGAAGGAGTTGACGTAGAACCTCCCCCCAGCCCCCTCCGACTGTAGGGGGAGTATCTCATCCTTATATATATTAAATAAGGTGGAACCCTCTTCGATACTGACGGAATGGGTAGGTTCAGAACGGTCAGCATCCTGCGAGTGCTTCACGCTCTCCGCTTTTCTCTCTCCTCTCTCCTCTCTCCTCTCTCCTCTTTCCACTCCAATATCCTGCGCCACCTTGCCTCCCAAGGCAATAGCCAGCGTCTGGATGCCCCGGCAGATACCGAGGATAGGCAGCTGCCGGTTGTAGGCCAGTCGCGTCAGAAGCAGCTCCGGCAGGTCACGTTCCTTATTGATGCCTCCCAGCGCGGGTATTGGTTCCTCACCGCACCATAGGGGGTTGAAGTCTCCGCCGCCGCTGAGAATCAGGGCATCGATTTGGTCGAGCGTGTTCATTAACACATGACGGTCGGCCGATGGCGGTATAACAACTGGTACACCCCCAGCCGCAATGACCGACTGGTAGTAGCCGTTACCAAGGGTACAGCAAAGGTCTTTGTAATTGCCAGTGATGCCAATCACGGGACGGTGTTCCGCAGCGGGGAACTGGCTGTACACGTCGTCGACGTGCGACTGCAAATCAAACTGCTTCATCTTCTTTTCTCAATCCACATGTACGGGAATCTCGCGCTTGATACTCTGCTCAAGCGAGATGAGCGTCTCGGTGGACATCACACCATGGATGCCCTGCAGACGACCGTTGAGCAGCTCCATCAGCTGTTCGTTGTCACGGGCGTAGAGCTTCACAAGCATGGTGTAGGGACCGGTGGTGAAGTGACACTCCACAACCTCGGGGATATGCTGCAGCTCCTCGACCACATTCTTGTACATAGAGCCTTTCTCGAGGCTGATACCTACATAGGTACAGGTGGAGTAGCCCAGACTCTTCGGATTGACGTCAAAGCCGCTGCCGGTGATGACGCCAGCCTCAATGAGGTGCTGCACACGCTGGTGGATGGCCGCACGCGACACGTTACACTCTGCCGCCACGTCCTTGAACGGTATGCGGGCGTTCTTTGACAAGATGCTCAGGATTTTCTTGTCGAGATTGTCGATTTTTTCCATTTGCTGGTAGTTTTCGTTACAATTTGTCAGCAAAAGTAAGCATTTCTACTGAATTATGCAACAAAAAGGGCAGAAAAAAACAAAAAAGTGTGCCATTTTTGTGGCACACTTGATGATTGAGCTGTGAAAAGTGTTACTTTTTAGCACTCTTCTTAGTCGTCTTGGTCGCCTTCGGCTCGGCGGCAGGTGTCTCCGTCGGCTGACCGACGATACCAACCAGCTCCACGTCGAAGATCAGGGCAGAGTAAGGCTTAATCTGTCCGGCATTGCGCTCGCCATAGGCCAGCTCCTGCGGGATGTAGAGCTGCCACTTAGAACCGACGGGCATCATGGTCAGCGCCTCAGTCCAGCCTCTGATAACCTGTGTGGGGGTGAACTCGGCGGGCTTGTCGCCATGCTTGGCAGAGGCGTCGAAGACGGTGCCATCGATGAGACGGCCCTCATAGTTGACCATCACCTTGTCAGAAGGCTGGGGTACCTGTCCCTCACCCTTAACGAGCACTTTGTACTGCAGACCGCTAGGCGTGACGATGACATCGTCCTTCTTAGCATTCTCCTCGAGGAACTTGATGCCAGCATCGCGGTTCGGACCGTAGAGGCGCTCTTCCTTGGCAGCCTTGTTAGACTGCTGCTTTCCCTGGAAGAAGGCCTCGGCAGCAGCCTGACTGAAGTGTGTCGTGTCACCCGTCAGAGCATCGGTGAAACCGCGGTAGAGCAATGCGGGGATGATGGAGTCGGGGGTGTCGGTAAACTCCTTAGTCATACCTGACAGCATACGGCCCTGCACCTGACCGGCAATCTCAAGACCGGCGGCATAAGCCTTTATGCGGGGATCGGTATTGTCAATGAACTCCTTGAAACCGCGAATAAAGTCGGCCATATAAGCTGTATCAACACCATGCTGGCTGGCGAGATAGCTGACGAGTCCACTGGTGACGGCCATACCGGCAGCATAGCTGACGGAGTCAGAGCCTGTAGTGAGGATAACGGGAGCGGCCACAGGAGTGGCTACGACCTTCTTTTTCTTGGCCTCGATACTATTAAAAGCAGCACCCGCTACGAGAGCGAGTGCTGTAATAACGATGATCTTCTTCATGATTAACGCTTGGTGTTAGCCTCGATGAGTTCGATTTTGAAAATCAGCATAGAGAAAGGCTTGATGTCGCCCTGCTCACGCTCGGCGTAAGCCAGCTCCTGAGGAATGTACACCTCCCAGATAGAACCCTCGGGCATGTTGACGAGAGCGTCAGTCCAACCCTTGATGACCTGGTTGGCACGGAGCACGATGGGCTCACCACGCTTGTACGAGCTGTCAAAGACGGTATCGTTGAGCAGACGGCCCTCGTAGTGGCACTTCACCAGCGACGTGTCAGAGGGGATAGCACCGGTACCCTCCTTGATGACCTTGTACTGGACACCGCTGGGCAGGGTCTTCACACCATCCTTCTTAGCGTTGGCAGCGAGGAACTTCTCACCCTCTTCCTTGTTAGGACCATAGGTCTTGGCAAGCTCCTTGGCCTTGACGCTCTGGATGAGGCGCTGACCGATGACCTGTGCAGAGTCCATCGTCATCAGACCACCCTTGCCAGTGGTACCGCTGATGAAACCAGCCATAAAGTTCTTCAGGGAGATAGTCTTCGTAGAGTCGCTGCCAAAGACCTCGCGGTTGATACCCTTCATCATCTGGTTACCAATCTGCTGACCAATCTGGATACCAGCATAGTAAGCCGACTTCTTCTTGTTATCACCGGCATTGGCACCCTCGTTGAGACCCTTGATGAAGTCTGCCATGTAGGCGGTGTCGATACCCAGCTGGTTGACGAGGTAATCCTTCAGACCCTGGGTCTGAGACATACCGATGGCATAGCTCATCGAGTCAACATCCGACTTAAGGTTTGCTTTGGGAGTCTGGTTGCCGCAGGCAGCGAAGCCTACAGCGATGATAGCCACAAGGGCTACAATAACTAACTTTTTCATTGTTGTTGTTTTATTTATTGTTAAGACTTTATTTCGGTATAACGTTATATCGTTATCACGTTATGATGATTAGATGACCTGAATCAGCTCCACGTCGAAGATGAGGGTAGCGAAGGGAGGAATCGATGCACCGGCACCGCCCTCGCCGTAACCCAGACGGTAGGGGATGAAGAAACGGTACTTGGCACCCTCTTTCATCAGCTGCAGACCCTCCGTCCAGCCGGCAATCACCTGCTGCAGGGGGAACGTGGCGGGCTCGCCGCGCTGTACGCTGCTGTCGAAGACGGTACCGTCGATGAGGAAGCCCTCGTAGTGGCACATCACGGTGTCCTTGGCTGTGGGCTGCTTGCCCTTACCCTCCTGGAGCACCTTGTACTGCAGGCCGCTCTTCGTGGTGACCACACCTTCCTTCTTGGCATTCTCTGCCAGATATTTCTCACCAGCTTCCTTCTGGGCCTTACCCTGCTCAGCACGCTGGGCGTTGATCTTCTTTTCCTGCTTAGCGAAATAATCCTGTACAATCTGCTGTGCCTCACGGAGCTGAACCTTCAGTTCGCTGCCGTTGATGACGTCCTTGATGGCCTGGGCGAAATCATCGATGTTCAGCTCCGATGCACCCATCTGTGCCAACTGCTGACCGATGCCCAAACCTAAGGCATAACTTACTTTATCCATGCTTGTTCTCTTAATAATAATGTGTAAATTTTCGAAAATCGGCGCAAAGGTATATAAAATATGGTACACAAAGACAGAAAGTCGCAAAGGTTTTTCTTTTTTTAACTTAATCTTTGTGTCTTTGTGTCTTTATGTTAGGTTTTAAGTTGTATATTTGCACCAAATTTAACAATTTGCCTATGAAAAAGATTGTGGTTTTGACTGGTGCCGGTATGTCG
Organism: Prevotella sp.; assembly: GCA_016285245.1. Lineage (GTDB taxonomy): Bacteria > Bacteroidota > Bacteroidia > Bacteroidales > Bacteroidaceae > Prevotella. The sequence goes on from JAEEQH010000032.1 coordinate 19,152, forward strand.
GTGGAGAGTGGCCTGAAAACCTTCCGCGACGCCGACGGACTGTGGGAGGAGTACCCGGTAGCGAAGGTGGCCACCCACGAAGGGTGGGAAGCCGACCCCACGCTGGTGACGAACTTCTACAATATGCTCCGTAAGAAGTGCTGGGGCGTGAAGCCCAACGAGGGACACCGTCTGGTGGCCAAGCTCGAGGAGAAGTACGACGTGACGGTGGTGACGCAGAATGTCGACAACCTGCACGAGCAGGCCGGCTCGTCGAAGGTCATCCATCTGCATGGCGAGCTGATGAAGGTTTGCTCCAGCCGCGATGTCGACGACCCGCGCTACCAGCAGACGCTGACGCCCGACAACTGCGAGATTACGCCCGGCACGAAGGCTGGCGACGGCTCACTGCTGCGCCCGTTCATCGTGTTCTTCGGCGAGGCAGTGCCCAACATCACCGTGGCAGCCGACGAGGTTCAGAAGGCCGACATCCTCATCATCATCGGCACCTCACTGGCCGTCTACCCTGCTGCAGGCCTCCTCTACTATGCCCGTCCCTCAACGCCCGTCTACCTCATCGACCCCAACCCCATCTCCGCCGGCGACCGGGTCCAGCAGATACAGAAGGGAGCCTCCGAGGGCATGAAAGAGCTGTATGCAACGCTCATGAATGGCGAATAGGCTCCATTTTCTCTTTTTTTCGTATCTTTATTCACCTTTATCACGAAAATAAGGGTGAAAATGCATTTTTATTCGATAATTCTTTGTCGTGTCATAAAAAATAGGTACTTTTGCAGGCGTTTTTTGAAAATGTTTACGCAAACACTATAGATTATGGCAGAACAATTGGAAGTGAAGGAGCTTGACCAGGTTGTGGTCCGCTTCTCAGGTGACTCCGGCGACGGTATGCAGTTGGCCGGAAACATTTTTTCTACTGTCAGTGCCACCGTTGGCAATGGCATCTCAACATTCCCCGACTATCCCGCCGACATCCGCGCCCCGCAAGGTTCGCTGACGGGTGTCTCGGGATTCCAGGTACACATCGGCGCCGGAAAGGTCTACACCCCTGGCGACAAGTGTGACGTCCTCGTGGCCATGAACGCCGCTGCACTGAAGACACAGTACCGCTACGCCAAGCCCGGTGCGACGATCATCATCGACACCGACTCCTTCGGTCCGAAGGACCTGGAGAAGGCACAGTTCAAGAGCGAGGACTACCTCGGCGAGATGGGCATCGACCCCGACCGCGTCATCCAGTGCCCGCTGACCACGATGGTCAAGGACTGTCTGGCCGACACTGGCATGGACATGAAGGCGATGATGAAATGTAGAAATATGTTCGCCCTCGGACTCGTCTGCTGGCTCTTCGACCGCGACCTGAACCTCGTGGCCAACTTCCTAAAGGAGAAGTTCGCCAAGAAGCCCGCCATCGCCGAGGCCAACATCAAGGTCATCCAGGCCGGCTGGGACTACGGTCACAACACCCACTCCTCGACGACCAGCGTCTACCGCGTGGAGTCGAAGGTGAAGGAGCCCGGCCGCTATATGGACATCACCGGTAACAAGGCTACCGCCTACGGTTTCATCGCCGCTGCCGAGAAGGCCGGTCTGAAGCTGTACCTCGGTTCCTACCCCATCACCCCTGCCACCGACGTGCTCCACGAGCTGTCGAAGCACAAGTCGTGCGGCGTCATCACCGTCCAGTGCGAGGATGAGATCGCCGGCTGCTCGTCGGCCCTCGGTGCCTCGTTCGCCGGTGCCCTCGGCGTCACGTCGACCTCCGGCCCTGGCATCTGCCTGAAGTCCGAGGCCATGAACCTCGCCGTCATCATGGAGCTGCCGCTCGTCGTCCTCGACGTGCAGCGCGGCGGTCCCGCCACCGGCCTGCCCACAAAGTCCGAGCAGACCGACCTGCTGCAGGCCCTCTTCGGCCGTAACGGTGAGAGTCCCATGCCCGTGCTGGCCGCCACCAGCCCCACCGACTGCTTCGACGCCGCCTACCAGGCTTGTAAGATTGCCCTCGAGCACATGACGCCCGTTGTCCTGCTCACCGATGCCTTCGTAGCCAACGGCTCCGGCGCCTTCAAGCTGCCCGACATCACGAAGCTCGACGCCATCAATCCCCCGTACGTTCCCGAGGAGCTGAAGGGTAAGTGGACACCGTATATGCGTGCTGAGAACGGCACCCGCTACTGGGCTGTGCCCGGTCGCGAGGGCTTCGCACATATCCTCGGCGGACTGGAGAAGGACAACCAGACCGGTGCCATCTCCACCAATCCCGAGAATCACGACCTGATGACGCGTCTGCGCCAGCAGAAGATCGAAAAGATCCAGGTACCCGACCTCGAGGTCAGTGGCGATGTCGACGATGCCGACCTGCTCATCGTAGGCTTCGGCTCTACCTACGGTCATCTCCACTCGGCTATGGACGAACTGCGTGCAACAGGCAAAAAAGTGGCACAGGCCCACTTCAAGTTCCTGAACCCCCTGCCCGCGAACACCGCGGAGGTCCTCTCTAAGTACAAGAAGGTCGTTGTGGCCGAACAGAACATGGGTCAGCTGGCTGCCTACCTCCGCATGAAGGTCGATGGCTTCGTCCCTTACCAGTTCAATCAGGTAAAGGGTCAGCCATTCGTTGTAGAAGAGTTAGTGAACGCATTCGAGGACATTTTAAAGAAGTAAACTATTATGAGTTATACAGCACAAGATTTTAAGAAAGGCCAGCCCCGTTGGTGCCCGGGTTGTGGCGACCACTTCTTCCTGGCCTCACTTCATAAGGCTATGGCCGAGATTGGCGTAGCCCCTGAGAACGTGGCAGTTATCAGCGGCATCGGCTGTTCCAGCCGTCTGCCCCACTACATGGCCACCTACGGTATGAACACCATCCACGGTCGTGCCGCTGCCATCGCTACCGGTGCGAAGGTCGCCAACCCCGACCTCACCGTGTGGCAGATTTCCGGCGACGGCGACGGACTGGCCATCGGTGGTAACCACTTCATTCACGCCAACCGTCGTAACATCGACCTGAACATGATCCTCCTGAACAACCGCATCTACGGTCTGACGAAGGGTCAGTACTCCCCCACCTCACCCCGTGGCTTCGTCTCTAAGTCGAGCCCCTACGGCACCGTCGAGGACCCGTTCCGTCCCGCTGAGCTCTGCTTCGGCGCCCGCGGACACTTCTTCGCCCGCTGTGTGGCCACCGATGCCAAGGGTACCGTCGAGGTGCTTCAGGCAGCCTATAAGCACAAGGGTGCCAGCGTCACCGAGGTGCTGCAGAACTGCGTCATCTTCAATGACCACTGTCACGACATCGTCTACAACAACGAGGGCCGTAAGAAGAACGCCATCTACGTGCGCCACGGCGAGAAGCTCGTCTTCGGCGAGAACAACGAGTTCGGTCTCGTCCAGCAGGGCTTCGGCCTGAAGGTCGTCGAGATCGGCAAGGACGGCTACACCCTCGACGACGTCCTCGTCCACGATGCCCACTGTCAGGACAACACCCTGCAGCTGAAGCTTGCCCTGATGACTCCCGAGGATGGCTTCCCCATCGCCCTCGGCGTCATCCGCGACGTCGACGCGCCGACCTACAACGACGCCGTCTACGCCCAGCTCGAGGAGGTCTCTGCCCAGAAGAAGTACCACAACTTCACCGAGTTGCTGGAGACCAACGACATCTGGACCGTCCAGTAAAATTGCAAACTCCACTTGACAATCGCCCCCGTCGTGAGCAACGACGGGGGTTGTTTTTGCGTTTTTTATACAGGTGATATTCAAAAAACTGTCAGCTCTCAACGCTCAACTCTCAACTATTTCGTACCTTTGCACCCGAATTTTGAATACCGAACGACAATATTAAAAACCATAAAAATCAACAATGATTAGTAATTACAGAAGTCTGCATATCGTAGATGCAGCCCGACAGTTCCGCCACGAGCATAAGTACCACCCGTCGAACACGATGAAGCGGTTCGTCAAGATTGCTATCGTGGCCATCGTCACCCTGCTGTTGTGGAATATGCCGAGCGAGTGGTTCGGCATCCAGAACCTCACCGTCATCCAGCAGCGTATCATCGCCATCTTCGCCTTTGCCACGCTGATGTGGATCTTGGAGATTGTCTCGTCGTGGGCCACGTCGGTGGCCATCATCGTGCTGATGCTCCTGTTCACGACAGACAGCGGCATCCTGCCGATGGTCAACGAGGAGGAGGTAGGCCAGCTGCTCTCTTACAAAGGTGTCATGGCCACGTTCGCCGACCCGGTCATCATGCTGTTCATCGGCGGTTTCGTGCTGGCCATCGCCGCCACGAAGACGGGTCTCGACGCCCAGCTGGCGAAGGTGCTGCTGAAGCCCTTTGGCACGCGTAGCGAGATGGTGCTCCTGGGCTTCCTGCTCATCACGGGCCTCTTCTCGATGTTCGTCTCCAACACCGCCACGGCAGCCATGATGCTGACGTTCCTCACGCCGGTGTTCCGCCAGCTGCCCCCCGAGGGCAAGGGTCGCATCGCCTTGGCCATGTCCATCCCCGTGGCAGCGAACCTCGGCGGTATGGGCACCCCCATCGGCACACCGCCGAACACTATCGCCCTGAAGTACCTCAACGACCCCGAGGGGCTGAACCTCGGCCTGGGCTTCGGACAGTGGATGATGTTCATGTTCCCACTGGTCATCGTCCTGCTGTTCATCAGCTGGCGCATACTGCTGAGCACATTCCCCTTCACACAGAAGCGTATCGAGCTGAACATCGAGGGCGGTATGCAGAAAGGCTTCCACGCCAATGTCGTCATCGTCACGTTCTTCCTCACCGTAGCACTCTGGCTCCTTGACAGCGTGACGGGCATCAACTCCTACACCGTGGCCATGATACCGTTTGCCGTCTTCGCCCTGACGGGTGTCATCAACAAGCGCGACCTCGAGCAGATCAACTGGAGCGTCATCTGGATGGTGGCCGGCGGCTTCGCCCTCGGCTACGGCCTCAACAAGTCGGGACTGGCAGAGAATGCCGTTGCCAGCATCCCCTTCGGCGAGTTCTCGCCGCTGCTCATCCTGCTCCTCGGCGGTGCCATCTGCTACGCCCTGTCTAACTTCATCTCCAACTCGGCCACGGCAGCCCTGCTGATGCCTATCCTGGCTATCGTCTGCGGTGCCATGGGCGACAAGCTCGCCCCCATCGGCGGCACGCCCACCGTTCTCATCGGCGTCGCCATCGCCGCCTCCAGTGCCATGATCCTGCCCATCTCCACGCCGCCGAACGCTCTGGCCTTCGCCACGGGCTTCGTCCAGCAGAAGGACATGGCTAAGATGGGTATCGTCATGGGTATCATCTCGATGGTCCTCGGCTTCGGCCTGGTCTACCTCATGGGTACACTACACCTGATTTAGGAGAAGTTAGAGATTACAACTGCACATTAATTAAACAACCACGAATTTATCGAATTAAACGAATTTTGTCTGCGCGTGGTATTATAAATTCGCGTAATTCGTGAAATTCGTGGTTAAAATAAACTTGAAGTTAGAGTATATGAAGAAACTACTGTTTATACTGAGCAGCATCTGTCTGCTCGTGGCCTGCGGACAGTCGGACAAGGGTTACACCATCACCGGTAAGGCCGAAGGGACACAGGACGGCGACACCGTCTACCTCTGCCAGATGGGTGGTGTGTCGATGGTCCCCGTCGACTCTGCCTACGTGAAGAACGGACAGTTCCGCTTCAAAGGCTCCGTCGAGGGCTGTACCGTCCGCTACCTCATGCCCATCCACGGCGGCAAGCCCGTCGGCATGGCCCTCGTCGTGCTGGAGAACGCGCCCATCAAGGCCGTCATCACCCTCAAGGGCAGCGAGACCACCGTCGTCAAGGGCGGTCCCAGCCAGCAGCTCTACGAGAACTACGTCGCGGGCTGGAACACCTTCTCCGAGAAGATGGACCGTCCGTGGCAGGTGGCCCACGACCAGTCGGCCGCTCCTGAGGCCCGTGAGGCTGCGCAGCGCACGCTGGACTCCCTGAACCAGGAGCTGAAAGCGTATAACAAGAGTTTCATCGTCACCCATGTGCCGTCGGCCATCAGCGACATGATCTTCGGCGCCTGTTACGGGGACTTCAGCGACGCTGATCGCGAGGAGCTGCTGAAGCTCCTCGGCGAGAAACAGCCGCAGTACCCCGCCTACAAGGCCATCATGAAGCAACGCGAGGCCTCGAAGGCCACGGCCGTCGGCGAGAAGTATATCGACCTCGTGATGCCCGGCGTCGAGGATGGTCAGATGGTCCGCCTCAGCGACTACGTCGGTAAGTACCGTCTGGTGCTCGTCGATTTCTGGGCTTCGTGGTGCGGTCCCTGCCGTGCCGAGATGCCCAACGTGCTGCGCACATGGCTCGACTTCCAGGACGTTGGCCTCCAGGTGGTGGGCGTCTCCTTCGACAACGAACATGAGCCGTGGCACGAGGCCATCCACGAGATGAAGATGGGCTGGCCGCAGATGAGCGACCTCAAGGGCTGGGACTCCGAGGGTGCCAGACTCTACAACGTCCGTGCCATCCCCGCCAACGTGCTCATCAACAAGGATGGCATCATCGTCGCCAGGGACCTGCGCGGCGACGAGCTCCACCAGAAGATCGAGGAGCTGCTCAGCGAGTGACCGTTCCCCATTTCCTGATAACAAAAATGTCATGTCAGTCTTGCAAAAGTGTAAGACTGACATTTATTTTTCTTGATTTGTATTAAAAAAACCTTAAACTTCAGCACTTTTCTCTTTTCCCTTTCCTCTTTTCTCACTTAAAATCAGTATCTTTGCAGCCAAATTAGTAAAGTACATATAGCTAAATAGTAAATTAATTATGGCAAAGTTAGATTTGACACAGTACGGTATCACCGGTTCGAAGGTGATTGCCCACAATCCGTCGTATGAGTTCCTCTTTGAGGAAGAGACAAAAGCTGGTCTGACCGGTTTCGACAAGGGTCAGAACACCGAGCTGAATGCTGTTAACGTGATGACCGGTATCTACACCGGCCGCTCGCCTAAGGACAAGTACATCGTGAAGGATGCACAGAGCGAGGACAAGGTATGGTGGACGTCTGAGGAGTACAAGAACGACAACCACCCCATGAGCGAGGAGGTCTGGAAGACCGTTAAGGAAATCGCCATCAAGGAGCTCTGCAACAAGGATCTGTATGTCGTCGACGCTTTCTGCGGTGCCAACGAGGCTACCCGTCTGCGTGTCCGTTTCATCGTCGAGGTGGCCTGGCAGGCTCACTTCGTGAAGAATATGTTCATCCAGCCCACCGCTGAGGAGCTGGAGTCGTTCGAGCCTAACTTCGTCATCTACAATGCTTCGAAGGCAAAGGTTGAGAACTACAAGGAGCTGGGTCTGAACTCTGAGACCTGCGTTGCCTTCAACACTACTTCTCGCGAGCAGTGCATCATCAACACCTGGTATGGTGGTGAGATGAAGAAGGGTATGTTCTCTATGATGAACTACTACCTCCCCCTGCAGGGCATCGCTTCCATGCACTGCTCTGCCAACACCGATATGGAGGGTAAGAACACCGCTATCTTCTTCGGTCTGTCTGGTACCGGTAAGACCACGCTGTCTACCGATCCGAAGCGTCTGCTCATCGGCGACGACGAGCACGGCTGGGACGACGAGGGCGTGTTCAACTTCGAGGGTGGTTGCTACGCTAAGGTCATCAACCTCTCTAAGGAGAACGAGCCTGACATCTATGGTGCCATCAAGCGCGACGCCCTCCTCGAGAACGTCACCGTTGACGAGGCTGGCAAGATCGACTTCGCCGACAAGAGCGTGACCGAGAACACCCGCGTCAGCTATCCCATCAACCACATCGAGAAGATTGCCCAGAAGGTCAACGGCAAGAGCGCTGGTCCCGAGGCTAAGAACGTTATCTTCCTCAGCGCCGACGCTTTCGGCGTGCTGCCTCCTGTCAGCATCCTGACTCCGGAGCAGACCAAGTACTACTTCCTCTCTGGCTTCACCGCTAAGCTGGCTGGTACCGAGCGCGGCATCACCGAGCCCACGCCGACCTTCAGCGCTTGCTTCGGTCAGGCCTTCCTCGAGCTGCACCCCACCAAGTACGCTGAGGAGCTCGTGAAGAAGATGGAGAAGAGCGGTGCTAAGGCTTACCTCGTGAACACTGGTTGGAACGGTACCGGCAAGCGTATCTCTATCCCCGATACACGTGGTATCATCGACGCTATCCTCGATGGTGCTATCCTGAAGGCTGAGACCAAGAAGATTCCTTACTTCGACTTCGAGGTTCCCACGGCTCTGCCCAACGTGAATCCCGCTATCCTCGATCCTCGCGACACTTATGCTGACGCTGCTGAGTGGAACAAGAAGGCCGAGGATCTGGCTGCCCGCTTCATCAAGAACTTCAAGAAGTACGAGGGCAACGAGGCCGGTAAGGCTCTGGTCGCTGCAGGTCCGAAATTGTAATTAGGACCGAAAGCAACGAGCATCCCCGATGGTCGCTGCAGGTCCGAAGCTGTAATTTCTTTTATTATTATACGGAGAAAGCCGGAAGTGTTGTGCTTCCGGCTTTTTCTTTTGTGACATTTCTTACGATGAAACGAGAAATGCGTTTCCTACCTGTTCGGCGCGAGGGCATTGACGAGGCGGCAGAGGGCCTTCATGCCGATGATGTTCAGGCAGGCGGCCTTCGCACACATCACCGGCGTCTCCATGCGCCACCAGCGGCTGACGTGCCTCGTCTCCAGCCGTGGCGGGCGGTGCGTCAGCTTGTACGTCTGCAGCTGGATGTTCACGACGGTCATGTAGTACACCTGCTCCGCGACGCTTTCCATGCCCATGCGGCCGACGACCTGCAGGTGGGCGTCGAGCAGCTGCTCCCACTCCCTGCCGCCGGCGGTCATCGTGATGCCGTCGGGGTTCACGCAGTAGTGGTACATCCCGATGTCCGTCACCGCCACCGTCCGTGCCCGCTCCAGCAGCGCCGGCAGCGTGGCGATGTCCTCGAAGGCCCGTCCCACGGGGAAGCGGACGTCGCCGCGCTCGGCTATGCCGCTTTCTTGCGCTCCGTGGGTGCTCAGGCGCTTCGCGGAGGTCTCTGCAAAGAAGAGCGTCCGGCGGAACACCTTGTTACACGCGTAGGTGTGGTTGTACGCCTGCTCTGCCAGCCAGTAGCGCTTTCTGTCGGTGTATGCCTGCGGTCGGAACGTCGTCACCGACTGGTCATCGCCGCCACGGTCCATGCATATCGGATACTCCACGATGTCGTAGTCCGCGTGCTCCGCCAGCAGCGCCATCAGCGGTGCCAGCGTGTCCGGCGACAGGAAGTCGTCGGAGTCGACGAACGTCACGTAGTCCTTCGTCGCCGCTGCGATGCCGGCGTTACGGGCGTCGCTCAGTCCGCCGTTCTCCTTGTGTATCACGGTGATACAGTCGTAGCGGCGGGCCCAGTCGTCGCACATCGCCGGACAGCCGTCGGGCGAGCCGTCGTCGACGAGGATCACCTCGCAGTCGGCCACCTTCTGGTCCACAATGCTCTGTACACATCGCGCCAGCGTCCTCTCCACCCGGTATACGGGCACCACTATACTCAGACCTGTCATTACCTTAATAACGCTGCACGCCCACGGATATTGTCGAGGATTTCTTCTAAAATTTTGAAAAAAAGTGGAGAATAACAAAATAAAGTTGTATCTTTGCACGCAGAAGCGTGTTTTTTGTTAGAAAACACACGTTTCCCGAGCGAAGGAAAAAAAAATTAGCTATTATCAACGCGGTATGCAACACATACTTTACATCCTTCTGCTGCTGATAGGCGTCACGGTTCTGGCCTTCGTCTATATCTGCAAGCACCACATCGCCAGTCGCAAGAACCGCGTGCTGGCGCTGCAGCTTGCCGAGGCACTGAAGCACAAGCAGACCCGCCCAACCAGCGATGAGGATGGCTTCATTCAAGGCGACTTTTCTGAGGAAGAGCAGCTGTTCCAGCGCATCAACGACGTCATCGTGCGCGAGCAGCTATACCTCGACCCCGCGTTCGGGCGCCAGGCCATCATCGAACGCTTCCAGCTGCCGAAGGACCGCGTCAGCGCCGCCTTCTCACATAGCGGGCACAACAGCATCTCGAACTACGTCCAGCAGCAGCGCCTGGAGCATGCCGCCATGCTGCTCATCAAGCAGCCCGAGCTGAGCATCGTGCAGGTAGCCTCCGACAGCGGCTTCACCCGCCACAACTACTTCAGCCTCTGCTTCCGCCGCTACTTCGGCATGTCGCCCACCGTGTTCCGCGAGAACGCCCTCCGGCTCAAGGAGTAAGCACAAACCGCTTGTCTTAAGAAACGAATTCGTTTTTTAAGAAACTAAGAGAATGTGATATTTAAGAAACGAATTTGAATAATTAAAACGAATTTTATCCACGAATTTTTCTTAATTATATTTTCATCATCGCAGAATATAATAATTAGTATAATTCTTTGCAAGACCTCCGCGAAGCGCCTGAGCACCTATGGAGCGCAAGAAAGCGGCAAAGCCGAGCGCGTTTCTAGAGAAATATTAATTAGAAAAATTCGTGGACAAAATTAGGATCAATTAGGATAATTCGTTTCTAAGAAAAAACAGATAATTCGTTTCTAAGAAAAAACAGATAATTCGTTTCTAGAAAAAAGCAAGCCTTTCGTTTCAGAAAAACCATCCATTTGTTTCAAAAAATAACGTTTGTTTCCCAAAAATCAGGGGCGTTTCCCAAAAATTGTGAGTTTCTTGAGGTTGAATTTCCGTTAATGGAGGTTGAATTTCCGTTAATGGAGGTTGAATTTCCGTTAATAGGACTGATAAAATTGTCCGATATATATGATAAAATTGTCCGAGCTATTGCAAATACCATTTTTTTCCCCTATCTTTGCCGTCAAATAACGAACAAAAAAAAAGGACTATTAGCTTATGACAACATCAATTATCATTCTGCTCTCCGTCGCCGTCTTGGTGCTCGTGGTGCTCTTGGCGGTAGTTTTGTGGCGCTACATCAGTCAGGGCGATGAGATCAAGACGAAGAACGACGTCATTGTTCGCGAGGTTCGCCATAACCTGGAGCTGCGCCAGCGTGCCGCCGCACGGTTATAAGCAAATTATAAATTCACATTATATATTATTAATAACAAAATCAAAACAAGTATGAAAAGATTTCGACTATTAACTCTGCTCGGGCTGCTGATAACGGCAGTGACGGGCGCGTGGGCCGATGATGAAACGGTCTTTGAACTTAACGGAGCGACGGCAACCGTCGGCACGTTGACATTGGGTACAAGCTCAGTGGAGGCCGATATTGTCAAGATCCACAACAACGTAGATGATATTAATGGCATCAAGATGAGTAGCAATTACAGTTATGCCGATGGTAAGTATTTCAAAATCCAACCGGCAGAGGGCTCATTCAAGAAGGGCGACAAGCTCTCCATTGCCGTTTGCTTTAACAACTCCGACGACTCGAAGAGTGCGAAGGCAGCCATCTATGCCGCCGACCATGAGACGTTGCTCTACACTACCGCCGAGGGCATCAATGGTCGCACAAATTTGACCGATAACCCTGCGGTAGAGGAGTATGTGCTGACGCAGGATGCTACCGAACTGTATATCGGTCGTAATGGCAACACCGCCACTTTCGTTACCACACTCAAGGTGGTGCGTTCCACCATTTCTTGGACCGACATCATCGTCAATGGTGACATGGAAGGCACCGACCTCCAGTGCTTCTTCGTCAAGGAGAATGCCTTAGGAAGCGGAAACATTTATTACGCCAAGATCAGAGACGGCATTGGCGTGGATGACTCCAGGGCCATCGCAGTACTGTCGACAGGTAATGAAGTGGACACCTGGGATACCCAGTTCTTTGTCCGCCTGCCCTACGAGCTGCCTGCCGGCACGCCGTACAAGGTGTCGTTCGACTACAAGGCCGACAATGCAGGTGAGTGCGACCTCCAGTGCCAGAACGAGCCCAGCGAGTACATTTGGCATACTATAGGTATTCCAAATTCTACTATCACCTTTGGTAATGACTGGACTCCTTTCAACTCAGGCGAGATGACAGTGCCTGAACAATGCGACGGCTTGAAGACGACTCAGCAAGGTGGCAATTGGCTGAACAACTTCCAGACCATCTCCTTCAGCCTGGCCAAAAACGAAACAGCTACGCGTTACATCATCGACAACGTCAAGGTCGAGATTCCGGCCAGCGTGCTGTCCGGACTGACCCAGAGTCCTATTACGAAGGAAATAGCTCAGTACCCCACCTTCACCCTCACCCTCAGCCCCGCTCCTGTCACTAAGGCTACCGTCACCATCGACGACCAGGCCGCTACTCCCGACGAGAATGGCAAGATTGCTGACGTGGAGGCCAACTCCTCCGTGAAGCTCACCGCCAACGACGGCTATATGTTCAAGAAGGTCAAGGTGAAGAAGACACCGAAGGAGTAACCTCCTCGCGCGCATGTATATTATATAATGTATAAACAAGATAAAGATATGAACAATATGAAAAACAAGATATTATCACTGCTCGTGCTGCTACTGACCGCAGCGACGGGCGCCTGGGCGCAGACGCAGATTACCCAAGGCTTCGAAGATGGCCTGGGAGACTGGACGAAGGCTAATTGCAATTCAAACTCAGGAATCACAGGAATCAATTCAGGTTATTCTCCCACACACGGTGGCACAAATATGTTCCGTTTCTATTATTCTGCGAGTGCCCCTCAGTACCTCATTTCGCCTGAGATAGATGCTGCAGATGGTGGCACGATGAGTTTCTACTATGCCAGATACAGTAACTCGTATCCGGAAACATTCAAGGTTGGTTATTCAACAACAACAAATGATCCTACTGCATTCACATGGGGCAACGAGGTGACTTGTACAAACATATACACTAGTGAATATTTGGAATATACTTATGACATCCCTGCCGGAGCAAAGTATGTTGCCATTGCCCATACTTCCAATGATCAGTTCTACTTGTTCATTGACGACATCACCATTGACATTGAGTCCAACGCTGTCGACGTGACCACCAACGCTGAGGAGGGCGAGACCTTCTTCACCGAGGCAACGTTCCTGATGCCCACCTACGACGCTACCGCTGAGTACGTCATCGTGCGCAACATGGGCAGCGAGGATGTGACAGTCCTGGTGGGCGACGGCACCGTGGAGCAGCCCCGCTTCCGCGTGAGGAAGAAGGAGCAGGGCGAAGGCTATGAGGCCGTGGATTACACCTCACTGGAGCAGATCGCAGCACTCATCAGCGTCTACGACGCCGTAGAGGAAAAGACCCTCACCCCGCAGCAGGACTTCTACGTCAAGATCTTTAAGATCGACGAGCAGACGGGCCAGCCCCTCAGCGCCGACGGCGTCGAGCTTGCCGACTTCGACTTTGCTCCCGGCCTCTACGCCGTGAAGGCCATCGCCCAGGACGACAGCGAAGACTACGGTGGCGAGACCGGCTTCTCGAACCTGTTCCAGCTCGTTGAAAAGGTCGACCTTACCTTCGATCCCGCTCCCGTCGTGAACATGACGGTGACCACCAAGGAGGGCGAAGCCGATCCCGTTGAAGCTACCGCCGAACAGCTGGAGGCTGGTAAGATTGAACAACTGGAGCCCGGCACCGAGGTGAAGCTCAAGGCCAAGAAGGGCTACAAGTTCATCAAGGTAACGGCAAAGGAGGAAAAATAAACTCCCCTCGCGTGAAAGATTATATAAACACGAATTACCACGA
>JAEEQH010000007.1 GCA_016285245.1 Prevotella sp.
ATCTAACACCATGAAAAATTACAACTATGGTAGAACTGAACGTTTATCAGAACAACAACCAGACTTCTGAGTTTTACAAGAAGTGGTACGCACGCGCCTCGTACAAGGAGCAGATTGACCTGAACGGACTGGCCAAGCTGCTGAAGACGCACAACACGAACTGGTCGGAAGGTGCCCTCGTGGGTATCCTGAAGGACATGGTCAAGGAGATCCGCGAGCAGACGCTCAACGGCAACACCGTGAAGATCGACGACCTGGCGATTTTCAAGTGCTCGGTGGAGGGACAGCCCGTGAACACGCTGTACGACGTCCAGAACGACATCGTCATCAAGGCTGTCATCGGTCCCAAGACCGCCCGCGACCCGAAGACCGGTCTGATGAAGCCCACGGGCAACGCAGTGAAGAACATCAAGCTCCTGGCGCAGGCCACCGGCGAGTACACGCGCGCCGAACTGAACAAGGACGCGGTACTGGGATGGACGGACCTGGCGCAGCAGATGATCGACGACGCCAAGCAGCCCGAGCCGTAAACAATGCACAATTCACAATGCACAATTACCTCACGACGGGAGTGGTTCCTGCCGTGAGGTTTTTTCGCTGGTCTCAATAATTATTAAATAAGGTGGGGTATTGTTGTGATTATGAAAAAGAATGCTTAACTTTGCGGCATCAAACGAACAATAGTGTAAAGGGCGAAGTTTGCAGGTAAAGAGACATGAGTAAGAGCTGTGTCAAGATGCTGGTTTTGTGTTCCGTACTGCATTTGTTGGTCGACGGACTGTGCGTGTGCTGTCTCTATCTGATGGCATCGACGCTGCCAGTGTCGCATCTCGTGGGCATCTTCCTCACCTATAACGTATTGGCATTCCTGACACAGCCGTTGACGGGATTATGGGCAGACAGCATGGAGCGCAGACACTGGATGCTGCTGGCATCGGTCCTTTTGCTGACGCTGGGCGTCCTGGCAACGTCGATGGTTATCAACTTCGGACAGTCTGCCGTTGGGGTGATGACGGTGGCCGTGCTGCTGGGAATGGGCAACTCGCTGTTCCATGTGTGGGGAGGCAAACAGGTGGCCGTGACGACAGGCAACGATATGCGTGCCCTTGGCACTTTCGTGTCGACGGGTGCCTTTGGCCTGGCTCTGGGCATTGTCTTCTTTTCGTGGTCTCTGCTCTACGCGGCTTTGCTTGCCATCTGCGTGCTGTCTATGGCTTATGCGCATCTGGATGTCAAAGCGGGCGAGACGGAACTCACGAACAGTCTAGCTGAGCGGCGGAAGCAAATGCTTCACTCTTCACGCTTCACTCTTCACTTTCAAGTGTTCTTCCTGCTGTTGCTGATGCTGGCGGTCATGCTGCGCTCTCTTGTTGGCGAATCGTTCACGGGCGGGCTGTCGAAGACCAGCGGCTTGGTGCTTCTGTTGGGGTTCCTCTCGATGCTGGGGAAGATGGCTGGCGGCTGGATGGCTCGCCGCATGGGCATCGTCCCAATGCTGGTGCTGGTGGTGCTTCTGGCGGCAGTCTGTTTCGTGTTCAGAGGTCAGGGGCTGGTGATACTTCTCGTGGGGCTGTTTGCCGTCAACTGCACGATGCCCGTCACCCTCTATCTGGCCAATGTGTTGCTGCCCAAGCGCGAAGGGCTGGCCTTCGGACTGCTGGCCGCCGCGCTTATTCCCGGTTATCTCTTAGCTGTCCTTTAGCCTATGATTGTAGTACCGACGCTGTTGCTTGCCCTCGTTCCGACGATTCTGATAGAACTCGTGGTGCTGCTCCTTCTGGGAGAACGGCGCGGGCTGGTGCTGGGCTCGTCGGTCGTCATCAACACGCTCACCAACATCCCCCTGAACCTTTACGTCATCTACAACGACAGCAGCCTGACGACCATCGTCCTGGCCGAGTTGCTGGTAGTTGTCGTCGAAGCCCTGTGGTATTACCTCTTCCTCCGCGTCCTGTCGCGCGCCTTCATCTATAGTATCCTGTGCAATGCCATCAGTTTCCTGACGGGGCTGTTGGTACAACTACTCATCGTGTATTTTCAACATAACTAGTTATAAACCCAATAAAAAACGATTGTATTATGACTCTATTAGACATTATCGTAGATCCGCATTATCCTGACACTTTCCACCGGGTTCCCAAACCCGTTGTCCCTGACACCGTCCTCCCTGCCGACACGACGGACACCGTTGCTACGGCGGCCGACATGATTGGCGGTGGCCAGCAGTTTGCTGACGTCGCCCCGCGGCCTTCAGGCATTCTGGAGATGGCCAGTAATGAATTCTTCTGGGCGCTTATCGTCGTTCTGGTTGCCCTGACCCTGTGCTTCTATTTCGTCAAGAAATACCGGAAGACAAACGCTTAGTACGGCTTTGCCAAACCCGCGAGGAGGCTCTCTGATAACGTAACGGATGAAGAAAACTGAGGTGACCGTAAACGCTGGTCGTCAGGTGCAGTATGAGCTGTTGCGCATCCTGGCGATGCTTGGCGTGGTGATGAACCATGTGTTCAACTACGGCCTGCACATCTACGATGATTTCAGCGTCGATGTGTCCAGCTGGCAGGGTGGGGCGGTATGGAGCGTGCTGGAGCTGATGAAGCTGATGGCCCTTCCCAGCGTCAACTGCTACATCCTCATCACCGGCTACTTCCTGGCAGACAGGCACGAGTTTCGGCTGAAAGGCATCTGGCGGGTGTGGAGCACGACGTGGTTCTATGCCGTGGGCATCTACCTGTTGGCCATTGCCCTTGGTGTCGAATCGTTTGAGTGGCATGAGCTGCTGAGGCACGCCACGCCGCTGCTGTCAAACTCCTACTGGTTCGTCACCTCCTATGTCATTCTCCTGCTTCTGGCACCCCTCATCGCCTGGTGCCTGCAACGACTGTCCAAGCGTCAGTATCAGGCGGCGCTGTTGGTGGGCGCCGTCGTCTGCTTCCAGCCCTTCCTGGGTCATGTCCTGATGGACAGGCAGCAGGTTCTGCTCTTCGTCTATCTGTTTATGATTGGCGGCTATATCCGTCGCTACTACAATCCGTTGTCCCGTGCCGTCTATCCGGCGCTGGCGTGTGTCGTCGTCCTGGTGCTGATGTTTGCCTATACCCTGTATAAGAACGAACCAGCCGCCAGTCAGCACTTCAAGATCTTTGCAATGGAGTATCATGGGCTGGTGCTGCCGCTGTCAGTCGCCATCTTCCTTTGGACGATACATTGGCGCTTCAACCATGAAGCCGCCCGTCGGGCCATCATGCTGGTGGCACCCCTTTCTTTCGCCGTTTACATCATCCACACCCAGTCGGTCGTCGACACATGGCTGTGGGACAGCGTCTCTCCGTGGTTTGGCGGTATGTCCGCCCCATGGCTCCCGTTGGCTTGTGTCGCTGTCACCCTCGCGGTGTTCGTCCTTTGTATAGCGATGGAATATGTCAGAAAACGGTTCGCTCATCAACTTTTTTCGAAACTTCCTTTGCCCTTTAGAGAATAATTCGTATATTTGCCCCCCAATAAATCAGGAGTGGCAAAAAACTTTTGCAACACATTCGAAGACATAGTAATCTTAATCATCAATCAAAACGACAATGAAAAAAATCCTATTATCAATGGCTGCTATGGCAGTATTTGCAAGCGTTTCGGCACAGAAGATGCTGGTGCTCTACTATTCAGAGACGGGAACGACGAAGACCGTGGCCGAGGAGATACAGAAGCAGACTGGTGCCGACATCGAGGCCATCGCCTGCGAGAAGCCCTATTCCGGCAACTTCCAGGAGACCATGCAGCGCGGCCAGCGTGAGATGCAGAGCGGCGAGTATCCTGCATTGAAAGCGCTGACGAAGAAGGTGTCCGACTACGACGTCATCTTCCTGGGCTATCCCATCTGGTTCGGCACCTATGCCAACCCCATCGTGACGTTGCTCAAGCAGCAGGACTTTGCCGGCAAGACCGTTGTGCCGTTCTGCACCTTTGGCAGCGGTGGCCTGAACACGTCGAGCGATGCCCTTGTCAAGGCCCTGCCCAAGGCCAAGATAGCCCAGGGTTATGGCGTGCGTACGGCCCGCGTGGCTGCTGCCGCCAAGGAGCTCGACCGCTTCCTGAAGGAGAACGGCTATAAGAGAGGTAAGGTGGAGAAGCTGGCCGACTTCTCGGCTCAGCAGGCCGTGACCGATGCCGAGAAAGCCATCTTCGACGCCGCCTGCTCCAGCTATCAGTTCCCCTTGGGTACCCCTCAGACCGTTGGCAAGCGTCAGACACCCGACGGTACTGAATACAAGTTCATGGTGAAGAGCCGCGGCATGGGCGGTGAGGAGTCAACCTCCGTCATATACGTCGTAGTCGACAAAGCCGAGGGTTCAAAGCCCGAGTTCACCCAGGTGGTGAGGTAAGAAGTCGTCGGTGAAAGGCGTTTTTTTACCGATAATGGTCGCTATTACACAAAAAAAGTGTAACTTTGCACGCTGAAAGCAGTGTCCCGGTCTGCCGCTGGTGTCTTCGTGGCACGAGAGGAAAGTCCGGGCAGCACAGGACACCCCACTTGCGAAAGTACAAGCAGTCGGCGACGGCTGGATATGGGAGAAGAGAATGACCGCCTTGAAAAAGGTAAGGGTGAGAAGGTGGTGTAAGAGACCACCAGGCGGCTGGCGACAGTCGTGCTGTTCCATCTGGGGGCTGCAAGTTCATGTAAACCATCCGTCCGAGGGTTGTCCGCCCGAGGGCCGCAAGGCACACGGTGGAGGGTAGAATGCTTCAGCCGCGGGGTGACTCGCGGAGTAGATAAATGGCAGACAGCGGCGCCTGGCGCCGTGACAGAACCCGGCTTATAGGGACAGTGCTTTCGTTTTTTCAAGCCTCCCCAAGCCCCTCCCAAGGAGGGGATGTTAAATACTGAAGCGATGAGTCAGAATAACGACACAAGGAATGTAACCAAACACCCCCTCCTTCGGAGGGGCTTGGGGAGGCTTTACAAGACACTTTCGCTGACCATTAAGTTCTTTACGGCAGAGCGAGTGATGGCCAAGGCATCGGCCCTGACCTACAACACGCTGTTGGCCATCGTCCCCATCATGGCGGTGGTGTTTGCCATTGCCCGCGGCTTCGGCTACAACAAGTATATTGAGGTGTGGTTCCGCGACCTGCTGTCGTCGCAGCCACAGGCGGCGGATATTATCATCGGATGGGTGAACAGCTACCTGGTACACACCAAGAGCGGCATCTTCCTCGGCATCGGCCTGCTGTTCATGCTCTACACCGTGTTGATGCTGGTCAGCAACGTCGAGCAGTCGTTCAACGAGATTTGGCGCGTAGCCAATGGACGGAGCATCTACCGCTCGTTTGCCAACTACCTGGCAGCCTTCTTCCTGTTTCCCATCTTCATCATCATCACCACTGGTCTGTCGATACTGATTACGACGGCGGCCAGTACGATGCCCGATGTGCTGATGCTCAGCTCCGTGCTTCGGAAGCTGCTCGACCTGATTCCCTACCTGCTGATGTCTGCTTTCTTCATCGGCCTGTATGTGACGATGCCCAACACCCATGTGGACTGGCGCTGCGCCATCGTGCCGGGCATCATTGCCGGTACGGCTATGCAGTGGCTACAGCTGTTCTACGTCCATTCACAGATATGGGTGACGGGCTACAACGCCATCTACGGCTCGTTTGCCGCGCTGCCGCTGTTCATGCTGTGGGTACAGATCTCGTGGACCATCTGTCTCTTTGGCGCCGAGCTGACGTTCACGAACCAGCACCTGAAGCGTATGGGCTTCAATCTGGAGGAGCCAGACTTCCATCCCCTGGTCGAGATTGATGAGGAAGACGTCAACGAAGGAGCTGTCAAGGTTTATGCGGACGGGATTGATGAACTGTAAGACGGTGGGAAAACAACGAAATATACGATTATGAAGAAGAACAACATAAAAACTATCCTGACAATCAGCGCCGCCATCGTCTTGATGACGGCCTGTAACAACAACAACCAGCAAGTTCCTGCCGACCTCCAGCATAAGCTGGACAGCATCAGGGCCCTGGAACAGTTGGAGCTGTTACGTGCGCAAGGTATCAATTTGGATGAGAACGCCAGCCCCATGCAGCAGTTCTACGACACTCTCGCCATCCAGCCGCTGCCCCTGAGATTCTCGGCCGACTACGTCAGCGAGCTGCCCAACTACCAGACGGTGCCGCTGTCTCTGGCACAGCTGATGAACTTCGAGGGACGGCTCTCGTCGAAGGCCATCGCCCTGCCTGAGACCACCAGTCTGCGACTGATGATTCTCGCTGCCGATGGGGGCGACAACCAGTATACACTATGGCTCTATTCACTAGGCCCAGACTTTTTCCCTGTTGACAAGCTTTGTCTCTACACCCCGACGAAACAAGTATGCAAAGACGGCGAGCCGCTGATGACAGAGTTCTCCATCACCAGCGACTACGAGATCTTCCTGACGACGGTGACGGCAGACCATAAAACAGAACGTCAACGGCTCTTCACCGTTGACGAGTTGCTGCATTTCAAAGAGTGGAAGCAGGAATAGTCAGTCTTTCATCAGGTCTTTCAGGAAATCGTCGAGCTCGCTGTCAAGACCTGCCATCAGCTCCGGGCTGATGATGACCGTCTCATCGTCGGCTACGTACAGCTCACCCTTGTTCTCACGGTCGTCGTCTTCAAGCACAAAGGCATAGGGCTTCAGTATCGACAGGTTGTCGACAAGGTCGCGATGACGCTCCAGGCACTTGTGTAGCGTGACACTAATGGACTGATAAAAATCGTCGTCCTTGTTGTCTATCCATTGTTCTATGACGCAACGGGTAATCTCGTTGTCGTCATCGTCGAACGCCATCAGTTCGCCCGTCTCCTGGGTGACGCGGAGGTGGATGTCCGTCAGCGGGGCTGTGTCCTCCGTGGGCGGAAACTTCTCGGCTATCTTACGGATAGTCCTGTCCAGCATTTGTTGAGTCTGTTCTGTAGCTTTCATTGTCGTTGATATGATTTCTGCCTACAAAAGTATAAAAAAGAATTGTATCTGCAAACGATTACGGATATTTTTCTAAAATATTTTGTTTTTTCGCTTGTAAATTGACAGGATTGTTGTACCTTTGCAATTGCAAAGCGGAGTTGACAAAACTAATGAATAACGATATACGCCATTCTGGAATTATTGAGAGCATCAGCGACAACAGAGTCAAGGTGCGCATCCTCCAGACGTCGGCCTGTGCCGGCTGTAAGGTGGCTGGCAACTGTCACGCTGCCGAGGCGAAAGAGAAAATTGTCGAAGTAGACACAAACGGTACGGAACAGCCCTTTAAGCTTGGCGACCAGGTAACGGTTCTTGCAGGACGCGACGTTGTGACTTACGCATTGAGAATAGCCGTCATCATCCCCCTGCTGTTACTCATCCTGACGCTCGTCGTCATGCTGCAGTTGACAGGTAACGAGGCGCTTTCCGGACTAGTGTCGATAGCCGTCCTTATACCTTATTATATATATGTATGGCTGATGCGGAGACGAATCAAACAGAAAGTGACCTTCAGACTGGCAGAAGCTGAAGAATGAGACGATAAAGGAGCAGACAAACTACAATAACAATAAACAAATACATTTATGGATTTTATCTTGATTGCAGTAATTGTACTTGGAGCCATCGGCCTGATAGCAGCACTCGTGCTGTTTGCCGCCTCCAAGAAATTTGCTGTCTATGAAGACCCACGCATCGCACAGGTTAGCGAACTGTTGCCGGGCGCCAACTGTGGCGGCTGTGGCTTCGCTGGCTGTGGTGGTATGGCCGATGCTCTTGTTAAGGGAGCTGATGCCGGTTCACTCGAGGGACTGAACTGTCCTGTAGGCGGTTCCGAGGTCATGGGACAGGTGGCTGATCTGCTTGGCATGGCCATAGCAAACGGCGAACCAAAGGTGGCCGTGGTGAGATGTAACGGCACGTGCGAGCATCGTCCACGTATTGCCGAGTATGCCGGACTGCGTACTTGTGCAGCCATGCACGCCTGTGGCGCCGGTGAGACAGCCTGTGGCTTTGGCTGTCTGGGCTGCGGCGACTGTGTGGAGGCCTGTCAGTTTGATGCTATCCATATCAATCCCGAAACGGGAATTGCCGAGGTCGATGAAGAGAAGTGCGTGGCTTGTGGCGCTTGTGTGAAAGCCTGTCCGCGCAACATCATCGAGCTCCGCAAGAAAGGACCGAAGGGTAGGAGAGTGTACGTCTCCTGCGTCAACAAGGACAAGGGCGCTGTCTCGATGAAAGCCTGTAAGGTGAGCTGTATTGGTTGCAGCAAGTGCGAGAAGGAATGTCCGTTTGGCGCCATCACCGTCGGCAACAACTGCTCGT
Organism: Prevotella sp.; assembly: GCA_016285245.1. Classification (GTDB taxonomy): domain Bacteria; phylum Bacteroidota; class Bacteroidia; order Bacteroidales; family Bacteroidaceae; genus Prevotella. Next base: position 8,328 of record JAEEQH010000007.1, read on the forward strand.
ACATCGATCCCGAGAAGTGCCGTCTGTGCCGCAAGTGCGAGAAGGTGTGCCCCACGCACGCTATCATCGCCGTGAACTTCCCGGCTCCCAAACCGGCACCTGCAGCAACTGAAGCCCCCAAAGCCCCAGAAGCATCAGAGGCCCCATTACAACCCAAAGGAAAGGAGGAACAAGCATGAACGCACGTACATTCCGTATAGGTGGCATCCACCCCGAAGAGAACAAGTTGACACACGAGGCAGCCACACAAGTGGCAGCGCTTCCGAAGCAGGCCATTTTCCCGCTGTCGCAGCATATTGGTGCTCCTGCCGTACCCGTTGTCCAGAAAGGTGACAAGGTGAAGGTGGGCACCATGATTGCCGATGCCGGTGGCTTTGTGTCTGCACCCATCTACTCCAGCGTCAGCGGCACGGTCCTGAAGATTGACACCGCCATTGATGCCACAGGCTACCGCAAGCCGGTCATTATCATCAATGTGGAAGGCGACGAGTGGGAGGAGAGCATCGACCGTAGCGACAAACTTGAAACGGTTAAGGCTCATCCGGAGCTGACCCCCGAGGAGATTATCAATCGCGTAAAGGTGGCAGGCGTCACCGGTATGGGCGGCGCCGGCTTCCCCACGTTCATCAAACTCACCCCGCCGCCGACGGCTAAGGCTGAGTGTGTCATCATCAATGCCGTGGAGTGCGAGCCCTACATCACCGCCGACTATCGGCTGATGATGGAAAAAACTGACGAGATTCTTGTAGGACTTGAATTGTTGATGGTAGCGGCCAAAGTGTCAACGGGTTATATTGGCATAGAGACCAACAAGCCGGCTGCCATTGAGCTGCTCACGAAGAAGTGTGCCGAAGTCTTTGGCGCTTCGTCGTTCCATGTCGAAGTAGTGCCCCTGAAGCAGCGCTATCCGCAAGGTGGTGAGAAGCAGTTGGTCGATGCTGTCATCCGTCGCCAGGTACCTGCGCCTCCCGCTATTCCCGTCAACGTCGGTGCCATTGTGCAAAACGTTGGGACGGCCTATGCTGTCTATGAGGCTGTCATGAAGCGCAAGCCACTCTTTGAACGCTATACGACGGTGACCGGAAAGCGTCTGAAGAACCCTGGCAACTTCCTTGTTCGCATGGGAACACCGATGCAGGACTTGATTGATGCCTGTGGCGGTATGCCCGAAGGCGATAACAAACTGCTGGCTGGCGGTCCGATGATGGGTAAGGCCCTCACATCGACGGAAGTGCCTATCTGTAAGGGTACCAACTCTGTCACCATCATCAGCGATGAGGAAGCCCGCCGCAAGGAGTCGCAGCCCTGTATCCGTTGTGCCAAGTGTGTTAGCGCCTGCCCGATGGGCTTGGAGCCCTACCTGCTGGCTAAGATTTCTGAGGTTAAGAACTGGGAGCGTGCCGAACGTGAGGACATCGTCAGCTGCATTGAGTGCGGCTCGTGCCAGTTCACCTGTCCTGCCCACCGTCCGCTGCTCGACAATATCCGTCAAGGTAAGTCGACCGTCATGGGTATCATCCGTAGCCGTGCTGCGAAGAAATAGTCTAATTGTGAAATTGTCAAATAGTGAAATAAAACAATGGGAAAATTAATTGTATCACTTTCACCACACGCCCACGGCACCGACTCCGTCGAACGGAATATGTACGGCGTCATCATTGCTTTGATGCCGGCACTTCTCGTGTCGTTCTATTTCTTTGGCTTGGGCTCCGTCATCGTGACGGCTACCAGTGTGGCTGCCTGCGTACTCCTGGAGTGGGCCATCAGCAAGTTCATCCTGAAGCAGGAGCGCAACACGGTGCTTGACGGCTCGGCCATCCTCACCGGTTTGTTGCTGGCTTTCAACTTGCCATCGAATCTCCCTGTCTGGATTATCATTATCGGTGCCATCTTCGCCATCGGCTTTGCCAAGATGCCTTTCGGCGGACTGGGCAATAACCTCTTCAACCCCGCTCTCGTGGGACGTGCCGCATTGCTCGTCGCCTTCCCCGCACAGATGACGACATGGCCGAAGACCGGACAGCTGGGCAGCTATCTCGATGCAGAGACGGGCGCTACGCCGCTGGCCATCATGAAAGAAGCCATCAAGAGCGGCGATGCTACGGTGCTCGACCGTCTTCCTGACGCCATGAGTCTCTTCCTCGGCAACCATCCCGATGGTGCCGGCGCCATGGGTGAGATTTGTGCGTTGGCCCTGCTGATAGGTCTGGTATATATGCTGTGGAAGAAGATCATCACGTGGCACATCCCCGTCAGCATCCTGGCTACGGTGTTTGTTTTCGCCAGTTTGTTCCACCTGGCAAATCCTGTCTATGCTGACCCCGTGAGTGTCATTCTCTCTGGTGGCTTGATGTTGGGTGCCATCTTCATGGCTACCGACTACGTTACGTCGCCGATGACCCCGAAGGGACAGGTCATCTATGGCGTAGCCATCGGACTGCTGACGATTATCATCCGTAACTGGGGCGCCTATCCCGAGGGAATGTCGTTCGCTATTCTTATTATGAACGCCTTTACACCTCTTATTAATAATTATATCAAGCCCAAGCGCTTCGGTGAAACGCCCGCTAAATCGTAAATCTGTAAATCGAAAATGTCATGGTGAAGAAGCTTGAATCTACATTATTAAATATGGTGCTGGTGCTCACAGGCGTTGCCGTCGTCATGGGCGGTATCCTGGCACTAGTGAATCATCTCACGGAGGGACCTATCAGCGAGGTCAACAAGAAAAAGACCGATGACGGCATCAAAGCTGTCATGGTCTGCGATGACCTGACGCTCGGCAAGACAGACACCGTCACACAAACCATTAACGGAAAGGAATACACCTATATCATCTATCAAGTCAAGGATGCACAGGGCAAGGACCTGGGGGCTGCTGTGGAGAGTACCACGATGGGCTTCGGTGGTGACTTGAAAGTGATGGTGGGCTTCAATCCCGAAGGTACCATCTTAGGTTATACCCTTCTGGCGCATGCTGAGACTCCCGGACTGGGTGCCAAGGCCGACAAGTGGTTCCAGAAAGGGGAGAAGGGCGACATCGTCGGTAAGACTCCGTCAGAGCCCCTGACCGTCTCGAAGGATGGCGGACAGGTTGATGCCATCACGGCCTCGACTATTACCAGCCGTGCTTTCCTGCTCGCCGTTAACAACGCTTATAATGCTTACAAGGCTACGCCGGCCACCGATGGTGAGACAGGTGCCACAGAGCATATTGAAAATTGATCATTGAAAATTGATAATTATGAGTTATATAAGTATTATCAAGAATGGCATCGTCAAGGAGAACCCCACGTTCGTCCTGATGCTAGGTATGTGTCCTACGCTGGCTACCACCACCTCGGCTATCAATGGTATGTCGATGGGACTGGCCACGATGGCTGTGCTCATCTGTACCAACTTCGTCATCTCGTGTCTGAAGTCGGTGACCCCCGACAAGGTGCGCATCCCCGTGTTCATTGTGGTGATTGCCGCCTTCGTCACCATCCTGCAGCTTGTCATCAAGGCTTTCCTGCCTGACATCGATGCAGCCCTCGGACTGTTCATCCCGCTGATCGTCGTCAACTGCGTGATCCTTGGTCGTGCAGAGGCCTTCGCCGCCAAGCAGTCGCCAGTGGCTTCGCTCTTCGACGGTATCGGCATCGGACTGGGCTTCACCCTCGGCCTGACGCTCCTCGGTATCTGCCGCGAGCTGCTCGGCTCAGGATCAGTATTCGGACTGACCCTGCTGCCGGAGACTTACAATATCCTGCTCTTTGTGCTCCCTCCGGGTGCTTTCATCACCTTGGGCTTCCTCATCGCTATCGTCAACAAACTGCGTAGCAATTCGTGAAATTCGTGGTTAAAAAAGAAAAAGACTATGGAGTATATATTGATTTTCATTAGCGCCATCTTTGTGAACAACATCGTGTTGTCGCAGTTCCTTGGCATTTGTCCGTTCCTTGGTGTATCGAAGAAGATTGATACGTCGCTGGGCATGTCGGCAGCAGTTGCGTTCGTGCTTACGCTGGCCACCATTGTTACGTATCTCGTTCAGAAGTTCGTCCTTGACGCTTTCGGACTGCAATACTTGCAGACAATCGCCTTCATCCTCGTCATCGCCTCGCTGGTGCAGATGGTGGAGATTGTGCTCAAGAAGGTGTCGCCGGCACTCTATCAGGCCCTGGGAATCTTCCTCCCGCTGATTACGACGAACTGCGCCGTGCTGGGTGTTGCCATCCTTGTCATCCAGAAAGACTTCAACCTCATACAGTCTGTCGTCTATGCCTTCTCGACGGCTATTGGCTTCGGACTGGCGCTGACCGTGTTTGCCGGTATGCGCGAACAACTGGAGCTTGTCAAGATACCTAAAGGTATGCAGGGAATGGCCATCGTCATGCTCTCAGCAGGACTGCTCTCGCTGGCGTTCATGGGCTTCTCGGGCGTCGATGGCGGCCTTCGTACGCTTTTCGGATTGGAATGACCCTTTTATCTCGAGTAATGTTCAATAAGAAACAGTAGCTTTGTGGCTACTGTTTTTTTTTGTGAAATTATTTGCGGGTTCAATTATTTTTAGTATCTTTGTCGCAGTTTTTTCCAATTAACAGAGAACAATAACTTAAATACTATAGATTATGTCACAAATTACGGGACACATTTCCCAGATTATCGGTCCGGTCATTGACGTGTATTTCAATACTGAGGGCCTTGAAGCGGAGAAAGTGCTGCCCAAGATTCACGATGCTTTGAAGATTGACCGTGGTAATGGACAAACCCTTATCGCTGAGGTGCAGCAGCACATTGGCGAGGATACGGTGCGCTGCGTGGCCATGGACAATACTGATGGACTGCATCGCGGCTTGGAAGCCATCCCCATGGGCTCTCCTATCCAGATGCCTTCGGGCGATCAGATTAAAGGCCGAATGTTGAACGTTATCGGTCAGCCTATTGACGGTATGAACCAGCTCGACATGACTGGTGCCTATCCCATCCACCGCGAAGCCCCGACGTTCGAGGAGCTGTCGACGAAGAAAGAGATCCTGGCGACGGGTATCAAGGTCATCGACCTGTTGGAGCCTTACATGAAAGGTGGTAAGATTGGCCTCTTCGGTGGTGCCGGCGTAGGCAAGACGGTGCTGATCATGGAGCTCATCAACAACATCGCCAAGGGACATAACGGTTTCTCGGTGTTTGCAGGCGTCGGCGAGCGTACCCGTGAGGGTAACGACCTCATCCGTGAGATGATTGAGTCGGGCGTTATCCGTTACGGCGAAAAGTTCCGCCAGGCGATGGATGAAGGCAAGTGGGACTTGAGCCTTGTTGATCCTGAGGAGTTGAAGAAGAGTCAGGCAACTCTGGTATACGGTCAGATGAATGAGCCGCCGGGGGCACGTGCCTCTGTGGCGCTGAGTGGACTGACGGTCGCCGAGGGCTTCCGTGACAGTGGAGGCAAGGACGGCGGTGCTGCCGATATCCTGTTCTTTATTGATAACATCTTCCGTTTCACTCAGGCAGGTTCCGAGGTGTCTGCCCTGCTGGGCCGTATGCCTTCTGCCGTGGGCTACCAGCCGACGCTGGCATCGGAGATGGGTACCATGCAGGAGCGTATCACGTCGACGAAGACTGGCTCCATCACCTCCGTGCAGGCTGTGTATGTGCCTGCCGATGACTTGACGGACCCTGCTCCTGCCACGACCTTTACACACCTCGATGCCACCACGGTGCTCGACCGTAAGATTGCCGAGCTCGGTATCTATCCCGCCGTCGACCCGTTAGGCTCTACCTCGCGTATCCTCGACCCGCTGATTGTGGGTAAGGCACACTATGACTGTGCTCAGCGCGTGAAGGAGATCCTGCAGCGTTACAAGGAACTTCAGGACATCATCGCTATCCTTGGTATGGATGAGCTCTCCGACGAGGACAAGCTGACGGTGAACCGCGCCCGTCGTGTGCAGCGCTTCCTCTCGCAGCCGTTCTCCGTGGCTTCGCAGTTTACCGGACTGCCGGGCGTCATGGTGCCTATCGAAGAGACTATCAAGGGCTTCAATGCCATCCTTGACGGTGAGGTCGATGACCTGCCTGAACAGGCATTCCTTAACGTGGGAACCATCGAGGACGCTAAGGAGAAGGCCAAGAAGCTGTTGGAAGCAGCTAAGGGCTAATTGATAATTGACAATTGATAATTGACAATTATGTTGGAGTTGAAGATCGTTTCGCCCGAGAAGATAGAATATGACGGTGATGTCGTGAGTGTCCTCGTACCTGGTTCGCAAGGCCAGTTCGAGATTCTTAACGACCATGCCCCGATTATCTCAACGCTCGACAAAGGCACGGTGGAGTATGGACTGCCCAACGGAGAAAAGGTCCAGCTGGAGATACTGGGCGGCTTCGTGGAGGTCCAGCAGAACGTTGTATCGCTCTGCGTAGAGGTGAAAGAATAGTGTCGCAAATAAACTTTAATGATGATGCAGTCTATGTATAATAATGTAGGGACGCTGGCAAAGCTTTTTCTGGCCTCGTCAGTCTTCCGTCTGTTCATGGCCGCAGCGGCTATGCTGGCGTTCTGTGTCGTCATGCGCGACAATCTCCCTGCCATTAAGTGGTTTGCCATCATTTTCATCGCGTTCTACCTCATCACACTCGTGTTCGATGCGCTATTCTATGCATTTGTAAGTAAAAAACAGTAAACGAATGAAACAATTAAGATCAATATTCCTCGTGGCGATGTTGCTCTGCTGCTCGCTTTCCGCCTTCTCGCAGGAAGAAGGAAAGGAAGAGGGTGGGGTGAACCTGAAGGAGATATTGTTCGGCCACATCCAGGACAGTTACCAGTGGCATGTCACCGACATCGCTGGCCATCCCCTGATTATCCCTCTGCCCATGATTTTCTATTCCCAGCAGAGCGGATTCCATATCTACTGCTCGTCGCAGTTCGCCCATGAGCCGGACGCAAACCTGTTGCGCCAGGGCCCTGACGGCTTTTTCATCAAGGGAGCCGAGGACGAGAAAGGTCAGATCGTGGAACTGGTTGGCAGCGAGTATGTGCCAGTCTGTTTTGACATCTCTATCACCAAGACAGTATTGGTGCTCTTTATCAATGCCCTCCTGCTGGTATTCTGTATCTTGACGGCAGCACGCTGGTGTAAGAAGCATAAGGTCGATGACCCGGCTCCAAAGGGGTTCGTCGGACTGGTTCATATGTTTGTCATGCTGGTTTATAACGACATGATCAAACCGTCGCTGGGCAAGGAGGCGTCAAAGTATGCTCCTTATCTGCTGACATGCTTCTTCTTCATCTTCTTGAGCAACCTGATGGGTGTGATGCCCTTCCCGCCGGGAGGTGGTAACCTGACTGGCAATATTACCTGTACGATGTTCCTGGCTCTGTGTACGTTCCTCATCGTGAACATCACAGGTACCAAGGCCTATTGGAAGGAGATATTCTGGGGCGATGTGCCCTGGTGGCTCAAAGTGCCCCTGCCATTGATGCCGTTCATCGAGTTCTTCGGTATCTTCACGAAACCCATTGCCCTGATGATCCGACTCTTTGCCAATATGCTGGCAGGTCACGTCATAGCCATTTCGCTGTCGTGCATCATCTTCATCATGTTTGCCCTCGGCGGCGTCATGGGTGATGTGCTGGGTACGGCGATGACACCGGTAAGCGTCCTGCTGAGCATCTTCATGATGCTGCTCGAAGTGCTGGTGTGCTATATCCAGGCGATGGTGTTCACCATGCTCTCGGCAGTATTCATCTCCATGTCGCACGTCAAGGAGCATCACGGTTAACAGTTCAGTAGGTCGCGACTTAGTCGCGACAAACAATAAACAAAGGAAACAACAACAATTAATAACAATTTAAAACTTTAAGATTATGATTTCATTATTGTTAGCAGCAGACGCACTGGCAAAGCTCGGTGCTACTGTAGGTGGAGGTTTGGCAGTTATCGGTGCTGGTATTGGTATCGGTCGTATCGGTGGTCAGGCAATGGATGCCATGGCACGTCAGCCAGAGAAGATGGGAGGACTGCAGAGCTCGATGATTCTTGCAGCTGCACTTGTCGAGGGCGCAACGTTCCTCGCACTTGTGATTTCTATTCTTGCACTCTTTGTATAATCACGTAATACAGCGTACGTATGTCATTGATAACCCCTGATTTTGGACTCTTCTTTTGGATGACTGTTGTCTTCCTCGTAGTCCTCTTCATCCTATGGAAGTGGGGATTCCCCGTCATAGTGAAGATGGTCGACGAGCGTAAGGCCTTCATTGACGAGTCGCTGCGCAAGGCCCATGAGGCCAATGAGCGGCTGGCCAACATCCAGAAGGAAGGAGAATCCATCTTGCAGGAGGCTCGCGAGAAGCAGGCCCAGATACTGAAGGAGGCTGCCCAGACTCGCGATGCTATCGTTGAGAAGGCTCAGGACAAGGCTCGTCAGGAGGGCGCCCGTCTGCTGGAAGATGCGCGTGTCGCCATCGAACAGGAGAAGAAGGCCGCCATTGCCGACATCCGTCAGCAGGTAGCCACTCTGAGCGTCGAGATAGCCGGTAAGATTCTCAGGCAGAATCTGAAGGACGACAAAGCACAGATGGATCTCATTGACCGTATGCTGGATGATGTTGCTTCTAACCAATAACCACAGTAACGTATGGATATAGGAGTCATATCGGTTCGCTATGCACGTGCCCTCTTGAAGAGTGCTACCGCGCAGAAGTTGGAAGACGCTGTCTACCAGGATATGCAGCTCTTGGCAAAGAGTTACATGGAGGTACCTCAGCTCAAACAAACGATAGCCGCACCGATGCTTGCGAAGGAAGAGAAGGAGGCTCTGCTGCTGACAGCTGTCGGCGGTGAGCCTACCGACCTTACCCGTGCTTTCCTGAAGCTTGTGCTGAAGGAGGACCGTGAGCCGGTGATGCAGTTCATCGCCAATTCGTACGTCACGCTTTATCGTCGCCAGAAGAACGTCATCCGAGGACGTCTCATTACTGCTGCCCGCGTCAGCCCTGCTACTGAGCAGAAGATGCGCCGGATGGTGGAAAGTAAGACTAATGGAACTGTGGAATTTGAAACCGAGGTAAACCCTGATATCATCGGTGGCTTTATCCTTGAGTATGATACGTATCGTATGGATGCGAGCGTAAAAGCCAAGCTAAACACTATTCTACAAGCACTAAAGAAATAGGCGTGATAACGTATACCGTTATACCGTAACAACGAAAAAAGCAAAAAAACTATGTCAGATAAGATTAAACCAAGCGAAGTGTCACAAGTGCTGCTCGACCAGCTTAATGGCATCTCGAATCAGGAGCAGTTCGACGAGGTCGGTACGGTGTTGACCGTCAGCGACGGTGTTGCCCGTATTTATGGCCTGCGCAACGCCGAGGCCAACGAGCTTCTTGAGTTCGAGAACGGTACGATGGCCATTGTGATGAACCTTGAGGAAGATAACGTCGGCTGCGTGCTCCTTGGTCCTACGTCAGGCATCAAGGAGGGACAGGTGGTGAAGCGCACGAAGCGCATCGCCTCCATCCGTGTCAATGACAATATGCTTGGCCGTGTCATCAACCCGCTGGGCCAGGCTATCGACGGCAAGGGCGACATCGACCTTACTAGTGCGTTTGAGATGCCGCTGGACCGTAAGGCTCCTGGCGTGATCTACCGTCAGCCGGTGAAGGAGCCTCTGCAGACGGGTATCAAGGCCATCGACTCGATGATCCCCATTGGCCGTGGTCAGCGCGAGCTGATTATCGGTGACCGTCAGACAGGTAAGACCGCCATCGCCGTCGACACCATCATCAACCAGAAGAGTTTCTATGATGCCGGCAAGCCCGTGTACTGTATCTATGTCGCTATCGGCCAGAAAGCCAGTACCGTCGCTGCCCTGGTGTCAACGCTCCAGGAGCATGGTGCCATGCCCTATACGATTATTGTCGCCGCAACGGCTGCCGATCCCGCTGCCATGCAGTACTATGCCCCGTTCGCTGGTGCTGCCATCGGTGAGTATTTCCGTGACCGTGGACTGCCCGCCCTGGTTGTCTATGACGACCTGTCGAAGCAGGCTGTGGCCTATCGTGAGGTGTCGCTGATCCTCCGCCGTCCGTCTGGACGTGAGGCTTATCCCGGCGACGTGTTCTATCTCCACTCTCGTCTGCTGGAGCGTGCCGCCAAGATGAACGAACAGCAGGAGGTGGCTGAACAGATGAACGACCTGCCCGAGTGCATGAAGGGTCATGTGAAGGGTGGCGGTTCGCTGACGGCTCTGCCCATCATCGAGACGCAGGCTGGTGACGTGTCGGCATATATTCCGACGAATGTCATCTCCATCACCGACGGTCAGATCTTCTTGGAGAGTGACCTTTTCAACCAGGGCTTCCGTCCTGCCATCAACGTCGGTATCTCTGTGAGCCGTGTGGGTGGCTCGGCACAGATCAAGTCCATGAAGAAGGTGGCTGGTACGCTGAAGATTGACCAGGCACAGTATCGTGAGCTGGAAGCTTTCTCGAAGTTCTCCAGCGACATGGATGCCGTGACGGCAATGACCCTTGACCGTGGCCGTAAGAACAACCAGCTGCTCATCCAGCCTCAGTACAGCCCGATGCCTGTCGGTGAACAGATTGCCATTCTCTACTGTGGCGTTCACGGCTTGATGCGTCAGGTACCCATCGACAAGGTGCGCCAGTGTCAGGAGCAGTTCCTCGACAAGCTTCGCAACACCGCTCCCGAGGTCATCGAGACGCTGGCCAGCGGAAAGATTGATGAAGCGACGACGGCAAAGATTGAAGCCGTCATGGCCGACATTGCTGGAACGTACAAGTAAAGTATAAGAGATGCCAAGTTTAAAGGAAATAAAAGGACGCATTGCCTCCGTCAACTCGACGCGTAAGATTACGTCTGCCATGAAAATGGTGGCGTCGTCCAAGCTGCACCATGCCCAGGTGGCCATCCAGAATATGCTGCCCTACGAAACGATGCTGGAGCATATCCTGAAGTCGTTCCTGGCAGCTGAAGCCGAGGCGCAGACGATCTTTGACCAGGAGCGCCCCGTCCATCGTGTGGCGCTGGTGGTCTACGCCAGCAACTCGTCGCTCTGTGGTGGCTTTAATGCCAACATCATCAAGATGATGCAGAACGTCATCGCCGAGTACCGGGCACAGGGCATTACCGAGGTTGAGGTGTATCCCATTGGTCGCAAGGTCTACGAGAAGGCGCAGAAGCTGGGTTACGATGTTCAGGGCGAGTTTTCCGCCTTGGCCGACAAGCCCAATGTGCGCCAATGCATCGATATTGCTATGGAGCTTGGTTACAAGTTCCGCGATGGCAATATTGACAAGGTAGAACTCATCTATCATCACTTTAAGTCGGCTGGTTCGCAGGTGCTTACCCGTAAGACCTTCCTGCCCATCGACCTTGAAGAGGAGCTGGAGCGTGACCATGAGCGTGACCTCACATCGATTGCGGCAACGCGCGAAAGTCAGGAGTATCTGAAGAAGAATCGTCGCAAACGTGCCAAGGCCAACAACGAGGGCCAGGAGGTGGAGCCGTTGAACGACAACTTCATTGTCGAGCCCGACATGAATACCGTCTTGTCCAAGCTCATCCCGAAGCTGGCCCATCTGATGCTCTATACGGCTCTGCTCGATAGCGTGGCTTCTGAACATGCTGCCCGCATGGTGGCTATGCAAACGGCCACCGACAATGCCGATGAGCTGTTGCGACAGCTGAATCTCCAGTACAACAAGTCGCGCCAGCAGGCCATTACCAACGAGCTCCTTGACATTGTTGGCGGATCTGTCAATAATTAGTTACTACAAAAGAATGAAAAAGATTGTTTCGATAACGCTTCTTCTCGCAGCTTTCGCCACGGCCAGTGGACAGACAGTCGAGAAGAATGACACGGCACGGTTCATGCGTGAGTGCCGACAGTTTGACCAGTATGTCCTGATGACACCATTCGACAAGGCGGTCATCGACTCGTTGACGGAGTGTCAGGATACGTTGATAGCCCATTACCGTGCCATCAAGCCCCGTCTCAACGACCAGCAGGTAGAGGAGTATAACCGAGTGAAAGGTCACTTCAGCCGCCGCGTCATTGAGTATCGTGGCGAGAAGGTTGGCGAGGGCCTCCAGGCTACCGGCGACAGCATCGCAAAGGCTGCCGGTCGTGTTGGAAAGGCCGTCGGCGGCTTCTTCAAGGGCGTTTTTAACCGCTAAGAGTGTTAATAAAACGAAATAAGGCTGATTTCTCAGCCTTTTTTCGTAAATTTGCGGCCTATTTGTTGAATTGTAAAAAAGTTATAACACAATAATGATGACAGACAAGCAAAGTGTCATTGGACACAAGATTAAAGGGTTGAGGGAGTCAAAGAACCTCACCATTGAAGAGATTTCAGAGCGTAGCGGTCTTACCGTCGAACAGATTTCGTCCATCGAGAACGACGTCAATCTGCCTTCGCTGGGTCCGCTGATTAAGATTGCCCGTGCCCTGGGTGTCCGCCTGGGCACATTCATGGATGACAGCGATGCCCTTGGTCCCGTTGTATGCCGTGCCGCCGACCGTGAGAAGGAGAGCAGCATCAGCTTCTCCAACGGAGCTACCGATGCCCGCAAGCACATGGAGTATCACCCGCTGGCCCAGCAGAAGGCCGGTCGTCACATGGAACCGTTCGTGATTGACATCAATCCCGAGGACAGCCCAACGTTCCAGCTCTCTGCCCATGAGGGTGAAGAGTTTATCTATGTCATGCAGGGTGAGGTGGAGATTGTATATGGTAAGGAGACCTACAGCCTCCAGGAGGGTGACAGCATCTTCTACGACAGCATTGTGAAGCACCATGTTCACGGTGCTCCCGGCAAGTCCGCCAAGATTCTCGCCGTGGTCTACATCCCGTTTTAATAGTCGTTATCACGTGATAACGTTATAACGTAATAACGAAGAAGAATGGAAACAAAGAACGTAAAATTAGATATGGCAGGCCGTCCGCTGCCTGACAGGACATATCCTGCTGAGACAGGAAGTGATGGCTATCAGCTGTGGGAACGGACATTAGGCCAGTGGCTCGAGTATTGGGCCGAGAAGACCCCAGACAAGGAGTATATAGTTTATTCGGATAGAGACCTGCGCTTTACTTGGAGCCAGTTCAACGAGCGTGTGGACAACCTTGCGAAGGGCCTGATAGCTATTGGCGTGACACGAGGCTCGAATGTCGGCATCTGGGCAACGAACGTTCCCGACTGGCTGACTTTCCTCTATGCCACCGCTAAGATTGGTGCCGTGCTGGTTACCGTCAATACGAACTACAAGCAGAACGAGCTGGAGTACCTCTGCAAGGACTCCGACATGCATACCCTCTGCATTACCGACGGTACATGGGACTGTAATTATGTCGACATGACCTACACCATGCTGCCCGAGCTGAAGACCTGTGAGCGTGGCCATCTGAACAGCGAGCGCTTCCCTTACTTGAAGAATGTGGTCTTCATCGGTATGGAGAAGTACCGCGGTATGTTCAATACCGCCGAGCTGCTCCTCCTCGGACAGAACGTCGAGGACAAGACGCTGAACGAGATGAAGAGTCAGGTGTCGTGCTACGACGTGTGCAACATGCAGTACACCAGCGGCACAACCGGCTTCCCGAAGGGTGTCATGCTCACACACTTCGGCATTGCCAACGACGGCTACTTCACCGGCGAGAACATGGCCTTCACGCAGGACGACAAGCTCTGTGTCTGTGTGCCGCTGTTCCATTGCTTCGGTGTGGTGCTGGCCACGATGAACTGTCTGACGCATGGCTGTACCGAGGTGATGGTCGAGAAGTTCGACCCGCTGGTCGTGCTGGCTTCCATCCATAAGGAGCGTTGTACGGCCGTCTATGGTGTGCCGACGATGTTCATTGCCGAGCTGAACCACCCGATGTTCGATATGTTCGACCTGAGCTGTCTGCGCACGGGCATCATGGCCGGCTCGCTCTGTCCTATCGAACTGATGAAGCAGGTCAGCGAGAAGATGTACATGACCATTACCAGCGTCTACGGTCTTACCGAGTCGTCGCCCGGCATGACGCAGACATGTCTGAACGATACCTTCGAGCAGCGTTGTACGACGGTGGGCCGCGACTTCCCGTTCGTCGACGTGAAGGTGCTCGACCCCGAGACCGGCGAGGAGTGTCCTGTCGGCGTGCAGGGCGAGATGTGCTGCAAGGGCTTCAACGTGATGAAGGGCTACTACAAGAATCCGACGGCCACGGAGGAGGTCATCGACAAGAACGGCTATCTGCACTCCGGCGACCTTGGCATCAAGGACGAGGAGGGCTTCTACAAGATTACCGGCCGCATCAAGGACATGATCATCCGCGGTGGCGAGAATATCTATCCGCGCGAGATCGAGGAGTTCCTCTATCACATGCCCGGCATCCGCGACGTTCAGGTGGCAGCTGTGCCTTCGAAGAAGTACGGCGAGGAGGTTGGTGCCTTCATCATCCTGGAGGAGGGCGCCCAGATGACCACCGAGGATGTCCGTGAGTTCTGTCGTGGCAAGATAGCCCGCTACAAGATTCCGAAGTACGTCTTCTTCATCGAGCAGTTCCCGCTGACGGGCTCTGGAAAGATCCAGAAGTTCAAGCTGAAGGAGATGAGCCTTGACCTCTGCAAGAAGCTGGGCATCGAAGTAATCTAAACAATTCGGGAGCGCCCTAAGAAGCGCTCCAAACCAATAACTAACAAATACTAAAAACTATGAAGAAAAAGTTTATCTGCGCCGTTTGTGGATATATCTACGAAGGCGATGCCGCACCCGAAAAGTGCCCCATCTGTAAGGCTCCTGCCTCGAAGTTCTCTGAACTGAAGGACGACGGCGAGACCACCTACGCAACCGTTCACCGCATCGGCGACGGCAAGCCCGAAGGTGTCAGCGAGGAGATGATTAACGACCTGCGTGCACACTTCAACGGTGAGTGCAGCGAGGTTGGCCAGTATCTGGCCATGGCCCGTCAGGCTGACCGCGAGGGCTATCCCGAGATTGCCGAGGCCTTCAAGCGCTATGCCTTTGAGGAGGCCGACCATGCTTCTCGTTTTGCTGAGTTGCTGGGCGAGGTGGTATGGGACACCAAGACCAATCTGGAGAAGCGTGCCGCTGCTGAGGCTGGTGCCTGCGAGGACAAGTTCCGCATTGCCAAGAACGCCAAGGCCGCCGGTTTCGACGCCATCCACGATACTGTTCACGAGATGGCCAAGGACGAGGCCCGTCACGGTGCCGGTTTCGCCGGTCTGCTGAAGCGTTACTTCGGTAAGTAACCCTCGGCGCTGTAGACAGTTGAAAGCGTAACTAAAAAGTAACGGAATGTATATTCGCAGACTAACTATCATGACTGTGGCAGCGCTTTGTGCTGCCACGTCTTTTTCTCAGGACGGCCAGCGCTGGTCGTCGAGTCGCTACCTGTCGGCTCCGGCCAAGCCCGACGTTACCGTCGCTTTCGACGTTACTGCTGTGGGAAAGCGCTTTGAGCCGACGTGGGGACTGGACCAGGCCGCCATTGATGCACAAGTCATCAAGAAGGGTATCAACCACATGGGCATAGAGAATATTGGTATTGGCCGTACGGCATTCCGCTTTACTGATGCCCTCGTTAACGACTCCGTCTTGCCTCAGGTGTTCATTGACAAGTTGCGTGAGCGTAACACGAACCTCAACCTCATCAGCCCGACTCTCCCGATATTGCTGACGGCCGACCAGGAAGCCAGCGAGAAACAGGATGGCAACACCCCTGACTACTACGTCAAGAACAAGGTTGCCAATATTGACCATTGGGCTGCGATGATCAACAGCCATGTCCATTGGCTTCAGGCCAACACACAGCATCCCATTCTCGGTGTGTCACCTTTTAACGAGGGCGACTATTGGACACTGGAGGAGGGCGCTTCGCCGGAACTTCAATGGAAGGTAGCTAAGGAGCTGAAGGACAACTATCCCCGTTTTGCTGATATCAAGATTGTCGGCGGCAACACGCTCAACGACGACAAGGCCCTCGACTGGTACACCTCTGGCAAGCAGTATTACGACTGGGGCAACACCCACCAGCTGGCGGGTTCGTTTGACAACTTCGCCAAGTTCTACAAGCAGCTGGCGGCCGACGGCAAGGTGGGCTACGGCGACGAGATGCACAACGTCGTCGAGGCGATGGTCGGACTGGAGTACGGCATGACCGTCGGCATCTGGTGGGGCTTCGACAGTCGTGCCCGTGGCGAGTTCTGCCAGATCAGCCGCAACGGCGAGCGTCTGGCCTATGGCGAGCATCGCGATAACTGGACGGCTGCCTCGGTATGGCGTCATGACGACGGCCGCGTGAAGGCGTTCCTCGGCTCCAGCGAGCGCCAGGCCAAGACCACCAGCTATCAGTTTGCCTCCAAGGACCGTCTCGTCTACTACGACGGCTACGGCCCTCAGCGCGAGTTCGCGATGACGGTGCCTGGCGGTACGGGCTATCAGAACGGTCAGGCCAATGCCGAGCGTGTCATCGACATCACCTGGGGCGCCGATGTCCCCGTGGCTCCTGTCACGGCCGGCGTCTACCGTCTGGTCAACAAGAACTCCAGCAATGTTGCTGTGCTTCAGACTGACAATATCGGGCTTGCCAGCTTCTCGGCGACGTCCAAGAGCCAGTTGTGGAACATCGCTCCCAGCAGCTCCTATACCAGCCGCTGGGGTGGCGACTTCAGCTTCTACGACATCACCTCGGCCACGAACAGCGCCATCCGCATGAACGTGCTGAACTTCGCAACGTCGGGCACGGTCAACGTCATCCCTTACGACAAGAACACAAAGGCCGACACCAACGAACAATGGTATCTGGAGTATGCCGGCGACGGCTTCTACTACATCCGCTGCCGCGAGAGCGCGCTCTACTTAGCCGCGGCTGGCACGACCAACGTCGTACAGACCACGCTGCCTTCGAACGTCTCCGACCGTAACAGCCTGCAATGGCGCATCATCCCTGACAGCGTGACGGCCTTCGACCGTGTGCCGCCCTCGAAGGTGAGCGACCTGAAAGCCACGTCACTTGCCGCCGCCGTCACCCTGACGTGGACGGCCAACAGCGGCAGCACGAACAAGGACTTGGCGGGCTATCTCGTCTTCCGTGCCGAGAAGGGCTCCGACGAGTGGAACACCATCGGCCGCATGATCCAGGGAACGACCTTTACCGACAATACCTGCCGCCCCGGCGTCACCTATTTATATAAAGTGAAGGCCGTCGACCAGTCGCAGAACCGCTCACGCGTTGACTCTGACGTCGTCGAGGGTGCCGCTACCGGCGAGCGTGCCTTGGTTGCCTGGTGGCCCATGGACGGTAGCGTCGACGACACCACGGACAACATGATGGATGCCCGTGTCTGTGGCACGCCCAACTATACCGATGGCAACGACGGCACGAAGGCGCTCTTCCTGAGGGGCACCTCCGGACAGTATCTGCAGCTGCCCTACGAGGTGGCTGGCAGCCAGGAGCTGACCGTCGCCATGTGGGTCAACGTGCGTAATGGTACCGCCTGGCAGCGTCTCTTCGACTTCGGCGCCGATACCGACCACTACCTGTTCCTTACGCCCAACAACGGCAGCGTCATGCGCTTTGCCATCAAGAACGGCGGCGACGAGCAGACCCTCGACGGCCCGAAGCTGACGACCCTCGAATGGAAGCACGTCGTCCTCACCCTGGGTGCCGACAAGACGGCCCTCTATGTCGACGGCAAGGAAGTGGCCTCGACAACCGCCGTCACCATTCGCCCGTCGGACGTCAAGCCGTTCCTGAACTACATCGGACGAAGCCAGTTCGTGGCCGACCCGCTGCTGAACGCTTTCGTCGACGACGTGCGCATCTACAACTATGCCGTCACAGCCTCTGACGTCCAGACGATTATGGACGGTGGACAACCGACGGCCGTCCGTCCCGTGGTGGCCAATCCCGCCAGCGCCGACGTCTACGACCTCCAGGGCGTTCGCCGCTCTGCTGTCGGCAAGGGTGTTGTCATCAGCGGCGGACGTAAAGTGTTGAAGAAACAGTAAATCTGTGCCTTATCGGAATGTTTTTCGGCCAAATTGTTGCAGGAACGAATCTTTTTGAGTAATTTTGCAGCCAATTAGGCAGAAACGACATCTTAGTGTATGGTACAGAATATCTTTAAGGGACTGGGCATTGCCCTCATCACACCTTTTCAGGAAGACGGCTCCGTTGACTACGACGCACTCAAGCGATTGGTGCAGTATCAGTTAGACAACGGTGCCGACTTCTTTTGTATACTCGCCACAACGGGCGAGACACCCACGCTGACGGCAGAGGAGAAACTGACCATCAAGAACCTCATCGTAGAGATTGTCCAGGCACGCGTGCCCATCCTCATGGGCTGTGGCGGCAACAATACCGCCGCCGTCGTCGAGGAACTGCACACGGCCGACCTCAAGGGCATCGACGGCATCCTCAGCGTTTGTCCCTACTACAACAAGCCCTCGCAGGAGGGACTCTACCAGCACTTCCGTGCCATAGCCGCCGCTACCGAGCTCCCTGTGGTGCTCTACAACGTCCCCGGCCGTACCGGTGTCAACCTGAAGGCCGAGACCACCGTCCGCCTGGCGCGCGACTGCCACAACATTGTCGCCATCAAGGAGGCCAGCGGCAACCTGGAGCAAGTCGATGAGATTATCAAGAACAAACCGCGCGACTTCGACGTCATCTCCGGCGACGACTCCCTGACATTCCCCATGGTGAGCTGCGGCGCCGTCGGCGTCATCTCCGTCATCGGCAACGCCTTGCCCCGTGAGTTCTCCAAGATGATTCGCTTGCAGATGCGTGGCGAGTACGATCCCGCACGTATCATCCACCACCGCTTTACTGACCTCTTCTCCCTGCTCTTCGTCGACGGCAACCCCGCCGGTGTGAAGGCCATGCTCAGCGAGATGGGCTTCATCAAGAACGTCCTGCGTCTGCCCCTGGTGCCCATGCGCATCAAGAACATGCAGCGAATGTCCGACATCCTCAAGGAACTGAAGATATAGTTTCAGGGTGGAGAACGTTGAGTCGAGAGTCATCCACGAGATTACCCAGCTGATGGGTAAGGACGTTTTGTACATCGCAGAGCGTCACAAGAAGGAATTCACGTATCCCATTCACAATCACGAGGTTTACGAGCTAAATTTTGTCGAGAACGCCGCTGGCGTCCGCCGCGTCGTCGGCGACTCCAACGAAGTCATCGGCAACTATGACCTTGTGCTCATCACCGGTCCCGACCTCGAGCACGTCTGGGAGCAGAACACCTGCACGAGCGACGACATCCACGAGATTACCATCCACTTCGACCTCGACCTCAGCGATAGTGGGATGTTCGGGCGCAACCCCTTCAACTCCATACGCCAGATGATGGAAGCCGCCCGCATGGGGCTCGCCTTCCCGTTGGCGGCCATCATGAAGGTCTACAACCAGCTGAACACCCTGATACAGGAGACCGACCACTTCTACGCCTTCATCAAGTTCCTCACCATCCTCTATGAACTCTCCTGCTGCGACGGCGCCCGCACCTTGGCCACCAGCAGCTATGCCAAGGTAGAGGAGGGGAGCGACTCCCGCCGCGTGCAGAAGGTGAAGAACTACATCAACAAGCATTATCGCGAGGACATCCGCCTGGCTACCCTCAGCGACATCGCCGGCATGAGCCCGTCGGCCTTCAGCCGCTTCTTCAAGCTACATACCGGCCGCAACCTCACCGACTACATCATCGACCAGCGACTAGGCTACGCCAGCCGGATGCTCGTCGACTCCACACACTCCATCTCCGAAATCAGCTATGCCTGCGGGTTCAACAACCTCAGCAACTTCAACCGCATCTTCCGCAAGAAGAAAGGCTGCTCACCCTCAGAGTTTCGCGACACCTACCATAAGACACGCATCATCGTATAGTTTCAACCCATACACAAGCGCCAAATGAAAGACTCCGTCATCATACTCAGCGGTGGCATGGACTCCACCACGTTGCTCTACGACCAGCAGGAGCGCATCGCCCTGGCCGTCACCTTCGACTACGGCAGCAAGCACAACGCCCGCGAGATTCCCTTTGCCGAGCTCCATTGCCGGCGACTGGGCATCAAGCACGTCGTCGTCAAGCTCGACTTCATGACAAAGTATTTCAAAAGCTCGTTGCTGCAGGGTGGGGAAGATATCCCCGAGGGCCACTATGCCGAGGAGAACATGAAGTCCACCGTGGTGCCCTTCCGCAACGGCATCATGCTCTCCATCGCCATCGGCATGGCCGAGTCGGCCGGACTGCAGCACGTCATGATGGCCAACCACAGCGGCGACCACACCATCTATCCCGACTGCCGTCCGGAGTTCGTCGATGCCATGAGTGAGGCAGGCCGTGTGGGCACCTTCCCCGGCATTACCCTCCTCTGTCCCTTCACCAATATGACTAAGGGCGACATTGCACGCCGAGGACGCGAGCTCGGCATCGACTACGCCGAGACTTGGAGCTGCTACCAGGGAGGTGAACGCCATTGCGGCCGCTGCGGCACCTGCGTCGAACGTCGCGAAGCTCTCGAGCAGGCGGGTATCATCGACACAACCGAGTACGAATAATCGAGGCATTCCAATTCCAGTTATTCCAATTCCAGTTATTCCAATTAAAAATCGAAGGACACAAATCCCTTCTATTATTATATAACTAATTAATAATTAGATAGTTATATATAATATAGGGGAATAATGGAACCTCAAAAAAATAATTGGAAGAACTGGAATTGGAAGGGTAGATAGCTCTTAACTTTTGTAAAAGGCAGATTGTCAATAAGTTACACTGTTTGTGTGCTTGACATTCCACCCTTCAGAACCTCAAAAAAAGCGTTACATGACTCAAAAAGCAGGCTTTTTAGCCCTTGAAAACGGGGAAAAAAGCGCATTTTCCGTTCGTTTTGCCCCGTTTTGCGACTCGAAGGTCGTTCAAAAAGAAGACGCTTTTTTTCATCAAGTGGCTCTTTTCCTGTAAAAAGGCGGCCCCTGTTCTGCAAAAAGTGGCACTTGTTCCACGAAAACTGCCACCTATTTTGAAATAAGTGGCACTTATCTGTCACAACTTAACAGTAACAATACGCGTCAGACCAGCTGCTCTTTCAGCGCCTGGCGGACGAGCGAGACGGTGTTCTTGACGCCGAACTTGGTGAGCAGGCGCTTGCGATACCAGTTGACGGTCTCGGTACTGAGGTTCAGCTGGTCGGCTATCTGCGGGTTGGTCATGCCGTCGCAGACGAGACGGAGGATGTTCTGCTCGACGGCGGTGAGGCTGACGGCCTGTGCGGCTCCCTGTTGGAGGATGGTTTCGGCCTCGGCGCTGACGTAGCGGCGGCCTTGCCAGACGCTGACGATGGCTTCGAGGAGGGTGTCGACGGTCGAGCTCTTCAGCACGTAGCCGTGGATGCCGAGGTCGGTGAACCGGCGTATGACGGAGTACTCGTCGTGGATGGTGACGGCCACGACCTTCACCTTCGGATAGCTCTCGATGACTTCTTGACAGAAGGCTGCTCCGTCGCCGTTGGGAATGGAGATGTCGAGCAGCAGCACGTCAGGCCGTCGCTCGCGAAACGCCTGTCGGCAGCTCTCGATGGTGTTGAAGGTGCGGCTGACGTGTGCCACGTCGCTACGGTTGATGGCGTCGGTGAGTCCTTCGCAGACCATCGTGTGGTCGTCCAAGATGTTGACGTCGATACGGTACTTCATGATAATGGTATGGTGACGTTGATTTCTGTTCCGTTATGGTTGATGATGGTGATGCGGCCGTGGTAGGGCTCTATGCGCTCGCGGATGTTCTGCAGGCCCATGCCCTCGCTGCCTTCCGCCATACCCTTGCCGTCGTCGCTGACGGTGAGGGTTATTTCGTGGGCGTCCTGCATCAGCTGGATGTCGATATGGCTGGCCTGGGCGTGCTTCAGGGCGTTGTTCACCAGCTCGTAGGCACAGCGGTAGAGGACGAGGGAGACAGCCTCATCCCCAGCCCCTCTCGCGGGGGAGAGGGGAGTGGTTACTCCTTCTGCTTCGATGTATTGGAAGGTGGCGCCAGGGACTGAGACGGCGAAGTCGCGCAGGGCTGAGACGAGGCCGTTCTTCAGCAGTTCCTCGGGCATGAGGTGGTGAGCCGTGCGGCGCAGCTCCACGATAATCTGGTCGAGCAGCTGTATGTATTCACTCCCCTCGCCCCTGGGAGAGGGGTCGGGGGTGAGGCTTTTCAGTCGCAGCACCGTCAACATACCGCCCAGTCCGTCGTGCAGATCCTGAGCCAGTATGCGGCGCTCGCGTGTCTCCGTCTCCAGGGCTACCTTTGCCGCCAGCAGGGCCTTCTTGCGACGCTGTACGACGACGAGCAGCAGGGCGCCCGCCACGAGTGCCACGATGGCTACGGCGGCAGCTGCCAGCAGCCAGCGGTAGAGCGAGCGTTCGTGGTCGAGGGCGGCTATGCGGGCCTCCTTCTTCTCCGTCTCGTAGAGCACCTCCATCTGCGACAGTCCACTCTGGTAATGGTCGGTGGCGTAGCGTGTCATCACGTCGTACATCTGCTGCAGGCTCTCGCGCGCCTTCGCCTTCTGTCCCAGTTCCGTGTAGATTTCGGCCAGCAGACGGTAGCCGTCGACGTCGCTAAGGGTGGCCAGCGAGTCGGGGTGGACGGCACGCAGGGCATCGTCGAGAGCCTGCTGCCATTGCTGTCCGGCCATGGCCACCTGGCTGAGGGCTATGTAGACGGCACTCTGTGACTCGAACATCATGTTGTCGGTCATCAGACTGCGTGCCTCGTCGGCCAGCCGCCTGGCGGCTGCTAAGTCCTCATGGCCCTTCATCAGGTGGGTCTGTGCCATCATGGCCAGCACCACGGGATAGTCGACCTCCTCGTCGCGGTGGGCGTAGTAGTAGGCGTGGCAGAGTTCTGCCGTCTCGCGGGCTTTCTCGTAGTTGCCCTGGTCTATGTAGATCTTGAGGAGTCCCCTGCGTGGCATCGCCATCATCAGCGAGTCGCCGGCGGCCCGACCCTTCTCGACGGCCAGCAGGTAGTTGCGCTCCGCCTCGGGCAGGTTGCCCATGGCCAGGTATAGCTCGCCGATGTTGTGGTAGAGCACGGCTTGGCTCTGCAGCCAGTCGTGACGCTCGAAGATGGGCAGCGCCCGCTGGTAGTAGCTGATGGCGAGGTGGGCCTTGCCCTGCTCGTTGTAGACGTTGGCTATCGAGCCGTAGAGGGCCGAGCGGGCGTCGTCGAGATCCAATTGCGTATAGCGGCGGCTCTGCTCCATGGTGTCCGTAATGGCCAGCGCCTGGTTGAAGTAGCGGATGGCCTCGTCGTAGTCCTCGCCGCCGTAGCTCATAAGTCCGAAGTGGCGCAGCGTGTACTGGCGGATGAGCAGGTCGTTCAGCTCGTAGCTCAGCGCCAGCGCCTTGTGGCCGTAGTCCCGGGCTTTCTCGGCGTCGTAGGGCAGGTAGCCGCGCATCAGCTCGTCGTAGGCTCTCAGCAAGGCCTCGCCCTTGGGCGGGTTGCTGCTCTTCAGCGCCGTCTCCAGGGAGTCGACGCGGGCGTTGCGGTGGTCGTTGTAGGCTTGTGATACTGACGGAACGCAAAGACACAGGTACAGGAAGAAGAACCACGTGAAAAAGCGTCGTGTCCTGGTGCCTTTGTGTTCGGTTGTCATCATTGGTTTTCTGTAAGTTTCTGCAAAGTTACGCATTTCCCCGGATTTTTACCACCCATTTGGGGGGAAAATTGTGGCTTTCGTAAGAATTCCCCCCATTTGGGGGGCGGATGGGCGATGGAAAAAGCGTAACTTTGTGCCATACATTATTAATATCAATCGTAAGCTTATGAAGAAGATTTTTACTTTAGCCATGCTGACCATCGCGCTGACGGGCGCACGGGCCAGCGTCGTGATTAACGAGACGAACTTCCCCGACGAGAACCTGCGCTTTGTAGCCAGCCAGTACGACGCCGACGAGGACGGCACGCTGAGCGACGACGAGCTGGCAGAGATTACCGAAATCAATGCCGGTGGCATCATGAACCTGAAGGGTGCCGAGCATTTCAAGAACCTGGACTTCCTCTGCCTGTACTACGGTTCTGACGAGAATCCCTCCATCACGTCCATCAACCTGAGCCTCTTCCCGAAGCTGTACCGCTTCTCGCTGCAGGACTGTAGCGGGGTGACGTCGCTAGACTTCAGCAAGAACCCGCAGCTGACGGAGTTCGAGATGCTCCGCTGTCCGAACGTCAGCTCACTCAAGCTGCCAGCCAGCGTGGAGCAAGTCGGCCTGGACGGTGCAACGAGCCTGACGACGCTCGACGTGAGCCAGTTTCCAAAGCTCCGTCAGTTCTATATGATTAACTCTGGCGTTACCGACCTGAACTTCAGTAGCAACCCCGTCCTGTCATCCGTCGGCATCACAGGAACGGATGGCGAGAAGCAGGTGCTGAACTCCGTGAACCTGACGAACTGCGACGGTCTGGAGAACATCGACATCCGCTACACCACCATCACGACGCTGACAATGAAGCACCTGCCCATCGTCCGCGCGCTGATGATGCTCTATAACGACATCACCAGCACCACCATCGAGGACTGTGCCGAGTTCAACGACATTACCTGCAACGACAACGTGCTTGGCGCGCTTTGTCTGAAAGACAATCCGCTGTTGCAAGCTATCAATACCCAGAACAACCGGCTGCAGTTGCTCATTGCCGACAACTGCCCCAAACTCGGACGCGTACAGGCATTCAATAACAAGCTGATGTGGCTCGACCTGAAGGACGTGGTGAAGGCCGAGAACGTCGAAGAGAGTTGGCTGAAACTCGACAACCAGCAGCCCGTCGTTCAGGCTGTGAAGATTTCGCCCACGGAGGTCGGCCTGCGTGTCCACGAGCGTCTGGACGTTAGCCGCGTGAAGAACCTGAAGGCGAAGGGCCAGGCCATGGAGCCAAAGGAGATCTACGTCGACGGCATCCGCTACTTCGTCATTTACAATGACGGCCCGTCGGTGGCCTCGCTTGTGGGAGCAACGGGCACGGGCTACGAGTACGACACGAAGTGGCCCTTCCCGTGGATGGACGGCAATTCGAAGGACAATAACTTGCCCGTGACGCTGAACGTCGCCTCGTGGACCAAGCATCCCTCGTGGATACGTATTGACGGCGAGACCACCATTACCGCCGAGGAAGGCACCACGATGGCCGCCCTCCCCGTGCTCCGCTCGCAGGACTACGACGGCAAGCTGACGTGGCGCTCGAGCAACGAGGACGTGGTGAAGGTCGACGCCGAGACGGGCGCTATGACCTTCGTCGCCCAGGGAACGGCTTACATTACCGTCACGGGTGCCGAGACTGACTACCGTCTGGCGCCGTCGAGCATCGGCTATAGCGTCACCGTGACCGAGAATACTGCCGTCGGCACCATCGTCAGCAGCCCGTCGTCAAGCAGCAACGCCTTTGACCTTCAGGGCCGCCGCGTCAACAACAGTAGCAAGGGCGTGGTCATCGTCGACAGGAAGAAGGTTATGAAGAAGTAAAATTTAGCCTCTATTTGATAAAGATTCCCCGAAGTGTTTGTCACGTCGGGGATTTTTTGTCTTTGACCTTCGGTCGAAGGTAGGCTGCACCTCGGCAATGAAAATAAATACGAATTTATTTTGCATTTCGCTCGGTTTGCACTACCTTTGTACCCACTATGGAGAAACTATTGGAACTATATAAGCGGTGGAGTGGGGCAGAGCCCGTGGCCACCGAGAAACTGGCGGGGGCAGGATCGAACCGCGCGTACTACCGGTTCACGGCTGCCGACGGCACGACCGTCATCGGCTGCATAGGCACCAGCCGCGACGAGAACCATGCCTTCGTCTATCTGGCACAACACTTCGAGAAGCGACAGCTGCCCGTGCCACGCGTGCTGGCCGTCAGCGACGACGAGCTGCGCTATCTGCAGCAGGACCTCGGCAGGGTGTCGCTCTTCGATGCCATCCGCGGCGGACGCGAGGCGGGTGGACGCTACACGCTGAAGGAGCAGGAGCTGCTGAAGCAGACCATCCGCGAGCTGCCGAACATCCAGCTGCGAGGCGCACGAGGGCTGGACTTCACACATTGCTATCCGCAGCCGGCCTTCGACCGCGACTCCGTGCTCTTCGACCTGAACTACTTCAAGTACTGCTTCCTGAAGGCGACGGAGCTCGACTTCCACGAGCTGAAACTCGAGGCCGACTTCCGCCTGCTGGCCAAGGATCTCACAGAGGCCGGCGACGAACAATGCTTCCTGTATCGCGACTTCCAGGCAAGGAACGTCATGGTCTCTTCTCTAACATCTCAAACTCCTCAGGCTTCTCTGACTCCTTATTTCATCGACTTCCAGGGCGGCCGCCGTGGGCCGTACTACTACGACCTCGCCTCGTTCCTGTGGCAGGCGTCGGCACGCTATCCGCACAAGCTGCGACGCGAGCTGGTCTACGAGTACTACAACGCCCTGAAGCAGTATACCGAGGTGCCGTCGCCCCACAAGTTCGTCGAGCGACTCTCGCTCTTCGTCCTCTTCCGCCAGCTGCAGGTGCTCGGCGCCTACGGCTTCCGCGGCTACTTCGAGCGCAAGCAGCACTTCATCGACTCTATACCGCCCGCCATGCAGAACCTCAGGGAACTGATGCACGACCGCACGTTCCCCTATCCATACCTGATGGACATCCTGCGTCGTCTTACGGAACTGCCGCAGTACCAGCAGGTTGAGGTGACGGCCACGCGTGCCGACGGTTACAAGACGACGGACAACAACCCCTACAAGCCCCACCCGAAGGACGGTCCCGCGACGTTCTCGAAGTACGATGCCCAGGGCCCGCTGGTGGTCCGCGTCTTCAGCTTCTCCTATGGCAAGGGCATCCCCGAGGACGAGAGCGGCAACGGGGGCGGCTATGTCTTCGACTGTCGTTCGACCCACAATCCCGGTCGCTACGAGCCCTACAAGAAGTTGACGGGACTCGACGAGCCGGTGATCCGATTCCTGGAGGACGACGGCGAAATATTGACGTTCCTTGACTCCGTCTACAAACTGGCCGACGCTCATGTGCGTCGTTACATCCAGCGCGGCTTCACCTCGCTGATGTTCTGTTTCGGTTGTACAGGCGGTCAGCATCGTTCCGTCTACTCGGCGCAGCATCTGGCTGAGCACATCCACCGGAAGTTCGGCATCGAGGTCCGCGTCTGCCATCGTGAGCAGGGCATCACGCAAGTGCTTAAAAAAGATTAAGGCGCGCGAATTAATTAGTAATTAGTAATTAGTAATTAGTAATTAATTAGTAATTTTGCAGTCGTGAAACAGGCCATGATTTTTGCCGCGGGACTGGGTACCCGTCTGAAACCGCTGACAGACACGATGCCGAAGGCTCTTGTCAAGGTGGGCGGACAGCCCCTGTTGTGGCACGTCGTCCGGAAGCTGAAGGCCGCCGGCTACGAGCGTATCGTGGTCAACGTCCACCACTTTGCTCAGCAGATTGTGGACTACCTGAAGGCTCACGATAATTTCGGACTGGATATCCGCATCAGCGACGAGAGCGACCAGTTGCTGGAGACCGGTGGCGGCATCAAGAAGGCTCTGCCGCTCTTCGACCCCACGGAGCCTATCCTCATCCACAACGTCGACATCCTGAGCAACCTCGACCTGAATGCACTACCCACCGACGCTCCTTTGCTGGTGGTGAGCCGTCGCCAGACGAAGCGCTACCTGCTTTTTGACGACGATATGCGCCTGCAAGGCTGGACGAATATCGAGACGGGTGAGTTGAAAGGTCCGGTGGCAAATCTCTCTCCTCTCTCCTCTCTCCTCTCTCCTCTAGAAAAGCTCGCCTTCTCGGGCATCCATCTGTTCCATCCGTCATTGGCTCACCTGCTGAGTGAATGGCCCGATCGGTTCCCCATTATGGACTTCTATCTGAAGGCCTGTGCCGACCACGTCATCCGCGGCTACGAGGCAACGGACCTCCGCCTTCTTGATGTCGGCAAGCTCGATACGCTGGAAGAGGCAAATGAATTTATCAAACAACTATAAGAATATGCAAAAGATTATCATTCTGGACTTCGGTTCGCAGACCACACAACTCATTGGCCGCCGTGTGCGCGAGTTGGACACGTTCTGCGAGATCGTGCCCTACAACAAGTTCCCGAAGGACGACCCGTCAGTCATCGGCGTCATCCTCAGCGGATCGCCCTACAGCGTCCACGACCCTGAGGCGTTCAAGGTCGACCTCACGCAGTTCGTGGGTCGTCTGCCAGTGCTGGGCATCTGCTACGGCGCCCAGTTCATCTCGAACACCCTGGGCGGTAAGGTGGAGAAAGCCGACTCACGCGAGTATGGCCGTGCAAACCTCGAGACAGTCGACACCAGCAACCCGCTCTTCAAGGGCTTCGACCAGCACTCGCAGGTGTGGATGTCCCATGGTGACACCATCACCGCTATCCCCAGCGACTTCAAGGTCATCGGCTCTACAAAGGACGTCAAGAACGCCGCCTTTGCCTCTACCAAGCAGCCAGTCTGGGCCGTACAGTTCCATCCGGAGGTGTTCCATACCGTACAGGGCACGCTGCTCCTGAAGAATTTCGTCGTCGACATCTGCGGCTCGAAGCAGGAGTGGAGTGCCGCCTCGTTCGTCGACTCGACCGTTGCCGAGCTGAAGGAGCAGATCGGGCAGGACCGCGTCATCCTCGGCCTCTCAGGCGGTGTCGACAGCTCTGTCGCCGCCGTGTTGCTGAATCGTGCCATCGGCGATCGCTTGACGTGTATCTTCGTTGACCACGGAATGTTGCGCAAGAACGAGTTCCAGCAGGTGATGGACGACTACCGCGTGCTGGGACTGAACGTCATCGGCGTTGATGCCAGCGAAAAGTTCTTCGGCGACCTCGCCGGCGTCACAGACCCTGAGCAGAAACGCAAGATTATAGGCCGCGACTTCGTTGAGGTGTTCAATGCCGAGGCAAAGAAAATTACCGATGCCCGCTGGCTCGCCCAGGGTACCATTTACCCCGACCGCATCGAGTCGCTGAACATCACGGGCAAGGTTATCAAGAGCCACCACAACGTTGGCGGACTGCCCAAGGAGATGAACCTGCAGCTCTGTGAGCCTCTGAAGTGGTTGTTTAAGGACGAGGTGCGCCGTGTTGGACGTCAGCTAGGTATGCCTGAACACCTCATTACCCGTCACCCCTTCCCTGGTCCCGGACTGGCCGTCCGTATCCTCGGCGACATCACCCCCGAGAAGGTGCGCGTGCTTCAGGAAGCCGACGACATCTACATCCGCGGACTGCGCGATTATAAGGTAAAACTGAGCGGCGAAGAAGCCCGCCGTGTGCTGGCTGCCGGCGTGCCTGCCGATATGCAGGACGGTGAGATAGAGGTGTCGCTATACGACCAGATTTGGCAGGCTGGCGCCATCCTCCTCAGCACAGTCCGCTCCGTCGGAGTCATGGGCGATGAGCGTACCTACGAGAACCCCGTGGCCCTGCGTGCCGTTACCTCGACCGATGCCATGACCGCCGATTGGGCTCATCTGCCCTACGACTTCATGGCGCGTGTCTCCAACGAGATTATCAACAAGGTCCGTGGTGTGAACCGCGTCTGCTACGACATCTCCTCAAAACCACCCGCAACCATCGAGTGGGAATAATGTAATTCCCTTTTGTATTCGGATATGATTATTTTAAATCTAAAGTAAATCAAATAGTTAAACCATCATTTTGCTTAATCGGCTGATTTTCAAAATGATGGTTTTTCTGTACAAAATGCCTAAATACGCCCCCCAATATTGACCCCTTGCGACCCCCACGTTTAACCTTCATCCATACCGTGAATCTGGACAAACCCACCGTAAAACATGGAAAAGACATACACGCTCCCTTCTGTACCAAAATATGTAATGAGACCTCGCTAGACCTCAAAACAGTTGCAAAGGTAGTTGTTTCCATTGATATTAAGCAGCATATTTGAGCTTTTTTATTGCACAATTTATATGGTATTGTGCAAAATGGAAGGAATGGAAAACAGAAAAAAGCATTTTGAAATCGTATGTGGAATTATTTACGTAATTTTGCAGTCAGTTATTAACTTTAAAAGGTTTAGTGTATGACATAGGACAGATAAGAATTAGGACATATAGATAAGAAGCGTTAGCTTTCTATTCTTGCTTTTCGGATAATTGGGGAATTAGAGGAAAGTCACAAGAGTAAAAGTTGATGCTCACGCCAGCAGCGTGGGCTTTTACTCATTGAAGTGACTTAGGTTATCCCCAATACCTCCGAAAGCGTAGATGAAGTAACTAGTCCACGTTTTCTTTTTGTATGCTATCAAACTACAGATTATAAGAGCAATCAATTAAATGGTCAAACTTATTAAAACAAATTATATTATGAAAAAGGTATTGGTATTATTGGCAATGGTGTTGGGAGCTACCAACATGTTTGCGCAAGATTATGACCTCCAAGGGTTAGCAAAATTGTGTCAGAAATATGAATTGCGTGGCTTTCAAGATGGATTATGCAGAGTTTATGATGAAGAGAGGGGAGATTTGTTCTTTGACACGAAGGGTAAGGAGGTTTTGTGTGTAAGCGAATATGATACTTGTAATGAAGATTTTTCAAACGGTTTACTTTTGGCAAAAAACATTGATGGCAAATATGGTTATCTCAACAAGTCTGGTAAAGTCGCTATACCCTTTGTCTTTGATTATGCGAGTTCATTCCTTAATGGTGTTGCAAAAGTCGAAAAAGGCAACAAGAAGTATCATATTAACACGAAAGGCAACGAGGTGACTATAGAAGACCATTCTGGCTCATTAGAAGTGGAAATAGACGAAAAACTTGCCCAAGTTATAAAAGGAATTGGCTTATCCGTGAAAAGAAATGATGGGAAATGGGGTGCGTTAAACGCTAATGGTGAAATTGTTATTCCATTTATTTATGATAGATTAGATATAAATATTAATGAACTGATTAAAGCTGAAAAGAAAAGTAAATATGGTTGGCTTGATAAAAATGGTAAGACTGTGATTCCAATACAGTTTGACAGAGCTGATGATTTTTCTGATGGGCTTGCATTTGTCATTCTAAATAGCAATCAAGGTTTTGTTGACAAATACGGCAATTCAACATTCAATCCACTTACGACTACCACCAATAATAATGTTCAGAATACTAATACGGAGGTAATTGATGTGACAGAAACGATGCCATCTTTTGTTGGAGGCAAAGAACAACTAAACAAGTGGTTGGCAGCTAATTTCCATTATCCTGAGTTGGCTTTAGAGAATGGGATAAAGGGAACTGTAGTTGCTTCTGTCGCTATTGAGCCTGATGGGTCAATTGGAGAGGTGACAATTAAAAAATCTGTTGACCCATTATTAGATAAAGAAACCATCCGTATATTCAAAAGTATGCCGAGGTGGAATCCTGGTACTCAGAATGGAAAGCCTGTACGTGTGGTTTTGGATATGCCTTTGAATTTTAATTTCACAGAAGAATAAAAATGATAAGACATGAAGCAATGTCCTAATGGTCACAATGTTGGTGACAATGTGAAGTTCTGTCCTGAGTGTGGAAAGAGCATTGATGAAGCTCAGAGTAACGAGCCGAGTGTTTTTGATGAAGCGTCCACAAAGAGCGGATTCAAGAGGTATCTACCCTATATTATAGGGGCAATCATTTTACTTTGTGCTATTGGCTATTTCGCAATTTCCAAAGGTGGCGGTGGTTTACTGTCTCAAACAGTAAGTGCAGATTCTTTGGCAGCTTCAAATGGTGATAGTAACTTCATAATTGCAGACTTTGACGAAAAGAAGGTGTACTCTGGCGAATATGTCTTTGATGCTGTTCTAACTGATGCAGCGTCTGAAAAGAATGAAACGACCTTCACCATCAAGATTGAGGGGAACAATGTTTCTATTCCTCTTGATGATAATAAAGTAATGGAAGGGTACATTTACAAAGAAGATTTGGGAATTGATGCGTTGTATGATTATGGTGATGATTTGCATTATGTCTCAATGAGCCTAAAACCTAAAGATAAAGAGGGGAAAGAATGGGTAGGTGAATATCGGACTAACAGCTTGTACTGTGATGTTGTATTGAAACTGAAAGAGTGCAAGAATAGGGGCGAAGTTGTTAAGGTCACTGAATCAAGAACTGAGGAAGAAAGCATGAGTGTTGAGGATGAAAACCTACCTCAGACCAAATTTTATGAGTTGGCTCAAAGTGGAAATTTTGTTTGGGAATGTAAAAACGCATTGATTGATTTTTGGGGTGGAACTAGGGAAAGAATAACAATGTACTTTTATCCTTCGGATAAGAATAGTGGAAGAGTGAGCACAATAGTTGCTGGAGAGAGTGAAAGCACATTTGCCGCAGCACTGTCAGGTACAACAGTCTATTCTATTTCTGATAACCGCATTAGTTTCAGCTATTCAAATAAACTGAATGGTATGTTTAAGTCAGATGCAAATGAAGTATTCGTTTTCAACTTTAATGGAATTATCGAAAAGTCTGGAGGTGCTATTATGTTAGTAGGTAAGACTAGCTATCGGCAATCTGATGATGAAAACAGTGTGTTTAGAATAGCAAATAAGACTGAAACAGACCCTCTTAATTAAGTTCATGGTGCAAGTCTATGTCAGATTTGCACCTTTTTCTTTCTTCATGCTTAATTCTCACAATTATTTCGTAATTTTGCACCCAAGAATTGACACTACTAAAACAAATTGAGACGATGAAACATTCATTACTTAGACTATCCATATTGGCATTGCTGTTGGCAATCAAGGTTGTAGTGTTTGCGGCACATGAAATTAACGGAATAAACTATATCATCTATGAGGATAAAGGATTTGCAGAAGTGACATTTAAGAGTCCTAAATATAGTGGAGATATTGTAATTCCAAGTGAAATTGAATATAAAGGAAAAAAATGCACAGTTAAGACGATAGGTGCTTCTGCTTTTTATTTTTGCGACAATCTCACCACTGTAACAATTCCAAACACAGTGACTGGTATTAGAGGTAACGCATTTGGATATTGCTCAAAGCTAACAAATATAGAAATTCCTAACTCTGTTGTTACTATTGGGGAAAGATGCTTTGAAGTCAGTGGCTTAACCACAATTTATATACCCAATTCAGTCCAAGGCATCGAACAATATGCTTTCTCTGGATGCAAAAAGCTTAAATCTGTTTATATTGGAAACTCATTGCATTGGTTTCAAGAAAATGTATTTGCAGGTTGTGATAGTATAGAGACCATAGAATATCATAGTACCCTACAAATTCCTTGGTTTCAAGGGAAAGAAAAATTGAAAACATTGGTAGTCGGTGACGAGGTAGAATATATTGATAATTGCAGTTTCGATGGCTGTATTAGTCTAACAAATGTTACAATTGGAAATTCCGTTTCTTCAATAAAGACAGCAGCATTTAGAAATTGTGAGAACATGAAAAACATAGAATTACCCAATTCTTTGAAAGAAATTGGCTATTTCGCATTTGAGGGCTGTAAGAGTTTGGAAAATATAGTTATTCCCAATTCAGTTATTAAAACTTATGGGGGAGTATTTGAGAACTGCGAAAACCTTTTATCTGCAAAATTGTCTAATTCAATAGAGACAATTAGCGAAACAATGTTCTTTGGGTGTAAGAAATTAAAAGAAGTCATTATCCCTATTGGTATAAAAACTATTGAACGTTCAGCTTTTGGCCAATGCGAAAGCATAGAAACGATGACACTTCCTTATACTTTGATTAGTATTAATGACAATGCTTTTATGGGTTGCTACAATCTGAAAACTGTTATATCATATAATCCTACTCCACCTTCAATTTATAATTCTACTTTTGACAATTATGAAAACAAAAAGTTATTTGTGCCAAAAGGTAGTGAGGATTTATATAAAAATGCAAGGGGATGGTGGCGTTTCTATCAAATAGAGGGAATAGATGTGTCTAGCATAAACAGTACGTTTATTGATTCAGAAAGTGAGAGCAGCATCTATAACCTCTATGGCTCAAAGGTTGATGGCAACAACTATGGTAAAGGAATCTATATTAAGAACGGAAAGAAAGTAATCATTAAATAACAGAAAAACTATATTCAGCAATTATGATGCTTGCAACGATGTTTGCAGCATTGAGTTTAACCGCTTGCGGTGGTGATGATGATGATGATGAAATTGGTGGTGGCGATAGTTCCACTTTCTTAATCGGTACTTGGTCTGTTACGTATGCTCAAGGATGGGGTTTTGAAAGTGATGGAGAAGCCGAATATCTCCAATTCAAATCAGATGGAACTTATATCAATATGCAATTTGATGATGGCCTCTATATTACCAAAGGCAATTGGAGTGCAACAGATACAGAAATAATAATGAAAGAAATTGAGGGTAAAATTTTGGGTACATACACCTATAGGATTCTTAATCATACCGAATCTTCCATAACTCTTGGAATGTGGGGCATAACAGCAAACCTTACAAAAGTTCCTGATTCAACAATTGACAAATACTTAAAATAATAGCATTATGAAGAAACTGTTTTCAACGATTATGATGCTTGCAATGATGGTTGCGGCATTGAGTTTAACCGCTTGCGGTGGTGATGATGAAGATAACTTAGATGGTGGTGGTAGTTCCACAAGTTCAAGCTTCACAATTATATATGATGATGGAGGCGAACAAGTCTTTACCCATGACAGTGACATTGCCATTCAGTCATTGGGTGCTGTGTTTGGAAATTTGAAAAGAGGTGATAGTCCAAGAGGTAGTTATTTTGGTATGGAAATAGGCACTAAAGGCGGCTTCTTTATCATATTCCCACGTCAAAAGTATGGTGATGATTTAGCCCCCTCTTATTTCTCTGTTGGCTACAGTGACTTTGGGGCAGATGCAACCGATATGGAACGTGTTATTGGTGGCTCTGGTTGGTATGGTGAACATATATCTGGCAGTGCCAAAGTCACAAAGAACGATGGAAAGTACATCACCATTAACTTCAATAACTACAAGTATTCTGTAACGAGCGGCATCAACACTAATAGGACAGCTTATGTCACACTTAAAGGTAGTCTAGCGTTTAAGAACTCATATAAGCAATAAACTATCACTAAGAACAGAAGTGAAAGTTCTGAAATCGTCTGGAACCTCAGTGTTTAAAGGGGTTTCAGACGATTTTCTTTGTTCGGTGAAGAATAAGGAAGTTCACTATCATTTCTGAGCAACACAAACTGAAAGTTTAGAGGTCAATATCCACATACATAAAATTCTGCGGAGCGTGGAAGTCCTTAATCACTTTCTTGGGGTCTTTTCGCTTCTAAAGGTGACCTTTACGCTTCTAAAGGTGACCTTTTCGCTTCTAAAGGTCATCTCTTCGGTGCTAAAGGTGACCTTTTCGCTTCTAAAGGTGACCTCCTCGTTGCTAAAGGTCATCTCCTCACGGCTAAAGGTGACCTTTTCCCAAGAAATGCGTCCATTCTGTCAGACTGCTCGACCTGTTGTTTCAGTATGTCGACAAACCGACACGGCATTTTCCTCACGGTGCGGGGTTAGGTGTAGGGTCAGTTGCGGAATTAGGTACTGGATGACCGTCATTCTTGGTGAAAAAGGTCACGAACGGACGAATACGTCCTTGATGGTCCTATACGCGCGCGCGTGTATATATATAAGCTAACCGGAAAATACCCTACACCTTCTGCACCTTGTGCACCCAGCGCCTTGTCCCCTTAGGTGTGGTAGGTGCAGAAGGTGTAGGGTTTTTCGGGGTTAACATATATATGCGCACGCGCGCGCGAGCAACACCCACTTTACCTACTTATCCCTCTGTTCCGTGGAAAAATGTGAAATGGAAGGAATGGTCGTGCCATTCCTTCCATTTCTCGTCTTTGTTTCATGCTCTCTGGCGTTACATTGTTACGTCGACGGTATGCTCTCCTGGAGAGTAGGGGAGCAAGTCCCCTTCCAGCGACTGTCCGTCAAGTGTGACGGCGGCGACGCCCTTGTTGTGTCCGTTGGGGTGGACGGTGATGGTGTAGTTGGCGTCACGGAATCGGCGGTTGACGGTATAGTCTCCGGCGGTGCTGGGCAGACAGGGGTCAATGCGTAGGCCGTCGTAGTCGGGTTTGATGCCGAGGATATGCTGGGAGACGGTGAGCCACATCCATGCTGCTGTACCCGTGAGCCATGAGTTCTTACCCTCGCCGGGACGGAACGCGTCCTTTCCGGCAACCATCTGGCAGTTCACGTAAGGCTCCACCTTGTGCAGCGTCTGGTATTTCTCCTCAACATAGCTCGGCAGGATCTTGGCATAGTGTGCCCAAGCGTCGTCGCCACGGCCAGCCATGCACTCGCCGATGATGACCCAGGGATTGTTGTGACAGAAGATGCCGGCATTCTCCTTGTAGCCCTCGGGATAGGAACTAATCTCGCCGTACTCGTAGATGTATTTCGAGAAGGCGGGGTTATTGAGCACCATACCGTGCTCGCACTCCAAGTACTTCTTGCAGGAGTCGAGCGACTTGGCCACCATGCCGTCCTCGGCGCCAATCTCGGCCATCGTACACCAGCCCTGCGACTCGATGAAGATCTTGGCTTCGTCGCACTCGTTGGAGCCAATCTTACGACCGTAGAAATCATAGGCGCGCAGGTACCACTCGCCGTCCCAACCATGCTTCTTCACAGCCTCGATCATGGCGTCGACAGCCTGCTGCATACGGGCAGCCTCTGCCGAGAACTGAGAACTGAGAGTTGAGAACTGAGAGGTATGATTACCTGTTGTGCTCTGTTCTCCGTCCTGAGAGTAATCACACCTCTCAGTTTTCAGTTCTAAGTTCTCAGTTCTCTTTGCAAGTTCCTTGCAAAGAGCTACGTAGTCCTTGCCCGTAACGACGAAGAGACCGGCAATCATGAGCGACTCGGCCTTCGTACCCTCGCTGACGTTCTCGGTGGTCTGGAACGACTCGTTGGGGTCCCACGAGAAACAGTTCAGGTTCAGACAGTCGTTCCAGTCGGCGCGGCCGATGAGCGGCAGCATATGGGGACCGAGGTTCTTGATGACGTGGTCCATCGAGATCTTCAGGTGCTCGAAGAGCGTCACCTCAGAGCCGGGCTGGTTATCGAAGGGCACCATCTCGTCGAGGATGGAGAAGTCGCCAGTCTCCTTGAGGTAGGCCACGGTACCGAAGATGAGCCAGCAGGGGTCGTCGTTGAAGCCGCCGCCGATATCGTTGTTCCCGCGCTTTGTCAGGGGCTGGTACTGGTGGTAGCAGCCGCCGTCGGGGAATTGTGTCGAGGCGATGTCGATGATGCGCTGACGGGCACGCGGCGGAATCTGGTGGACGAAGCCCACGAGGTCCTGATTGGAGTCGCGGAAGCCCATGCCACGGCCGACGCCGCTCTCAAAGAAGGAAGCCGAGCGCGAGAAGTTGAAGGTTACCATACATTGGTACTGGTTCCAGATGTTCACCATGCGGTCGAGTTTGTCGTTGCCCGTTTTTACCTTATATATATTAAGGAGCTTGTCCCAGTATTCGCAGAGTTCGGCAAACGCCTTGTCGACCTTTGCGGTGGTGTTGAGGCTGTCGATGAGGGTGTAGGCACGGTGTTTGTTGATGACCTGAGGAGCGGAGAATTTCTCGTCCTGCTCATTCTCAATGTAACCCA
Organism: Prevotella sp.; assembly: GCA_016285245.1. Lineage (GTDB taxonomy): Bacteria > Bacteroidota > Bacteroidia > Bacteroidales > Bacteroidaceae > Prevotella. Next base: position 46,017 of record JAEEQH010000007.1, read on the forward strand.
GCAGGAATACGAAGTCCTTGCTTTCGCCAGGCTGTAGCGTCACCTCGATGTAGTGCGAGGCGATGGGGCTCCAGCCGTGGGCGTGGCTGTTGCGGGGACGGCCCTCAAGGACGGCCTCGGGCTCGCTGAGCTCGTTGTAGAGGCCGACGAACGTCTCGCGGTCGGTATCATAGCCCTGAATCTCGGCGTTGACGTGATAGAAGGCATAGTGGTTACGGCGCTCGCGGTACTCCGTCTTGTGGTAGATGGTGGCTCCCGACGTTGAAACGTCGGGAGTGTTGGCTTCTATTTCTACTTCGCCGGTAGAGAAGTTGCGCTGGAAGTTCTCCATGTCGGTAGCGGCATTCCAGAGACACCACTCCTCAAAGCTGAACAACTTCAGACTCTTGGTCTCCGTCGACTCATTCTTCAGCGTCAGCTTCTGAACCTCGGCCCACTTGCCTAGGGGCACGAAGAAGAGCACGCTGGCCTCAACGCCGTTCTTACGCCCGGTGATGCGTGTGTAGCCCATGCCGTGGCGGCACTCGTAGAAATCGAGCGGTGTCTTGCAGGGTTTCCATCCAGGGTTCCAGATGGTGTCGCCCTCCTTGATGTAGAAGTAGCGTCCGCCGTTGTCCATGGGGATGTTGTTGTAGCGGTAGCGGGTGATGCGTCGGAACTTGGCATCTTTGTAGAAAGAGTAGCCGCCAGCGGTATTGGAGATGAGCGAGAAGAAATCTTCGTTGCCGAGGTAGTTTATCCAGGGCCACGGGGTCTTGGGATCGGTAATGACGTACTCGCGATGCTGGTCGTCGAAGTGTCCGTAACGTTTCTGTTGTTCCATGTCAGGTGCTGTTTTATTGTTGAAATCTGATTGTTGTTGCTATTTGCTATTGTTGTTGCTATTTGCTATTGTTGTTGCTATTTGCTATTGTTGTTGATATCTCTTGAGTAGTTCTGCCTCTTTCCGTCTGGTTTCGGCCAGAAAGGCGCGGTAGTCGTCGGCGTCAGGGTTAAAAGGTTTGTGACCAAGGGCAGTCTTGATGGGTTGCCACTCACGGAGGAAGTCGTGCGTCCGCTGGCTGAAGAACGTCTCGCCGAAGCGTTGCCAAATGTACTCCACAGCCTGCTCCGAGGGGTGCAGCATATCCGCGGCATAGAACCGGTAGTCGCGCAGTTCGTCCATCAGGATTTCGTAGGCGGGGAAGTATATGATTTGTGATTGGTGAGTAGCGAGGGAAGGGAGAATACTGTCGACCGCCAGCAAGAGCGTGGCCTTAGACAGTTGGCTCTCATGGTAGCCGTACTTGCGGTAGCGGATTGGGCTGACGGTGATGATGACCCGCACGTCGGGACGGCGGCTTCGCAGACAGTCGATGGTCTGACAGAGCACGTCGGAGCACATCTCAATGGTGAGCTCCTCCTCCGTGAAGAGCGAGGCGGGCCGTTTCTGGCAGTTGTCGACAATTACGCCCGTCTCCTTCAGCCGGTAGACGTGGTTCGTGCCGAGGGTGATGACGGCCGTCCGTGGTGCCACGTCGCAGCGCTGGACGGTGTGTAGAACGGAGACGGGGTTGTACATCGTGCCGAAGGGATTCACCGTCGCCCGGAAGTGGTCGGCGACGAAACGGCTGCCAATGCTGTCGGCGAAACAGGAGCCCACGAAGAGCATTTCCTCCAGCGGTTCTATCTGGAAGGGGGCTCTTTCTATCGGTATAACTGTGCGGAACTCCATGTCAACAAGGCAGTTTTTTAGTTTTTCGGGTGTAAAGGTAGTAAAAACTTTCTTAAATCGTATGGTTTTTGGAATAATTATTGTACTTTTGTGCCGAACTCTTAAGATTCTATAACATACGACCATGCCAACAACGAAACGTTCAAGCCTTTTGTCGCGCGAGGGAGTGACGATGCTACTGCCCTTCATACTGATTACCAGCTGTTTTGCACTCTGGGGGTTTGCCAACGATGTGACGACACCGATGGTGAAGGCGTTCTCAAAGATTTTCCGTATGAGTGTCACCGAGGGCGCTATGGTTCAGGTGGCGTCCTATCTGGGCTATTTCGTCATGGCGTTCCCCGCAGCACTCGTCATCCAGCGTTACTCGTTCAAGACGGGCGTCATCATCGGACTGTCATTGTTCGCCGCAGGTGCCCTCCTGTTCCTGCCGGCGCGACTGATGGGATTCTACTGGCCGTTCCTCATGGCATACTTTGTGTTGACCTGCGGCCTGTCGTTCCTCGAGACGTCGTGTAACCCCTATATCTACGTAATGGGCAGCGAGGAGACGGCCACAAGGCGCCTGAACCTGGCGCAGGCCTTCAACCCCATTGGCAATCTCTTTGGCATGTACGTGGCTATGGAGTTCGTCCAGTCGCGCATGAGTCCGATGTCGTCGGCGGCCCGTCATGAGCTGCCGTTGGATCAGTTTGAGATAGTAAAGGACCACGACCTGGGCGTGCTTGTCCAGCCGTATATCTACCTGGGAATCATTGTGGCTCTGCTGCTAGTCGCAGTATGGCTGACGAAGATGCCGAAGGCTGCCGACACCCAGCCCGAGAAGAGCATGGGCAAGTCGCTACGCGAGCTGATTCAGATACGTAACTATAGTGAGGGCGTGCTGGCGCAGTTCTTCTACGTCGGAGCGCAGGTGACGTGCTGGACGTTCATCATACAATATGGTACGCGCGTATTTATGGCTGAGGGTATGGAGGAGAAGGCTGCCGAAATCTTGTCGCAGCGGTTCAATATCGTGGCGATGGTACTCTTCACGCTGAGCCGTTTCATCTGTACCTACTGTCTGAAGTACATTGCGCCGAGCCGTCTGCTTTCCATCCTCGCCGTTGTGGCGGGTGTGGCCACCATCGGCGTCGTCTGCTTTACCGACCGCAACGGTATGTATTGTCTGGTGGCTATCTCGGCCTGTATGTCGCTGATGTTCCCCACCATCTACGGCATCGCCCTGCATGGTGTTGGCGACAATGTGAAGTTTGCCGGCGCAGGACTGATCATGGCCATCCTCGGCGGGTCGTTCTTCCCGCCCATTCAGGCCATGATTATCGATACAAACGTGACCTTCATGGGACTGCCCGCAACGAACCTGTCGTTTGTGATTCCCTTGATTTGCTTCGTCGTGGTCGCCATCTATGGTCATCGCTCCTTTGTGCGACTGCACATCACACACAGGATATAATCAAAACTCGCAGGACACAAACCAAGTTGCAGGACACAAACCAAGTCGCAGGATACGATACAACTTACAGTATAAAAACAAAAATCTTCAAAAATCCAACAAAAATGGCTTTCGACGGCCTTGTTTTTGTCAGTTTTTTGAAGATTTTTGTTCGATAATAGTCCCTGTCGTTGGGACTATCTTTAACCTTATTGTTTTACATCTTTCTTTTTCCTTGAGCAATACACGGCGAAGCCAATGAACAGCAATAGGACGATGTAACCAACATAGGCGATGGTCTCGGTGGTATCCACGGATGTCGGGAAGAAGCTCAGCACCACCTCGTGCTTGCCGGCCTTGACGGGTAGGGCACGCAGGACGTAGTTGACGCGTCCCAGCTCCACTTCCTCGCCGTCGACGGTGGCTTTCCATCCCGGGTAGTAGATCTCAGAGAAGACGATGACACCGCCTTGTGCCGTCTCAACGTCGTAGTGCAGCTCGTTAGGCTCGTAGGATGTTATCTTGACGATGCTTGTGGAGTCCTGCTTCTGGCTGTTGCCCAGCACGTCGCGGAATTTTTCGTCGGCTATGGCCTGACGGCGCAGGTCAAGCTCTGACAGGGCGTCAATCTCCTCGTTGGCATTCTTGGCATATTTCACCTCGTCCACAATCCAGGCATTGCCCAGAGTGTAGGGGTTCTGTATGGGCACGGTCTGTCCCGACTGCAGGGGCATGATGAAGTAGCGTGCGTTAAGCATATTCAGCACGGGGTAAAGGGAGTCGCCCTTCACCTGGGTCATGTCGCCATTGGCGTCGGCGATGGCCTTCATGGTAGCTGTCATCTCGTTGCCGATGTGTGCCTCGATGAGCTCTTGGTAGCGGCGCAGCTTAGCGGCGTGGTAACCACCTATGGACTTATGGAAATAGCTCGTCTCGTTCTCGTTGAAGGTGTTTGTGGAAAGGTTCAGCACGCGATAGTCGAGCGTCTTGTCCTGGAGGATGATCTCGTCGGTCTGCGTCTTCTGAATGGGCACATCGCGCTCGGTCTGGGGGACGAACATGGCATCGTTGAGATAGCGCTTGTTGACAGGCCAGAGGTCAACGAAGCAGAGCACGATCAGCGAGCCCACCATGTACTCCTTGCGCAGCTTGTCGTAGCGGTAGGCCAGAAGGATGGCCGTGCCGATGACGATGATGATGAACGAGCGCCAGCAGTCGGCCGTGAAGATGGGCACGCGCACACGGCTCAGGTTGTCCATGAGCGGTGCTATGTACTCTTGTGGCACGTAGCGTTGCAGCTGTGTCATGTCGTTGGCGGAGGTGAAGTTGAAGAACGCTGTAGGCATCAGCGCGAAGAGCAGGCAGAAGCCGGCCGTCAGTCCGAAGGCTATCCAGAAGTACCTCTGGATGGTCTTGGGCTCCGTCTTCCAACGGAGGATGAGCTCCCTCAGCGCCAGCATGGCCAGCAGGGGAATGGTGAACTCGGCGATGACGAGTATCGACGAGACGGTACGGAACTTCGCGTACATTGGCATATAGTCGATGAACAGGTCGGTGAAGCCCATGAAGTTCTTACCCCAGGCCAGCAGTACCGACAGCACCGTCGCCGCCAGCAGGGCCCACTTCAGCGTTCCCCTGACAATGAAGAGTCCGAGTATGAAGAGCATCATCACCAAGGCTCCCGCGTAGACGGGACCGGCGGTGAAGGGCTGTTCGCCCCAGTACTGGTACCACTGTGACACAATGTCGACCAGCTGCGGGTCGCACTTTTCCAAGGCTCCCGGGTTCTCCCTCAGGTGTATGTGGTGTGAGCCGCCCTTAGCGTTTGGTATGAGGAGCGTCCACGTCTCATCGATGCCGTACGACCACTCGGTAATGTAGTCGCGCTCCAGTCCCGACGACGTCTGATTCTCCACGTTCTTCTTCACCAGTTCGCTCTTGCCGCGCATGGTCTCCTTACTGTACTGCCACGTGTGGTAGAGGCTCGAGATGTTCAGCGATACCGCAATAATGGCGGCAATGGCACACACGCCCGTGGCCTTCAGCCAGCGCATGAACTGTTTCTCGCGGATGGCATCGATGAGCCAAGCGATGACCATGAACAGGATGATGAACAGGTAGTAGTAGGTCATCTGGTAGTGGTTGGCATTCACCTCGAAGGCTCCGAAGATGGCCGTCACTACCACTCCCCACAGGAACTTACCGCGATAGGCCAGCGAGATGCCCGCAATCATTGGCGGCAGGTAAGCCAGGGCCCATGCTTTCCAGATGTGTCCGGCGGCGATGATGATGAGGAAATAGGTTGAGAACGCCCAGAATATGGAACCTAGCGCTGCCAGGTACCAGCGGAAGTCGAAGGCGCGCAGCAGGATGTAGAATCCCAGCAGGTAAATAAAGAGGTACCACACGTTATCAGGCAACCACAGGTGGTAGGCGTTGATGGCTCCCTCCAATGGCTTCGTGCTGTTGTAGACGGGAGACGTCTGGTAGTTGGGCATACCCGAGAACAGGGCGTTCGTCCAGCGTGTCCTCTTTCCCGTTCGTTCCTTGTACTCTGCTGTCTCATGACCGGCACCCATACCGGCCGAGGCATCGTGACGGAACAGGATACGTCCCTCGATGTCGGCGGGGAAGAAGTACGCGAACGACACGAGTGCAAACATCACTACTACCACGATGTCGGGTAGCCATTTCTTCAGAATTGTCTTCATTTCTATCCTTTTATTTTATATTTCTTCGCTTTCTGCGTGCAAAGTTACTTTTTTTTTCTTAACTTTGCAACGCAAAACCGAAAAAAGTCGTTTACTAACAAGCATTAAAGCATTGAGCATTATGAAAATAGGCATTATTGTAGCAATGGAAAAGGAGCTGCGCCAGTTGCGACAGCTCTTCAATACGGGAAATGTGCGCGTTGAGAAGTGCGGTATCGGTAAGGTGAACGCTGCCCTTGGCACGCAAAGGCTCATCAACGATATGCATCCCGACGTTATCATCTCATCGGGCTGCGCTGGTGGTAACAACCCCGAGGGTATCGCCCCTGGCGATGAGATTCGCATCCAGGATGTTGTCGTCTCCACGGAGCTCGTTTACCACGACGTCTACTGCGGCGCGGCTGTCGGCTCTACGGTCTACGGTCAGGTGCAGGGACTCCCCGCCCGTTTCCAGGCCGATCCGAGGCTGTTGGAGAAAGCGCGGCAATTGTCCGTTGTCAATAGTCCTTTGTCCATTCATCAAGGTCTGATTGTCACCGGTGACTGGTTTGTGGACACGAAGGAGAAGATGCGCGAGATACTCGGTCACTTCCCCGAGGCGCGTGCCGTCGACATGGAGTCGGCAGCCATCGCGCAGACGTGCCTCATCAACAAGGTGCCATTCATCTCGTTCCGTGTCATCAGCGACCTGCCGCTCCAGGATACCGACGCCTCGCAGTATCACAACTTCTGGGACACCCTGGCCGACCGTTCCTTCCACGTCACCAAGTCGTTCGTGGAATCCCTGTAATTATCCATTATCCATTATCACTTGTCAATTCTAGAAATGGAAGTTATACAAAGTTTTACTATCGACCATACCCACCTGAAGCCAGGTATCTACGTATCGCGAGTGGATAGGGGCTTCACGACGTTCGACCTGCGCATCACCGAACCCAACCGCGAGCCTGCCGTCGCGCCTGCCGCCATGCATAGCATGGAGCACCTTATGGCCACTTGGTTTCGCAATTCTAGGGCCAAGGACGATGTCGTCTACGTGGGGCCTATGGGATGCCTGACGGGTATGTATATCATTATGACCGGTAGCTATACCGCCGAGGATATGCGCCAGCTCACCATCGAGTGTCTGGACTGGATTCTCACGCAGACGGAGGTTCCGGCTACGACTCCTGAGACCTGTGGCAACTACCTGCTACATGATCTGCCGATGTGTTTGTGGGAGTGTCGGCGCTATAGGAACCGTCTTCAGAACGATTTCCACTCAGAATACACCAAACTTCAAGTCTCTCTTGACGACGGTAAAGTCTTTGCTGACGCATAAGAAAAATGCATAAAGGGGCAACCCTTTGTGATAAAAAGGAGCCACCTATTTTGCAAAAACAGGCACTTATTTAAATAAGTGCCTGTTATTTGGTAATAAGTGCCTGTTGTTTGGAAATTACTGACGAGCAGCCTTCTTGCGCTGGTCGTGGTCAAGGATGACCTTGCGCATACGCATGGACTTCGGGGTGACCTCGACGAGCTCGTCCTCCTTGATGTACTCCAAGCACTCCTCGAGCGACATGACGGTCTTCGGGATGATGCGCGCTTTGTCGTCGGTACCCGAGGCACGGACGTTGGTGAGCTGCTTGGCCTTGCAGACGTTGATGACGAGGTCGTTGTCGTGGACGTGCTCGCCGACGACCTGACCCATGTAGACGTCTTCGCCCGGGTCGATGAAGAACTTACCGCGGTCCTGCAGCTTGTCGATGGCATAGGCGAAGGCGTTGCCTGTCTCCAAGGCAATCATCGAACCGTTCAAGCGGCGCTCAATGTCGCCCTTGTAGGGCTGGTACTCCTTGAAGCGGTGGGCCATGATGGCCTCGCCCTGAGAGGCGGTGAGCACGTTGGTACGCAGTCCGATGATGCCGCGTGAGGGGATGTTGAACTCGATGTTCGTGCGCTCGCCCTGGCTCTCCATGCTGGTCATTTCGCCCTTGCGGCGTGTCACCATGTCGATCATCTTCGAGGCAAACTCCTCGGGGACGTTGATGGTGAGTTCCTCAATAGGTTCGCACTTCTGGCCGTCCACCTCTTTATATATAACCTGTGGCTGACCTACCTGCAGCTCGTAGCCCTCGCGGCGCATGGTCTCGATGAGCACGCTGAGGTGGAGGACGCCGCGGCCGGAGACGACCCACTTGTCGGTAGAGTCCTCGAACTGCTCCACGTGCAGGGCGAGGTTCTTCTCGAGCTCCTTCTGCAGACGGTCGTTGATGTGGCGCGAGGTGACGAACTTACCCTCCTTGCCGAAGAACGGCGAGTCGTTGATGGTGAAGAGCATCGACATCGTCGGTTCGTCGATGGCTATCGGGGGTAGCGGTTCGGGATTCTCGAGGTCGCAGATGGTGTCGCCAATCTCGAATTTCTCCAGGCCGATGACGGCGCAGATGTCGCCGCAGTCGACGCTGTCGGTACGCGTGTGGCCCATGCCCTCGAAGGTGTGGAGCTCCTTGATCTTCACCTTCTCCGTGGTGCCGTCGCGGTGGCTGATGGTCACCTGCTGGCCGTCCTGCAGCCGACCACGATGCACGCGGCCCACGGCGATGCGGCCCTGGTAGCTCGAGTAGTCGAGCGAGGTGATGAGCATCTGCGGCGTGCCTTCGAGCTGTGTGGGGGCGGGGATGACCTCGACAATCTTATCTAAGAGATAGGTGATGTCTGTGGTAGGCTTCTGCCAGTCTTCACCCATCCAGCCGTTCTTTGCCGAGCCGTAGACGACGGGGAAGTCCAACTGGTCCTCGGTGGCGCCGAGCGAGAACATCAAGTCGAAGACCATCTCGTAGACCTCCTCAGGGCGGCAGTTTGGCTTGTCGACCTTGTTCACCACCACGATGGGCTTCAGGCCAATCTCAAGGGCTTTCTGCAGCACGAAGCGCGTCTGGGGCATCGGGCCTTCGAAGGCGTCGACCAGCAGCAGACAGCCGTCGGCCATGTTAAGCACACGCTCCACCTCGCCGCCGAAGTCAGAGTGTCCCGGGGTGTCGATGATGTTGATCTTCGTACCCTTCCAGTTGATGGAGACGTTCTTCGAGAGGATGGTGATGCCGCGCTCGCGCTCCAGGTCGTTTGCGTCGAGTACCTGATTGCTGAGGTTCTGTCCCTCACGGAACAGGTTGCCGGCCAGCATCATCTTGTCCACGAGCGTGGTCTTGCCGTGGTCTACGTGGGCTATAATAGCGATGTTTCTGATGTCTTGCATTGTCTAATACCTTAATTTGGGGTGCAAAGGTACACATTTTCGGCGAAATATTTGCATGTTCCGTGAAAAAGTTGTAATTTTGCAGCCGCATTTGACGAAGCGGCGTCCAGTGATGACGGTCGTGCGGCTTCTGAAAGATGTATTTAATAACATTTTAACATATCATCATTATGTACTTAGACAAAGCTAAGAAAGAAGAGATTTTCGGCCAGTATGGCAAGTCAACCACCGACACCGGTAGCGCAGAGGCTCAGATTGCCCTGTTCACCTTCCGCATCAAGCACCTGACGGAGCACCTGAAGAAAAACCGCAAGGACTTCGGTACCGCCCGTTCGCTGACGAAGATGGTAGGTCGTCGCCGCAAGCTGCTGAAGTATCTCTACGATAACGACATCAACCGTTATCGTGCCATCATCAAGGCTCTCGGTCTGCGTAAGTAATGGAGCAGCGAAAGCCGCTAAGCTAGCTTAGATGGCTGAGTCGCGACATTACTCGACGAAGTCAAATAATACGCATGCAGAGACACCAATAAAGCCGCGTAGGGAAATCCCTATGCGGTTTTATGGTTTTTACCCCCTCGATTTATGGTTTTTTCCTTGCACGGCACGGCAGAAAGCCTTAACTTTGCAGCAGAAAAAAGAACAAGAAGTTTAACTCATTAAAAGCATACGACTATGAAGAAGTTATACACCATGATGATGATGGCCATGATGGCTCTCACATTCACCTCTTGCGAGGACGAAATGATCGCTGACACCTTGGAGGGTACCTGGAGTGGCAACATGTATGTCTCCTCCTACTATAGAGGCCACAACTACTACGCCACCCGCACGGAGATTACCTTCAATATCGATCCCTTCCGCTTCACCAAGGGCTCAGGCTACTGGGTCGACTACTACAGCCGCGCTCCCTGGGACTACGTTGCCAACCACATCAGCTGGCGCGTCGACAACGGACACATCACCATCTACTTCATTGAGGATGGCACTTCCGTGGTCATCTCCGACTATCACCTCAGCGACTCGCATTTCACCGGCTACATTGCTGATGGTGACAACGACGTCAACTTCAACCTGACGCACATCTCGTCGCCCAACTGGGACACCTACGACAACTGGGGCTACGATGCTTGGTACGACGATTACTACTGGTCGCGTGGCACACGCTCAGCTGACAGCACAGCCGCTGCTCCGCTACCCGCCGAAAAGCCCGTCCGTCAGTTCGGTAAGCGCGCAGAATAATTCCATATACATACGTTTCAGGATAACAAGAATGAAAGAAAGGGAGACGCGAGCCTCCCTTTCTTTTATTTCCTTTCTCCGTGATTACTTCAGGATGGTGATGTTGACGTTCTCCTTCTTGATGTTCCGGCAGAACTGGAACGTGGCATCATGGTGGGTGGAGATGTTTATGTCCTTCAGCGTGATGCGGTCGATAGGCATCTCCGGCAGTCCGTTAAACTCCATGGCGTAGCCGGCATTGTGGCAGATGACGTTGCGGATGTCGATGTTGCGGAAGATAGGTGTCTCCTCGGTCACGGGAACCGCCTCCACCTTGGGCTGATCGCCGTCCTCCAGCACCTCGGCAACCGACTTGCCACCGTAGTACATATTGAACGTTAGGGCATAGGTGGCGATGTCAGTCATCGACACACCGTCGATGAAGATGTTCTCGACGATACCGCCACGACCGCGCGTCGACTTGAAGCGCAGTCCCACATCCGTGCCCACGAACTGGCAGTTGCTCACCTTGATGTTGCGCACGCCGCCGCTCATCTCTGAGCCTACGACAAAGCCACCATGACCAGCGAAGACCGTGCAGCCGTCGACGACGACATTGGCGCAGGGCACACCGCGACGGCGTCCGTCCTTGTCCTTGCCGCTCTTCAGGCAGATACCGTCGTCGCCGGCATCGAAGCGCGAGTTGATGATCAGCGCGTTGGTACACGACTCCAGGTCCAGGGCGTCGCCGTTCTGGGCGTACGACGGGTTGCGCACGAGTACATTATCTATAATGATGTTCTGACACATCAGCGGGTGAAGGTTCCACGCCGGGGAGTTCTGGAAAATGACACCCTGGAGCAGCACGTTCTTGCAGTCGATGAGGCTCACCATGACAGGACGCAGGAAGCGCTTCACAGCCTGCCACTCCTCCTCGGTCTCAGCCTTGGGCACATTCATGTTCGCACCCTGCTCACCACGGGCGTAGCCGGCCGACGGCACCCAGTAGTCCTTCTTCATCTCCTGGCTGCCTTCGATGGCCAGCAGCCTCTTCCAGTGGCTGTCGGTCACCTTCGAACGCTTCACAGGGCGCCAGTACTGGCCGTTGCCGTCGATGACGCCGTTACCGGTGATGGAGATGTTCGTTGCACCACGAGCCGACAGCGGGGACTGACAGCGGCGGGTGTCGAGACCCTCGAACGACGTCTCAACGATGGGGTAGAGCGACTCGTCGGCAGCAAACAGAATGACGGCTCCAGCCTCCAGATGGAGGTCGATGTTGGAGCGTAGCACGATGGGGCCTGTGAGCCATACGCCGCGGGGTACGACGAGGTGGCCGCCGCCTGCTTTGTAAAGTTGGTCGATGGCCTTGGCGAAGGCATCGGTACAGAGAGCACTACCGTCGTTCTTCGCTCCGAAGTCGCTGAGGCGCATGGTCAGCTCGGGGATGACGGGTGCTTTGACGGCCGCCATCTGGAAGGGCAGCCCTTGGGTGTACTTGGCGTACTGATCCTGTGCACTCATACCAAGGAGCGCACCAAGACAGAACAGCATGAGAATGGTTCTCTTCATAATCGTGATTTGTTTTAGTAGTTATTTTTTGTTAGTTGTCTTCTCTTATCTCGTTCAGCGGCTGCATGACGAACTCCCGTTCATACATCAGCGGGTGGGGAATCTTCAGGTCGGGCTCATCGACGTGGAGGTCGTCGTAGAGCAGAATGTCAATGTCGATGGGACGGTCATGATATTGACGCCCCTCCCCGTTACTGGGGAATGTCCCATTTGTGCGACGAGTCGCACTAGGGGACTGTCCCCCAATAGGTTTCTTCCGTCCTAGTTCCCGTTCAATCTGCTGTGTGGTTGTGAGCACCTCGCGTGGCGTGAGGGTGGTCTCACAGAGAACGGCACCGTTGAGGAACTTATGCGTCGACTCAAAGCCCCAGGGCTCCGTCTCGATGAGCGAGGACTGGCGCACTACTGTGCCTACACGGACGCTCAGGAGCTCGATGGCACGGCGAATGAGTGACCGTCGCCTTCCGAGGTTTGACCCGAGCGACAGGTACACCCTATGCAGCCTCTCCTCACTCTTCATCCCTCATCTCTTATCTCTTATCTATTATCTCACATCAGTCGTCCACCACCAGCAGCGCATCGCCGAAGCAGCCGAACTGATAGCCCGCCTCGACGGCCTTCTCGTAGGCCTCGATGGTGATGTCGTAGCCAGCGAAGGCGGCTGTGGCCATCATCATCGTTGACTCGGGGTGGTAGAAGTTTGCAATCAGCGCGTTCGATAGTCCGAAGTCGTAGGGCGGGAAGATGAACTTGTTCGTCCAGCCGTCGAACGGCTTCAGCATACCGTCGGTGCCCACCGAACTCTCCGTAGCACGCAGGGTGCTCACGCCGACGGCACAGATGCGGTGCCCATCGTTCTTCGCATTGTTGACGTCTTGGCACGACTCCTCGGGAATGATGACCTGCTCGGAATTCATCTTGTGCTTCGTCAGGTCTTCGACCTCGATGGGGTCGAAGGCGCCGAGACCACAATGCAGTGTGATGTAGGTGAAACGGAAACCATGAATCTCCATCAGCTTCAGCATCTCACGGCTGAAGTGCAGACCCGTCGACGGGGCCGTCACGGCACCCTCGTTGCGGGCGTAGATGGTCTGGAACTGTTCCATGTCATCGGGCGTGCACTCGCGACGTTCCACGATGTAGCGGGGCAGGGGAGCCTCGCCCAGGGAGAAGAGCTCGCGCTTGAACTCGTCGTGGGGACAGTCGTAGAGGAAACGCAGCGTGCGTCCGCGACTAGTAGTATTGTCGATGACCTCGGCTACCATCGGACCGTCTTCCTCGAAGAACAGCTTGTTGCCGATACGTATCTTGCGCGCCGGCTCGACGAGCACGTCCCACAAGCGCAGTTCCTCATTCAGCTCGCGCAGCAGGAACACCTCAATCTTTGCATCGGTCTTTTCCTTTGTGCCGTAGAGGCGTGCGGGGAACACCTTTGTGTCGTTGAAGATGAAGGTGTCACCCTCGTCAAAGTAGTTTACCAGGTCGCGGAACGTCAGGTACTGATCCGTGTCGTTGCCGTCGCCGTCCTTCTTGAACATCTCGATGGTCTGGCTCTTGCGGTGGATAACCATCAGACGGCACTGGTCGCGGTGGTAGATGCGGTCCACGGTACCATCCTCATTCTCGAAGGCGCGGTGGGGCGGGTAGAGAGCTACCTGCTCCTCAGGGAGCTTGAACTTGAATTGTGATAGTTTCATTATATACTATTGTTGTTTTGGTCTAATTGTCTATTGTTGTTTTGGCCTGATTTTCGGGACTACGGGTTTTACGGGCTTTAGGGGACGGTCGTCGGGCATCTCGCCGTCGAGCCATTCGCGGAAGCTGTCGAGGGTGTAGCTGTCCTCTATGCGGACGTCGCCGAGCCGTGTACGGCAGAGCTCCGTCAGGTAGGCACCACTACCCAGGGCAGCGCCGATGTCGCGTGCCAGGGAACGGATATAGGTACCCTTGCCACAGACGACACGAATGCCCAGCAGCATCTTCTCGGCATCGAAGCTCGTCACCTCCAGCTCGTCGATGTGTACTGTCTTCGCTTTCAGCGCCACATCGTCGCCTTTGCGTGCCAGCTCGTAGGCACGGTCGCCATTGACCATTACCGCCGAGAAGAGGGGTGGCACTTGCTCGATGTCTCCAACGAACTCAGGGAGCACACGGTCTATCAGCTCGCGGGTGATGTGGGCGGTGGGGTAGGTGTTGTCCACCTCATGTTCGCGGTCGAACGACGGCGTGGTGGCTCCAAGCTGCAGAGTGGCGGTATATTCCTTGTCGTGCAGCTGCAGACGCTCTATCTGCTTCGTTGCCTTACCTGTACAGAGGATGAGCACCCCTGTGGCCAGAGGGTCTAGCGTGCCGGCATGGCCTGTCTTGACGCGTTTCACGTGCAGTTTCCGTGAGATGAGGTAACGGACGTGTGCCAGCGCGCCGAACGACGTCATGCCGTAAGGCTTGTTGATGTAGATGAAAGCGCCTTCCTGAAAGTCCACAGTCTTCAATTATTCAAAGGAACTACAATTTTTCAATTCTTCAACTCTTCAGTCGACCATTGCCAATGAATGACCCGTCAGCAGCAGGGCGATGATGATGCCGCCGACGATGATGCGGTAAATGCCGAAGGCCTTGAAGCCGTACTTCGTCAGGAATGCCACGAACCATTTCATGGCCAGCAGGGCCACGACGAAGGCTACGGCGCAGCCCAACAGCAGCATTGTGATATTGTGGGTGGTGGCCCAGGCGGTGTCCTCCTTCACGAGGTCGAGCAAGTCGAGCAGCGTGGCGCCCGCCATTGTGGGCACGGCGAGGAAGAACGAGAACTCAGCAGCACGCTTGCGCGTCAGTCCCTGCGTCATGCCGCCGACGATGGTAGCCATTGAGCGCGAAACACCCGGGATGACGGAGATACACTGGTATAGGCCGATGTTGAAGGCCCGTTTCTCGTTGAGCTTGTTAGCGTCGCTACCTTTGTTGAACAGCTTGTCGCAGAAGAGCATGAAGATACCACCCACGACGAGCATGATAGCCACGACGAGGACGCTGTCGAGGAGCCAATCGAGCAGTCCCGACTTCTTAGCCAGCAGACCGATGACGACTGCCGGCAGCACACCCACGATGAGCAGCCAGTAGAAGTAGTACTTGTGTTTCATCCGCTGGAACAGCGAACTGCCCTCGGGAGCCGGCGTATGGTCGAACTGGAAGAAACGCTTCCAGTAGAGGCACACCACCGAGAGGATGGCACCAAACTGTATGATGAACGTGAAGGCATGAACGAAGGGGTCGCCCTGTTCTATGCCCAGCAGGTTCTGTGTGATAATCATGTGGCCGGTCGACGAGACGGGCAGGAACTCCGTCAGTCCCTCGACAATGGCTATGATAACGGTCTCAATCCAAGTCATGTTTCAATTCTTCAATTCTTAAAGAACTTCAATTTTTCAATTCTTCAATTGTCCTTCGGACGGTGTACCACGGCGTAAATCATCGAAACGAAGCCCAGCAGGCACACGATGGGTGCTACCTTGATGCGGCGGGCGCTGAAAATGTCCGGGTTGTATGCCTCAGCAGACGAGCCGGCGCCGCTCATCAGTATAAAGCCGATGATGACCACAGCCATTCCCACAGCCAGCAGGATGTAGTTCATCCTTCCAAAAGCGAAATCTCTCTTTTCCATATTTTTTTAATGCTTAATTCTTAATGCTTAATGCTTAATTCTTCAATTCTAAATCTTATACAGCTCTCCTGCCGTCATGCGAAGGAAGCGGTTCACGGAGATGTAGGCACAGAGCACCGTGATGATGATGCCGAACAGGAAGACGGCCACACCCGTCACCACCAGCATCTGCCACGTGATGATGGTGTCGATGTTGGGCTCGTACTGCATCAGCGCATAGTAGGCGCCACCGAGTACACAGCAGGCCAGCAGGGCGGCCAGCAGACCTACGATGAGCGCATCGCGCATGAACGGTCGGCGGATGAATCCCCACGAGGCTCCCACCAGCTTCATGGTGTGGATGAGGAAGCGCCGTGAGTAGACGCCCAAGCGTACGGTGTTGCTGATTAGCGAGTAGCTGATGAACGTCAGCAGGACGGCCAGGACGAGCAACACGAGGTTCACCTTCTGGAGGTTCTTGTTCACCATGTTCATCAGGTCTTCCTGGTAGGCGACGTCCGTCACCTTTGCGTTCTGCTTCAGCTCCTTGGCAATCCATAGCAGGGAGTCGCGGCAGGCATAGTCGGAGTGCAGCTGCAGCTCCAGCGTTGCCGAGAACGGGTTCGTTCCCAGGAACTCCGTCGGATCGCTGCCCATTGCCGCCGTCTGCTCCTTCAGCGCCTGTTCCTTGCTGATGTAGTCGATGTTGCGGGCATAGGGACGATGGTACAGGTCACGGCATAGACGGTGGGCATCGTTCACACTCACGGTGTCGCCAAGCATAACGGTTACCGTCAGGTTCTCCTTGACGTAATTGGAAAGATGACGGGCGGTAAGTACCGACAATACCACCAACCCTAACAGTATCAGTACCATAGTCGTGCTGATACATAGCGTAACGACCTGCATACCATGACGGCGCCGGGACGTTTTTCTTTTATTACTCATTTACTTTACGTACGTAAAAATTGAATTCGACTGCAAAGATACAATAAAAAAGTGAATAATGAGTAGTGAACCATGAAAAAAATGCAAACTCCATGGAAAAAATCGTAAATCGAAAATAGCTAAATTGTAAATTTTTCACTACCTTTGCCGCCATTATGAGTACAGTTATCTATCCTTCGCCCATTTTCGGCCCTGTTCATAGCCGTCGTTTGGGGCTCTCGTTGGGCATCAATCTCCTGCCGCCCGACGGTAAAGTTTGTTCCTTCGATTGTATCTATTGTGAGTGTGGCTTTAACAAGGACCATCGTCCCCAGTTGCCTATGCCCAAACGCCAGGAGGTGAGCGAGGCTCTGGAGCTGACATTACAGAAGATGACGGCCGAGGGTCGGCTACCCGATGTGCTGACGTTTGCCGGTAACGGCGAGCCGACGTGTCATCCACAGTTCCCCGAGATTGTCGACGACGTCATTGCCTTGCGCAACCACTACTGTCCTCAGGCGAAGGTCAGCGTGCTGAGCAACGCCACGATGATCCAGCGCCAGGGGGTGCACGACGCCCTGATGCGTGTGGACAATAACATCCAGAAACTCGACACCATTTCCCCCGACTTTATTAATAAGGTAGATCGGCCCTGCGGCGCGTATGATGTTGAAACGATTATAGACCGCCTGAAGGCCTTCCGCGGCCATGTCATCATCCAGACCATGTTCCTCAAAGGCCCCGACATCGACAATACGACTGAAGCCTATGTCGCCCCCTGGCTACACGCAGTCAAGGATATTGCGCCCCAGCAGGTGATGATCTATACCATCGACCGCGAGACACCCGACCAGTCGCTCCGCAAGGCTACCCACCAGGAACTCGATGCCATCCGCGACCGTGTCATTGCCGCAGGTATTCCCTGTACCGCTTCCTACTGAAAACACTTCTTGTAAAACTCAGAAGTCTGGTTGTTGTTCTGATAAACGTTCAGTTCTACCATAGTTGTAATTTTCATGGTGTTAGATACTCTGCGACTGATTACTCCGGCCAGCCGCTACCGCTTGTTATCCTGAGCTCTTGAATACGTTACAAAGGTACAAAAATTTCCTGAGACTGCCAAACTTTTTCGCAACTATTTTTTAAGAATTTACACACGGGGTCGGTTCCGCTGTGCAACAAGAAAAAAGTGCACAACGGGGTCGGTTCCGCTGTGCACTCAAGAAAAACTACACAAAAAGAACCGTCCCATTTGTGTACTTTTCCCCGTCTGAATAAGTGGCGGTTATTTCAAAATAAGTGGCGGGTATTTGGAAATAAGTGGCACCTGTTCAAGTGCACAACGGGGTCGGTTCTTGCGTCCCTGCGGTAGCAAGCGACCAGAGGTCGAGCGCCGCTGTGCACGAAGTCCACTAACCCGGGAAAGAGACAACAAAAGCAGGAAAGCAGACAACCCAATCAGAGAGATAAGTCAACAAAATCAGTATAATAAACAGTAATTAACAAAACGCTGTTGCAGTATTGACTTCGTCGAGACTGCCGGCGCTCGGCATAGCCCAAGCGAGCTTTGGCTCTGCACTCGCTGTTGCAGTGTTGCAGTTGCTGCAGTTCTCGAGAGGCCCTTACCTTCCCTGAAAATACCTCTATATTTATATATATAAATATATATATAAATATAGGTATAATTTTGGGCTTTCGTATGACTTGTTTGGGAACTGCAGCACTGCAGCAACTGCAGCAAGTGCAACATTTTGCCGTGAATTTATTTTGTTCTGCTCTCAACTTTTCGTACCTTTGCGCCTCGAAAGCGTATTCAGCCATTTTAAGCAACATCATTGAATCGACGAGATATGGATAACCAGCAAGAAAAGTTCCCGATAGTGGACGAAGAGGGCAGGGTGGTAGGCGAAGCGACGCGCGGCGAGTGTCATAACGGTTCGAAACTGTTGCACCCGGTGGTGCACCTGCACGTGTTCAACCCGCAGGGCGACATCTACCTGCAGAAACGGCCGGAGTGGAAGGACATTCAGCCTGGACGGTGGGATACGGCCGTCGGCGGACACATAGACTATGGCGAGACGCCCGAGGAGGCCCTGCGGCGCGAGGTCCGCGAGGAGCTGGGCATCACCGACTTCCGCCCGGAGTTCGTTGACAAGTACGTCTTCGAGAGCCAGCGCGAACGCGAGCTGGTGTACGTCCACCGCGCGGTCTATGAGGGCGAGATCCGCCCGTCGGCAGAGGAGCTGGACGGCGGCCGCTTCTGGAGCGCCGAGGAGGTTCGCGAAGCCATGGGAAAAGGCATCCTGACACCCAACTTCGAGAGCGAGTACCAGCGCTTCTTCGGTTAGAATGTTAAACAACCTTAATTTGTGCAAGAAAGTTGGGCAAAAGGTGACCGATTTCCCGTTTTTTTTGTATCTTTGCACATTATAATATGGTATTAATTAAAGAGCAATAAACATGAAGAACTATCTATTTCCTTTAGCATTGGCTTTGGGCTTTACCATGATGTTTACGGCCTGCTCCAACGACATGGAAGGACTGTCGTACGAAGAAGTCCAGAAGAAGAATTTTGCTACGAACTTTGTGGCTAAGTATGGTGAGATTGCACCCAACCAGACGTGGGACTTCACCACGGGCGACCGCCAGTTGTCTACGCGTGGTTTCACGACCATCAACACGGTGCTCCTGGAGAACGGTATCGACTTCGGCGACGTGTCGCAGATCAAGACGACCCTCAAGAATGCCAGCTGGCTGCACAGAGAGATCCAGATTCCCGGTGGCGTGACCAAGAACGGCGCTCTGCTCGACGCGATGGTCAAGGCCCTGCCCGAGGGAAAGGCTAAGACAGGACAGCCTGCTGTGCTGGTGGCTCCGTCGAACGGCTTCTACATCTTCCCATTCTTCAGCGGCGGCTGTCTGACCTACGACCTGAAGGTGAAGGTGGGCGACCAGGACCCGATTACGGTGTTCACGAAGGACTGGATCAACTTCCAGACCGTCAACGGCATGGAGAAGGATAACGTCTACGCCCAGGGTGGTACCATCAACATGCGTGGCATCTATATCGAGGCTCCCGTCGGCACGCGCGTCGAGATCTACATCGACAACATTGCCTGCCACACACAGGCTGCCGGCACCAACGCCTACAACAAGGCCCTCCCTGCACCGGCTGACGTCGCCGGCACTACCAACGGCCGCGCCATCTATGTCGACGTCGACGAGGGTGTGATGCCCGAGCTTGACGGCATTGAGCTCAAGGAGAACGCCGTCGTGAAGTACATCGGCATCGAGGACATCGCTAATGGCAAACCGCTCGGCTTCAGCGGCGACAACGACTTCAACGATGTCGTGCTGGCCGTCGTGGGCAATCCCGACGTGCCCCAGGAGAAGATCATCACCGAGAACGAGTACGAGGTGAAGACCGCTCGTCCCAAGCGCTACATGATTGAGGACCTGGGTGCTACCGACGACTTCGACTTCAACGATGTCGTGGTGGACGTCGAGGAGTACACCATCGAGAGGCACAAGGTGACACGCGAGAACGGCGTCATCAAGTCCGACGTAATCATCAGCACCGAGAAAGGCACCAGCAAGGCCCTGATCCGCGCCATGGGCGGCACCATCGACTTCGAGCTGACCATTGGCGACACGAAGTGGGTGAAGAGCGAGAACGGCTTCAACGTGAAGACGATGTACAACACCCAGGGCAAGATAGACTACGACAAGGTGCTCGCCGAGTTTGACGTCGAAGGCTGGGAATACGACCTCAACAACGTGTCGATTGCCGTCAACGGCAAGGACGGACAGCTGTTCACCATCAAGTTCCCGAAAGCTGGCGAGGCCCCGATGATCATCGCCGTCGACCCCTCGCAGAAGTGGATGGGTGAGCGCATCAGCGTGCCCAAGACCTGGTTCTATACCGTAGACGAATAAATCAGCATGATGAACAGAAGAAACCTGATGCTCTGCCTGCTCCTGGCTGTCAGCGTGATGACGGCCTGGAGCCAGGCGAAGAGCGTTTCCGTGCTGGGCGACTCGTACTCAACGTTCGAGGGCTTTGTGGAGCCTGAGACGAACGAGATGTGGTACTACGCACAGGGCGAGCGTGGACGGACCGACGTGATGGACGTCCGGCAGACATGGTGGCACCAGCTCATCAGCCGTCGTGGCTGGAAGCTGTGCCAGAACAACTCGTACAGCGGCTCAACCATCAGCTACTCGGGATACAGCGGCAACGACTACTCCCAGCGCTCGTTCCTGACGAGGATGAAGGACCTGGGCTGTCCCGACGTGATCTTCATATTCGGTGCCACGAACGACAGCTGGGCTGGTGCGCCCATCGGCGAGTACCAGTACGAGAACCTGTCGAAGGCGAACTTCTGGAACTTCCGCCCGGCGATGGCCCGGATGCTGGAGTGGATGACGGCCCGCTACGTGGGTGCGGAGATCTACTTCCTGCTGAACGACGGGCTGAAGGCGGAGATCAACGAGAGCGTGCGCACCATCTGCCAGCACTATGGCGTCACCTGCATCGAACTCCACGACATCGACAAGATGTCAGGCCACCCCTCGGTGAAGGGCATGACGCAGATTGCCGACCAGGTGAACAGCCAGCTGAAGTAATACAACTTTTGTATGTATTAAACGACAACGAATTAACTTCGTAGTCGAAATAATTAACTTCGTGGTCGAAAAAACTTGAATCTTAACTGTAGAGGAAGCGCTTGATGGACTTCTTCGGCGTTTTCTCGAACTCCTCCTCGTGGATGATGATCTCCGAAATCTTCTCGTAGGCGGGAATCATCTGGTTCAGGCCGTTGAGGTTCTGCTCCATGACGTTCTTCAGGTCGTCGGGGGTGAACTTCAGGTTCTTAGCCTCGTCCATATCTGGGTGTACCAGGGCCACGAGCTTGTTGTCGCGCTGCACGACGATGCTCTCCATCACCATAGCCATCGAGTTCAGCTTGTCCTCAATCTCTTCCGGGTAGATGTTCTGTCCGTTGGGGCCCAGCAGCATATTCTTTGAACGGCCGTTGATGTAGACATTGCCGTCGGCATCCATCGTGCCCAGGTCGCCGGTGTGGTACCAGCCCTCGCT
Source organism: Prevotella sp. (assembly GCA_016285245.1). GTDB lineage: Bacteria > Bacteroidota > Bacteroidia > Bacteroidales > Bacteroidaceae > Prevotella. The sequence continues at coordinate 67,578 of JAEEQH010000007.1, forward strand.
GTCGATGGTCTCCGCCGTAGCCTCGGAGTTCTTGTAGTAGCCCAGCATGACGTTCGGGCCCTTGGCCAAGATCTCGCCAGGGATGCGGCGCGGATCGGGAGAGTCAATCTCCACCTGCATATGGAGGGCAGCACGGCCGCAGCTGCCGGCGGCGAAGGTGTGCCAGTCGCGGTAGCAGATGATGGGTGCGCACTCCGTGGCGCCGTAGCCCACGGTGTAGGGGAACTCTATGCGCTTCAGGAACTGCTCCACCTCCTGGTTCAGGGCTGCGCCGCCGATGATGACCTCGTACATGCGGCCGCCGAAGGCCTTGAGCACCTCCTGACAGATCATCTGGCGTACCTTCTTAGAGATGACGGGCATCTGCAGCAGCAGGCGCATACGGTTGTTCTGGATCTTCGGGAACACCTTCTTGCGGATAATCTTCTCGATGATGAGCGGTACGGCGATGACGATGACAGGCTTGATCTCGGCCAGCGCCTGGGCGATGATGGCGGGCGACGGCACGCGGTTCAGGTAGTATACATGACAGCCGTGCAGGAACTCGAAGATGAACTCGAAGGCCATGCCGTACATGTGGGCCATCGGGAGCATGGAGATGATGGGGTCGGCAGCCTTGATGGTCTTTCCCAGCACGTCGCAGGCGAAGTCGTAGTTCGACCACAGGGCGCGGTAGGGCACCATGACACCCTTGGAGAAGCCCGTCGTGCCGCTGGTGTAGTTGATGAGCGCCAGCTCCTCGGGCGACTGCTCGCGGTAGTAGCTGACGTGCTCCTTGCGGAAGTACTTCGGGAACTTCTTGCCGTAGAGCTCGTTCAGGTGCTCGCGGGCGTAGGTCAGCTTGTCCGTACGCGAGATCATCAGCGAGTAGTCGGGGTTGTTGATGATACCCTCCAGGCCCGGCATCTGCTGCGGGTCGATGATCGTGGCCACATGGTCGCCAACGAAGAGGAGCTTCGCCTCGGAGTGGTTCACGATGTTGTGTATCTGCTCAGCGTTGAACTCATGGAGGATGGGGACGGCAACGGCGCCGTAGGTGAGCGTGGCGAGGAAGGCCACGGCCCACTGGCTGGAGTTGCGGCCGCAAAGGGCTATCTTGTCACCGCGCTTCACGCCAGAGTTCTCGAACAGGATGTGGACCTTCTCGATCTTGCGGGCCACGTCGTGGTACTGAAGTGTCTGTCCCTTGTAGTCGGTCAGGGCGTCGAGGTCCCAGTTCTGGAGAATGGACTTCTCGATGAGTTCGTTAAAGCTTGGTATGTGTTCCATATGCTTAATGCTTAATGCTTAATGCTTAATGCTTAATGCTTAATTATAGAGGTAACGCTTGATGCTCTTCTTCGGGGTCTTGGCAAACTCCTCGTCGCGAAGCTCGATGGCAGCGATGTGGCTGTAGGCCGGCAGACGCTCGTTGAGCTGTTGGCGGTTCTGCTCCATGATGTCGTGGAGCTCGTCGGTGGTGAAGTTCACCAACTCGTCGGTATCAGGATGGACAAGTGCCACCAGCTGGTTCTGGCGCTGTACGACGATGCTCTCGCTGACCATGGGCATGGAGTTGAGCACGTCCTCAATCTCCTCGGGGTAGATGTTCTGGCCGCTGGGGCCGAGGAGCATATTCTTGATGCGTCCGCGGATGAAGATGTGACCGTCGGCACTCATCGTACCCAGGTCGCCGGTGTGGTACCAGCCCTCGCTGTCGATGGCGGCGGCGGTAGCCTCGGGGTTCTTGTAGTAGCCCAGCATGACGTTCGTGCCGCGGGCCAGGATCTCGCCGGGGATGTTCTGCTGGTCGCTACTGTCGATGCGTACTTCCATGTGGTCGACGGCCGTGCCGCAGGAGGCGGGCACAAAGTCCTTATAGTCGCTATAGCTGATGAGCGGGGCACACTCCGTAGCGCCGTAGCCCACGGTGATGGGGAAGCCGATGGAGACGAGGAACTGCTCGACCTCGCGGCTCAGGGCTGCGCCGCCGACGATGATCTCGTAGGCACGGCCGCCAAAAGCCTGGTATACCTGTTCGCAGATCTTCTCCTTGACCTTCTTCGAGACGACGGGCATCTGCAGCAACAGCCGCATACCGTTGGTCTGAATCTTCGGGAACACGCGCTTGCGGATAATCTTCTCGACGATGAGCGGCACGGCGATGACAATGGCCGGACGGACCGTGGCGAAGGCGTCGGCGATGATGGCCGGCGACGGCAGGCGCGTGAGGAAGAACAGGTGACAACCGCGGCAGAAGCCGTAGATGAACTCGATGGCCAGACCGTACATGTGGGCCATGGGCAGGATGCTGAGCATCGTGTCGTTAGCCTTCACGGGGAGACGCTTCATGCAGAAGTCGAGGTTACCCCACAAGGCACGGTAGGGCAGCATGGCACCCTTGGAGAAGCCCGTCGTACCGCTGGTGTAGTTGATGAGCGCCATCTCGTCGGGCTCGTCGTGATGATACTTGACGTGCTCGGCTCGGAAGGCCCGAGGGTACTTGGTGCCGAACATATAATTAAGATGTTCGCGCGCATAGGTGAGCTTTTCCGAACGCGAGGTGTGGAGGGAGAAGTCGGGCAGGTTGATGATACCCTCGAGGTGGGGCATCGCATCGGCATCGATGGTCTTCACAACGTAGTCGCCGACGAAGAGGAGCTTCGCCTCGGAGTGGTTGACGATGTTGTGAATCTGCTCGGCGTTGAACTCATGGAGAATGGGCACGGCAACGGCGCCATAGGTGAGCGTGGCCAGGAAGGCGACGGCCCAATGGCTGGAGTTGCGGCCGCAGATGGCTACCTTGTCGCCCTTCTTCACGTCGCAGTTCTCAAAGAGGATGTGTAGTTTCTCAATCTTGCGGGCCACATCGTGGTATTGCAGCGTGGCACCCTGATAGTCGGTGAGGGCGTCGGAATTCCAGTTGTCGATGATGGCCCGGTATATGTACTCGTTAAAGCTTGGAGCTTGTTCCATTGCACAAATTTTGAAATTATGTGCAAAGGTACATTGTTTTTTGCACATCTGCAAATTTTTTGTGCAATTTTTTACTCGTATCGCATAGATTTTGCAGGATGAATGTGCGAAATCAGGAAGCTTGGGATAATTAGGACAGAAATGCTGATAATTAGAGTGGCAATGTTCAACAACACCACGATGGGGATGTTGAGTTCGACAGGCGCCTCGCTAACATAATAAGTCTGGGGGTCGAGGGTGACGATACCCGTGAACTGCTGAAGCAGCACAAGGCCGATGCCCAGGACGTCGCCGATGAGGAGGCCGCGGCCGATGATGAAGGCAGCAAACCACAGGAACGTGTGGCGGACGGTCTTGTTGCGGGCGCCGAGGGCTTTCAGCACGCCAATCATCGATGTCCGTTCAAGGATGATAATCAGCAGGCCGCTGATCATCGTGATGCCCGACAGACAGACCATCAGCGCCAGGATGATCCAGACGTTGACATCGAGCAGCTCGAGCCACGTGAACACCTGCGGATAGGCGTCGTAGATGGTCTGTGAGGAATAGGAGCTGTTGTACTCGTCGTGGCGGTGCCTCGTAAACACATCCACGTTCTGGGCCGTCGTCTCCAGACGGTCGAAGTCGGTGGTCAGCAGCTCGGCACCGGAATACTGGCGGGGTAACCAGCCGTTGAGCTTTGCGGCGGTATAGAGGTCGGTGAAGCAGATCTGCTCGTCGAAGCGCGTCATGTTCGTCTGGTAGATGCCGCTGATGGTGAAACGGCGCACGCGGACGTCGTCGCTGTCGATGAAGTAGGCAAAGACCTTGTCGCCGCTCTTCAGGTTCAGCTTGTCGGCCATCATGCGCGACAGCAGGATCTTCTGGCCGCTCTTCGTGTCGCTGAACTGGGGAACCTCGCCCTCAACCAGGTTCTGCTTGATGAACGTCGGGTCGAACTCGGGACCCACACCCTTGAAGACGACACCCAGGAACTCGTCGTCGGTCTTCAGGATGCCCTGTGTCAGGGCGTAGCGCTGCACATGGCTGATGCCGTCGATGTCGCCAAGGGCGCGCATCATGCTGTCGCTGACGGATATAGGGTAGCTGGCGCCGCTACTGATCGACATGAGGTTCACCACCTGGATGTGGCTGCCGAAGCCGATGACCTTGTCGCGGATGGTATGCTTGAAGCCCAGTACCACGCTGACGGTGATGATCATCACGGCCAGGCCGATGGCCACGCCGATGGTGGCTATACGAATGGCGGGACGACTCACCTTGCGGCGGTCGCCCTCGTCACGGTAGATCTTCCTGGCTATGAAGAGAGGGAAATTCATTCAGAATTGATAATTGACAATTGATAATTGATAATGGACAATTGACAATTAGTCGTCGACGCGGCCCGGGTAGGCCTCGAGGGCCTTGCGCAGCACGACCAGCGCACGCTCAAGGTCCTGCTTCTTCAGCACGTAGGCTATACGAACCTGGTTGATGCCAGCACCCGGCGTGGTGTAGAAACCGGCAGCGGGAGCCATCATCACCGTCTCGCCCTCGTACTGGAAGTCGGCCAGACACCAGCGGCAGAACTTCTCGGCATCGTCGACGGGCAGCTTGGCAACGGTGTAGAAAGCACCCATCGGGATGGGAGAGTAGACACCAGGGATGCGGTTCAGACCGTCGATGAGGCACTTACGGCGCTCGACGTACTCGTCGTAGACATCGCGGTAGTAGTCCTCGGGGGCGTCGAGCGAAGCCTCGGCCACAATCTGACCGATGAGGGGCGGAGAGAGGCGTGCCTGGCAGAACTTCATGACGGCCTTGCGCACCTGCTCGTTCTTTGTTATCAGGGCGCCGATACGGATACCGCACTCGGAGTAGCGCTTCGAGACGGAGTCGATGAGGATGACGTTCTGCTCGATACCCTCCAGATGACAAGCGGAGATATAAGGTGAACCGGTATAAATGTACTCGCGGTAGACCTCGTCCGAGAACAGGTAGAGGTCGTACTTCTTCACCAGGTCGCGGATCTGGTTCATCTCGCGGCGTGTATAGAGATAGCCCGTCGGGTTGTTCGGGTTACAAATCATAATGGCACGCGTGCGTTCGTTGATGAGCTCCTCGAACTTCTCGACCTTCGGCAGCGAAAAGCCTTCCTCGATGGTAGTGGCGATGGTGCGGATCTTTGCACCGGCAGAGATGGCAAACGCCATGTAGTTGGCATAGGCCGGCTCAGGGACGATAATCTCGTCGCCAGGGTTCAGACAGCTGAGGAAGGCGAACAGTACCGCCTCGGAACCGCCCGACGTAATGATAATATCGTCAGCCGACACATTGATGTTGTACTTCGCGTAGTAGTTCACCAGTTTCTCGCGATAGCTGAGGTAACCCTGCGACGGCGAGTACTCCAGAATGTCACGGTCAATGGTCTTCAGCGCATCGAGACCTACCTGGGGAGTGGGAAGGTCGGGCTGGCCGATGTTCAGGTGGTACACTTTCGTGCCGCGCTTCTTGGCGGCGGCAGCCAGGGGTGCCAGCTTTCGGATAGGCGACTCTGGCATCTCGTGTCCGCGGACAGATATTTCAGGCATCTTTACTAACGTTTTGTCGATTTCAAGGCGCAAAGTTACAAAATAATTAAGAATTGAGAATTGAGAATTGAGTTTTTTTCGTATTCGAGGGCTAAAAATTTGCGTTTTTCAGAATAAATGAGTACTTTTGCCCGTCAAAATCAACCTATGAGTGCATGAACTACGAAGAATTACTCGCATCGCGTAACGGTGCAACGATGATGAAGGACTCGATGCCTTTCGGCTTTCTCTATAAGAAGAAGGTGGAAAATACCTATACCAATGTCCTCGACCTTCGTCAAGAATTGTCGGACAGTCTCAGGTTCTGTGAAATGCTGAAGGCCGAGGCCCAGACGACGGCAACAATCAACGAGCGTCACCAGCTGCATTTCCAAGTGAACAACGACAGCTCCGGACTCTGCAGCGTCATCGTGGAAAAGGGCAACTGCCAAACTTTCCAGAAGCTGCTGGAGGAGAAACCTGCCATCGTGGCTAACAAAGGCTTCGTCGATGGTGTGATGAAGGAACTCGTGGAGACCGTCACCACCCTGAACGACAAGGGTATCTACCACCTGTGCTTCGCACCGTCGAACATCCTGGTACGCAAGGGCAACGATACGCCCCTGCTGCTGTTCCATGGCTCGTCGTACCTCTTGCTGAACGACCAGGAGATGCTCTATGGCGATGCCGCGGACTATGTAGCTCCGGAGGTGCTGGAGGAGGGAACGGCCGACGCACGAAGCGAGGTGTACTCGTTGGGACTCTTCCTGAAATTTCTCTATAGCGACTCTGACGTTCCTTATGAGTACAAGGCTGTCATCAAGAAAGCCACTCAGACTGATCCCGCCAAGCGCTATGCCTCACCGGCCGATATGCTGAAGGCAATGAAGTCGCGTCGCTCCATGCGCTCGACGCTGGTCACAGGTATTGTCGCTGCCGTCATCGCCCTGTTGGGATTTGCTCTCTTCACGGAGCTGCTTCCCGACCAGGAGGCCGTCGACTTCGTGGAGGCAGCGCCAAAGGAGGATTTCGGCGAGGAGATGTATCCCGAAGAATACGACCCCTCGATGGAGTTCGATGCGTTACAGCCCGACAGCGCGGCCACGCGTGTTGACGAGAAGGAGATGAAGGTCTACGAGGCTAAGGCCGAGCAGATCTTCCGCAAGCGCTATGCTGCCGAGGCGGAACGTGTCCTCTCGAAGATCTATGACAAGGAGCACATGAACGGCACGGAGAAGAAGTTCCTCTCGGAGAGTTCCGCTGTCATGGAGGAGCTGACCAGGCTGCAGATGCAGTTAGGCGAGGAAGCCGGCCTGAACGATACCAAGAGCCAGCGGATAGCCAGCGAGATCATTGAGCGCATCTCCAACCAGAAGAAAGCCCAGCTTGAGCAACAGCAGAAGGCGAGCCAGGAGTAGAAACACTTTTTTCGAGTAGAAACATTATTTTATAATCAACAGATAACAAAAGAAACATGAGAAGCAGAACAGATCAATGGTTCGAGTGCAAGATTCAGTATGAGAAGACCATGGAGGACGGCCTCCAGAAGAAGGTTGTCGATGCCTATACCATCGATGCCCTCTCATTCACAGAGGCAGAGCAGCGCATCTTGGAGGAGATGTCAGCATATATTAGTGGTGAGTTTACCGTCAAGGATATCAAGATTGCTCCCTATAAGGAAATCTTCTTTGCCGACAGCGATGCCGCCGACCGCTGGTACAAAGTGAAGGTGCAGTTCATTACCATCGACGAGAAGACGGCCAAGGAGAAGAAGACCAGCGTGAACTACCTGGTGAACGCCGGTACGCTCAGCGGGGCCGTGAAGAACGTTGAGGAGGTCATGGGCGGCACGATGTGCGACTACGTCATCGCCTCGGTGGCTGAGACCCAGCTGCTGGATGTTTTTGAGTACGGTCGTGACAAGAAGGTCGTTGACGAGAAACCTGAATTCGAACAGTAATGTACGACGTCAAAGGTCAGTTGAAGAAAGTGCTTGATACGCTGCCGGACGGTGTCCGTCTGGTAGCTATCAGCAAATACCATCCTAACGAGTATATTGAAGCCGCCTATGCCGAGGGACAGCGCATCTTCGGCGAGAGCCACGAGCAGGAGCTGCGCCAAAAGCACACGTCGCTGCCACAGGACATCGAATGGCACTTCATCGGCCACTTGCAGACCAATAAGGTGAAGTACATTGCTCCCTACGTGACTATGGTGGAAGCCGTCGACTCGCTGAAACTGCTCAAGGAGATCGACAAGCAGGCAGAGCGTTGCGGAAGGGTCATCGACGTGCTCCTGGAGTTGCATATTGCCGAGGAGAGCACAAAGTACGGCCTGCGACTGGACGAGTGCAGACAACTGCTTAGCGACGGCGAATGGCGCCAGATGAAACACGTGCGCATCTGTGGCTTGATGATGATGGCATCGCTCACCGACGACCAGGAACAGCTGCGGCGGGAATTCCTGACGGCTGCCGACTTCTTCGACGAGGTGAAACAGCAGTACTTCGCCGATGCCCCCTGGTTCCGTGAACGGTCATGGGGCATGAGCGACGACTATACGGTAGCCGTCGAATGTCGTTCGACAATGGTGCGTATCGGTACGATGATTTTCGGACCGCGCGTTTACTAAAACGATCATGAGCTTGGAATAAAGAGGCAATAGTCTGTCAAGCGATTATTCCTCTTCGGAGTCTGCGCTACGCAGGATGATGCTCGTAGCGCCGATGGTGAATAGCGTGCCGTCGCTGATGATACGACGTTCACGCTGTTTAATCTCCTCGTTGTCGACAAAGGTGCCCGTGTTGCTGTTGTTGTCGCTGAGCGTATAGCGCAACCGCCCATGCTTGTCGCGGCTGACGTTGATGGTGCAATGGTTCAGGTCCACGCTGGGGTCGACCGTCTCGAACGGTGTGTTGATGGGATTGCCCTTCTGGTAGCGCCCAATGACGTTGTCGCCCATTTGCAAAGGCAACACTTGCTTGTAGTGGAAAACGTTCTCAATGACAACGATGGAGCCGAAGGCCTCATCGGCCGTCTGGCGGCCATTGTCGGCGTTCAGCGCGGCATTCTCCTCCTTCAGGGTGCCCTTCAGCTTCGATACACCCAGACGGATACCAAAAGACTTGCTGCAGTAAGGACACTGGAAAACGAGCGACTGGCCGTCGCTGTACTGCTTCTCATCAAAGGTGATGTATTGCTCGCATTTGGGACAACGTACTCGTTTCATGGCGTATTAATCCTTCGCTTCATAGCATGGCGTATTAATCCTTCACTTCATAGACCCAGGCTTCGCTGAAGTCGGAGCTGGTGGCGCGTAGCCTTGAAAGGGCGTTGTAGGCCTGCGACTGTGTGGCGAAACTGCCATAGATGACACGGCGTGTGCCGTGATGTACAAAGATGCGGACGCCCTGATGGCCACGCTCCTGAAGCTGCTTGACAAAGATCTCTGCATTACGCTGGTTTACCTGACTGGCAAGCACAATGCAATACTGCTTGGTCGGTGTCGCAGGCTTCGGCTCAGCTACGGCTTTCTCAGGTTGCGTCGTTTTCTCAGGTTGCGTCGTTTTCACGGGCTCTGCCGTTTTCTCGGGCTTTGCAACCATTTCAGGCTTTGCAACTTTCTCGGACTTTGTGACGGCCTCGGGCTCTGCTGCTGGCTCTGTCACCAACTTGACACCTGCCGGCTTCTCCGTCTTAGGCATAGGTAACAGCTCCACGGCACTCATCGTCACTTCTGAATTGTCGGAAGTAACACTATTGGCAACAGGAGGTGTCAGCAGGAAAAACGCCAGGACGGCAGCAGCGATGGCGGCAGCGTTGCGTATCCACGACATCTTGATGACGATGGCACGCTCCTTGTCCTCCACAGGCTCCTCGGAAGACTCTTCCGTTGTGTTGGCAATAAGTGCCGGGGTGGCGGCAGACTCTGTCGCAGGCTTCTTGGTAGTGGCTTCAGAGAGCTTGTGCATCTCAAAGGTGTCAAGGCCGTAAAGCGATGGCGTCAGAATGCCGGCTTCGTAGGGGTTGAAGACGATGTTGCCGTCTTCGTTCAGGCTCAGCTCGCCGATGCCGTTCATCTCGAAGAAGCCTTCATTCTGGAGTTCCTGCTTCAGCTCTGCTACCTCCTCCTCAATGCGGCAGACGGCCTCAGGAAAACTGATGTCATAGGCTTCGACGTACGACTGTGCCAACAGCGAGTCGTTCATCGTCAGCTGCGGGTTGAATCCCAATGTGCGCGACGGGGGAATAAACATATTGTCCTCTTCATCGTAGCGGGCATCAACATGATGCGTCACAAATCCCCCTAAATCAGGGACTATGACGCAGTCGCTACTCAAAAGCAGTATCTCGATATGTCTGTTTAATTCAATCACGTCGGCAAAGGTACAACAATTTTGTGGTATTTGCAAATAAAAGAAACTTAAAAAATGTGCTTTTTGAAAAATTTGTACTATCTTTGCAGCCAAAATACGAATGACAATGGAATATAAGGAAACCGCCATCAAAGGCGTATACGTGATTGAGCCTCGTGTGTTCAACGACGAGCGCGGCTATTTCTTTGAAGCCTGGAAAGAGGCAGAGTTTGAAGCTAATATCGGTCCGGTGCATTTCGTGCAGGACAATGAGTCGATGTCGAGCCGTGGCGTCCTCCGCGGACTGCATTATCAGAAAGGTGATGCCTCGCAGGCAAAGCTGGTGCGCGTCATTAAAGGCTGTGTCCTGGACGTCGCAGTAGACATCAGACGCTCCTCGCCAACGTTCGGACAGCACGTGATGGTGGAGCTGAGCGACGAGAACAAGCGTCAGTTCTTCATTCCCCGCGGCTTTGCCCATGGCTTCCTGGTGATGAGCGACGTGGCCATCTTCACGTATAAGGTGGACAACCCCTATGCGCCGCAGGCTGATGCCGGTATCCGTTGGAACGATCCGGACTTGGCTATTGAGTGGCCTTTGGAGGGTATGGAAGTCCTGACCAGCGAGAAAGACATGAAGCAACCCTTCCTCCGTGATGCGGAAGTTTTTGAATAACAGTAGATTATGAACATTGCAATTGTAGGAACTGGCTATGTCGGACTGGTGTCCGGCACGTGTTTTGCAGACACAGGCGCCAACGTGACGTGTGTCGACGTTGACGAAAAGAAAATTGAAAGACTGAATAACGGAGAGATTCCCATCTATGAACCTGGCCTCGACGAACTGGTGAGGAAGAATGTCGCTGCAGGGCGTCTGAAGTTTTCTACAGACCTCGCTTCCGTGCTCGACGATGTGGAGATTGTCTTCTCCGCCGTGGGTACTCCTCCTGACGAGGATGGTTCGGCCGATTTGAAATATGTGCTTCAGGTGGCACACACCATCGGACAGCACATCAACCACTATACAGTTGTCGTTACGAAGTCGACGGTACCCGTGGGAACCGCTCGTAAGGTGCGCCGCGCCATCGAGGAGGAACTGGAGAAGCGTCATGCCGACATCCCCTTTGATGTAGCATCGAACCCGGAGTTCCTCAAGGAGGGTAATGCCATCAAGGACTTCATGTCGCCTGACCGCGTGGTCGTCGGCGTGGAGAGCGAACATGCCAAGAAGGTGCTGACGAAGCTATATAAACCGTTCTTGATTAATAACTTCCGCGTGATTTTCATGGATATCCCTTCGGCCGAGATGACGAAGTATGCGGCCAACTCGATGCTGGCAACGCGTATCTCGTTCATGAACGACATCGCCAACCTTTGCGAGCGTGTGGGGGCAGATGTAAATATGGTACGCGCGGGAATAGGTAGCGACACTCGTATCGGTCGTAAATTCCTCTATGCCGGCTGTGGCTATGGCGGCTCGTGCTTTCCCAAGGATGTGAAGGCACTTATCAAGACGGCCGACCAGGCAGGCTATTCGCTGGAGGTGCTGAAGGCCGTTGAGCGTGTCAATGAACGCCAGAAGTCCGTGCTGTTTGACAAGCTTGTCAAAGCCTTCGGCTCCGAGGAGGCTCTGCGTGGGAAGACCATTGCCATGTGGGGACTGTCGTTCAAACCCGAGACCGACGATATGCGTGAGTCTACGGCATTGGTGATGATTGACAAGCTGCTGAAGGCGGGTTGTGTGGTACGTGCCTATGACCCTATTGCCAAGGATGAGTGCCGCCGGCGTATCGGCGATACGGTGACCTACTGCCGTGATATGTATGATGCTGTTCTTGATGCCGATGCCCTGCTGTTGCTGACGGAGTGGAAGGAATTCCGTCTGCCCACATGGGGTGTCATCAAGAAGGCCATGCGCCGTCCGTTGGTTATTGACGGACGAAACATCTTCGATGTCGAGGAACTGGAAGAGAACGGCTTTGAGTATTACTGCATAGGACGATAGGCTGGGTGTAGTACCCAGCCGTACTTCTGAGTAGTCTTCTTAGCTGTCCAGCCAGTCGTCAAGCAGCATTCTGGCGATGCTGAGCTTTTCGGGAATCGTCGGGAGGTTGTCGCGGCGGAACCAGCCGCCTTTGGCTATCTCGCTGCGTTGCAGATGGATAGCGCCTCCGACGTAGTCGGCATGGAAGCCGACCATCAGTCCGCAGGGGTATGGCCAGGGCTGTGAACCGAAATAGCGGATGTTGTCGATGGTGACACCCGTTTCTTCCATCGTTTCGCGTGCGACGGCCTCTTCCAACGTCTCGCCAGTCTCCACAAAGCCAGCCACCAGTCCGTAGAAGTCGGTACGGAAGTTCTTAGCACGTACCAGCAGCACCTCGTCACCACGATGTATCAGGACAATAACGGCGATGGCCAGTTGCGGCCACACCTCTTTGCCACACTCCGTACACCGTTTGGAGATCTCCGTGTGCATCTTCATCTGACCGCCACAGACGCCGCAGAAGCGGGTGTTCTGGTCCCAGTAAATCAGTTCCTGGCACTTGCCCGCTTTCAGGTAGAGCTCACGCGACAGCTTATAGTAACTCTGTCGCAGGGGCAACAGCGTGAACGGCTGCTCCTCTGTCGGTGGCGTGTCAATGGTGTAGGTGACGACGGGCGTGCCGTCGGCCATCGGGGTGACAGTCATTAGGTGAGTCCACGCCTTGGTGGCTGTCGGTGGTTCTTCGCGGCAGGGAATGGTCATGCTGCCGTCGGGCAGTTGCTCGAGCAGCAGCCCGTCCTTACAAAATACAAAAAAATACTTCTTCATTCTTTCAAGAGTGGCACTTATTCTCCAAAGAGAGCCTTTCTGTCACGCTCCAGAGCCGGCTTTGTCCAAGCCTCAGGGATGAAACGCCAGTTGTGATTTGGCTGTGGGTCGATGACTCCCATGCGCTGAATCTCTTCCGTCAGGTAGTGGCGCTGGTCCAACTCCGTATGGAACAGCACGCGTCCGTCGAGGGAGTCCTTCGGTATGCCGGCACCTTTTGTCAGCAGCTCGCCACCGCCATTGGCGCGGTAGCTGTTCATCACGACCTTGTACCATTTCTGCTCGTCGAACGGCTGGCCGTTGGACATCTGCAGGATGTGTACCTTCTGACCGTCGGGCTTCGTCAAGTCTACCTCGTAGTCAATGCCACAAGCAGAGTCAAAGTTAAATGTATAGTATTGGAAACCCGTACGTTGCTGGTCTTCTTTCGAGTCTTTATTTAGGCGAAGTGCGTGGTCGTCGGGACTGGTCATCGTGTTTGTCCACATATCGTACGAGAACTCCAGATGCTTCCGAATTTCCTCACCCGTCATGCGGAGCACATAGAGCAAGTTCTCGAAGCGGTAGAGCTTGAACATATCGGCTTGAGTCACGTCGCCGGCATCGATGACGGTGTTGAACGACAGGGGTGCGTTGAACGAGACATCGGCTTTCGTTATCTGCATCTGCAGGTTGTGGATGAGATCCGTAAAGGCAGAGTTTCCGAAGAAGCTCTCGCGGTTGTAGATGGGATGTTCGAAACGGCCGATCTTGCGCGATACGTATTGTTTGATCTGGTCTATCTTGGGCTGGAAGTGGGCCATCATCTGCTGGTCAATCTGCTCGTCGCGGACGCTGACGATGTGTCCCTTGATGTCTTTCTTGGTCAGGTGGCCGTTACTGTAAGTCAGCTCCAGCTCGGCCTCGGCCACGTTCTGCACATAGCACGAGGGGTCGATAATCAGTACTTGCTTGCCTGCCGTGTTCGTCACCCACTCGTTGTGTACCTGGTGGTCGTGCCCGAAGAAGATGACGTCGAAGCCGGGCACTTCGCGGGCAACGGCGGCGGTGGCGTTCTCCTCGGCGCCATTGTCGTCAACGATGCCGCCGTCACGACCGCTATGGAACAGTCCGAAGATGAGGTCGGGATGCTCGTATTCCTGGATGTACTTCACCCATTTCCTGGCACAGCCTACCATCTCCTCGAACTCCATACCCTTCCAGATGCTCTCGTTGAGCCAGTGGGGGATGCTTGGCGTGAGCATACCGATGATGCAGATTTTCACGCCATCGACATAGTGTGTGGAGTAGGGGCGCAGGTTGTCGTATACTTGGTAAGGCCGGCCGCCTAACTGCTCTGCTGAGGGCTGCTCCTTCAGGACAATGTTCGCACCCAGCAATGGGCAGCGCACCTCGCGAATCCACTTGTCGTAGACCTTGTGGCCGGGCTCTATGTCGTGGTTGCCTACTGTCTCGGCGTCGTATTTCATGTAGTTCACGACCGATGCGGCAAGGTTCTCGTCTTCCGGCATCACGTAGTTCGACCAGTAGACGCAGGGCTGTCCTTGCAGAATGTCGCCGTTGTCAATCAGCAACAGCCGTTCGCCATATTGCTCGCGCTGTTTTTTAATATAGGTATTGGCACGTACAAGCGTGCCTGTCAACGGTTTGCTCTCCATGAAGTCGTACGGGAAGAAGTGACCGTGGACGTCGCTGGTCTCTATCACCTTCAGGCGTACGGTCTTTGTGTCCTGCCGTGCTGTGGCGGCGAGGATGGACATGGAGAGAAGGGTGGCTGTCAGTATTGTCGTTTTCATGGTGCAAAGATACGAAAAAACGAGTGAAATGCAAAAGAAAATCCACTTTTCTTTTCATTTCCGAGTGCCACGTATCTTCGGCGAAGCCAAAGTGACGAAAAAACGAGCGAAATGCAAAAGAAAAATCGTATTTCTTTGGTTGAGTTGATATTTTTTAGTACCTTTGCGCCCTAATAGAAAAAAGTAAAGAAAAAGACTATCAATACGATGAGTAAGAGATTTGCCGAGCATAACGGCTTGAACCTGACGCAGACGAACAATGACGTGCTGCAGATGTGGAAGGAGAAGAATATCTTCTGGCGCTCCGTCGAGGAGCGGGAAGGCTGTCCGCAATTTGTATTCTTCGAGGGTCCTCCCTCGGCTAATGGCCACCCCGGCATCCACCACGTGCTGGCGCGCAGTATCAAGGATACCTTCAACCGTTACAAGACGATGAAGGGCTTCCAGGTGAAGCGCAAGGCCGGTTGGGACACCCACGGACTGCCCGTGGAGCTGGGTGTCGAGAAGGAATTGGGCATCACCAAGGCCGACATCGACAACAAGGAGAGCGACAAGTACATCTCGACGGAGGACTACAACAAGAAGTGCCGCGAGAACGTGATGATGTTCACCCAGGAGTGGCGCGACCTCACCGAGAAGATGGGTTACTTCGTTGACCTCGACAACCCCTACATCACCTACGACAACAAGTATATCGAGACGCTGTGGTGGCTCCTGAAGCAGTTCTATGAGAAGGGCCTGCTCTACAAGGGCTACACCATCCAGCCGTATTCCCCTGCCGCCGGCACGGGCCTCTCGAGCCACGAGCTGAACCAGCCCGGCTGCTACCGCGATGTGAAGGATACGACATGTACCGCCCAGTTCAAGATGAAGAACCCGAAGCCCGAGATGGCAGAGTGGGGCACGCCCTATTTCCTCGCTTGGACGACGACGCCATGGACGCTGGCTGCCAACTCGGCACTCTGCGTAGGTCCGAAGATCGACTATGTGGCCGTCCAGACTTATAACCCCTATACCGCAGAGCCCATCACCATCGTGATGGCTGAGGCCCGTCTCTCCGCCTACTTCAAGGAAGAAGGCAAGGATGCTGACCTGAACGCCTACAAGGCTGGCGACAAGGTCATCCCCTGGAAGATTGTCGGCCGCTATAAGGGTACCGACCTCGTCGGCATGGAGTACGAGCAACTGATGCCCGCCATCAAGCCCATGGGCGACGCTTTCAAGGTGATTCCCGGCGACTACGTGACGACTGACGACGGTGCCGGTATCGTGCACATCGCGCCTAACTTCGGTGCCGACGATGCCTTCGTAGCTAAGAAAGCCGGCATCTGTCCGATTGTGCTCGTTGACAAGAAGGGTGCCGAGCGCCCCGTGGTTGACTTGCAGGGTAAGTACTTCGTACTCGAGGACCTCGATGCCGACTTTGTTAAGAAATATGTCAACGTTGACGAGTGGAACAAGTTCGCTGGCCGTTACGTGAAGAACGCCTACGACGAGACACTCACCGACAAGGACGAGACGCTGGACATCAGCATCTGCATGGATCTCAAGGCCCAGAACAAGGTCTTTAAGATTGAGAAGCACGTCCACAACTATCCCCATTGCTGGCGTACCGACAAGCCCGTGCTCTACTATCCGCTCGACTCGTGGTTCATCAAGTCGTCGGCGTGCAAGGAGCGTATGTCGGAGCTGAACAAGACCATCAACTGGCAGCCCGAGTCAACGGGTACGGGCCGCTTCGGCAACTGGCTCGACAACCTGAATGACTGGAACCTCTCACGCAGCCGTTTCTGGGGCACACCGCTGCCCATCTGGCGCTCGGAGGACGGCGAGGAGATTTGCATCGGTTCTGTAGAAGAGCTGTACAACGAGATCGAGGAGGCCGTCAAGGCTGGCTTCATGCAGAGCAATCCGCTGAAGGACAACGGCTTCGTGCCCGGCGATATGTCGAAGGAGAACTACGACCGCATCGACCTCCATCGTCCCTATGTGGACTACATTGTGCTGGTTTCTCCGACAGGGAAGCCCATGAAGCGTGAGAGCGACCTCATCGACGTGTGGTTCGACTCCGGCTCCATGCCTTACGCCCAGCAGCACTATCCGTTCGAGAATCGCGAGCTCATCGACAAGGGCATCGCCTTCCCCTGCGACTTCATCAACGAGGGTGTCGACCAGACGCGTGGCTGGTTCTTTACGCTCCACGCCATCGCCACGATGATTTTCGACTCAGTAGCCTTCAAGAACGTTATCTCCAGCGGCCTTGTGCTCGACGCCAAGGGCAACAAGATGTCCAAGCACGTGGGCAACGTGGTCAATCCGTTCGAGATGATTGATAAGTACGGCTCCGATGCCGTCCGTCTCTACATGATGACGAACAGCGAGCCGTGGGACAACCTGAAGTTCGACCCAGAGGGTGTGGCTGAAATCAGCCGCAAGTTCTTCGGCACCTTATATAATACGTATAGCTTCTTTGCACTCTATGCCAACGTCGACGGTTGGGAACCCGCCGCCACCTCAGCTGTCTCAACAGCGGGCAAGCCCGAGATCGACCGCTGGATTCTCTCCAGCCTCAATACCCTGATCCAGAAGGTGACGGCTGAGCTCGACGGCTACGACCCCACACGCGCTGGCCGACTCATCGACGCCTTCGTCAACGACGACCTCTCGAACTGGTACGTCCGTCTGAACCGCAAACGCTTCTGGGGCAAGGAGATGTCTGACGACAAGCGCTCGGCCTACGAGACGCTCTACACCTGTCTGATGACGGTCTCGAAGCTTCTGGCACCGTTCGCACCGTTCTTTGCCGACCAGCTGTACAAGGATCTTGGCGGCGAGAAGGACAGTGTCCATCTGGACACCTTCCCCGTGGCCGATGAGTCGCTCATCGACAAGGACCTCGAGGCTCGCATGGAGATGGCCCAGAAGATCACGTCGATGGTGCTCGCCCTGCGCCGTAAGGTGAACATCAAGGTGCGCCAGCCGCTGCAGGCCATCATGATTCCCGCTACCGACGAGCAGCGCAAGCACATCGAGGCTGTCAAGGACCTCATCATGAACGAGGTGAACGTCAAGGAGCTGCGCTTCGTCGAGGGTGCCGGCATCCTGGTGAAGAAGGTGAAGTGCAACTTCCGCACCATGGGTAAGAAGTTCGGCAAGCTGATGAAGGGCGTCGCCGCCCAGATGGATGGCCTGACGCAGGAGCAGATTGCCGAGCTGGAGGCCAACGGCACCATCGCCATCAATGTCGAGGGTAATGACCTGACCGTTGAGGTGGCCGATGTCGAGATTATCAGCGAGGACATCCCCGGCTGGCTGGTTACCAATGAGGGTAGCCTGACCGTCGCCCTTGATATTGTCATCACCAAGGAGTTGCGTCAGGAGGGTATTGCCCGTGAACTCGTCAATCGTATCCAGAATATTCGTAAGGACAGTGGCTTCGAGATCACCGACCGCATCAAAGTGAAGATGACATTTGTCGATAAGACCGAGGAGGCCTTGCAGACATGGGGAGATTACGTGAAGGCTCAGGTTTTGGCCGACTCTCTCGATAGTATTGAAGGCTTTGCCGATGGTACGCCAGTCGAGATTGACGAATACCAGGAAGGTGCTGAGGTTAAGGTCAATGAAATCAAACTGAACATAAAAATTACAAAATCCTAATAACAATGACAGAGAAAACACGCTACTCGGACGAGGAACTGGAAGAGTTCCGCGAGATTATCAACGAAAAGCTGGCGTTGGCCAAGCGAGACTACGACCAGATGATGAAGACCCTGACAAATCAGGACTCCAACGATGTCGACGACACGTCGCCCACCTATAAAGCGCTGGAGGAGGGTAGTGCTACCCAGTCGAAAGAGGAGATCATCACGATGGCTGCCCGTCAGCAGAAGTTCATCCAGGGACTGAAGGCTGCGCTGGTACGCATCGAGAACAAGACATACGGCATCGACCGCATCACGGGTAAGCTCATCCCGAAGGAGCGTCTGCGTGCCGTTCCCCACGCTACGCTCAGCGTGGAGTCGAAAATGAACGAGAAGAAGAAGTGAAGTACCGCCCCCGTTTCCTTTCCGACGGATGGCTCGCCGTCATCCTCGTGGTGCTCATCCTCGTCATCGACCAGTTCATCAAGATCTGGGTTAAGACGAACATGACGCTCCACGAGAGCATCCGCATTACCAACTGGTTCTACATCTCGTTCATCGAGAACAACGGTATGGCCTACGGTATGCAGATCGGCTCCAAGCTGGCGTTGTCGCTCTTCCGCGTCGCCGCCATCGCCCTGCTGGGCTATTACATCTGGCTCCAGGTACGGCGTAAAGTCCGTACGGGCTACGTCGTCTGCCTGTCGATGGTGCTGGCCGGTGCCGTGGGCAATCTGCTGGACTGTATGTTCTACGGGCTCATCTTCAATGCCTCGTCGCCTTACTACACTAGCTACTTCGTGGACTTCGGCACCGGCTATGCGCCGTTCCTCATGGGCAAGGTGGTCGATATGTTCTACTTCCCGCTCATTGTCACCACGTGGCCCCAATGGGTGCCGATGGTGGGTGGCGAGGAGTTCATCTTCTTCAGTCCCGTCTTCAACTTCGCCGATGCCTGCATCTCCGTAGGCGTGGTGCTGCTGATATTGTTCTACCGTAAGGAAATCAGTCAAATATCGCTGAAACGTGAATAAGTGGTCGCTTCTTGTCCTGGCCGTCGTCGGTCTGCTGGGCTGTAAGCCTGGCACACCGTCGCAGTACATCCAGCCTGCTGACATGGAAGACATCCTCTACGACTACCACCTCGGACAGGCGGCAGCACAGCTGGAGGAGGGTGTCAGCTTGGAGCAGCACAATTTCGACCGCTCAGTCAACATGGCGGCGGTACTTAAGAAGCACGGTGTGACACAGGCGGAGTTCGACTCGTCGCTCGTCTACTACTACACCCATTCCGAGCGCTTCGAGAAGATGTATCAGCACGTGGCCGACCGCCTCAGCGACGAAGCCTTGAAACTCGGCGCCTCCGAGGGCGAGGTCGAGCGCTATGCCATACTGGGACTGAACGGCGATACAGCGAACGTCTGGGAAGGTAACCGTACGGCGGTGCTCATTCCCTATGCACCGTACAACCGTATCAGCTTCAGCCAGAAGTGCGATACGACCTATCATCAGGGCGATACGTTCCTCTTCAACTTGATGGCCGACTTCATGTACCAGACGGGAACGAAGGATGCTGTGGTCTGTCTGGCTGCTCGCCTCGACAACGACAGCGTCGTCAGCCGTGTGAACCACGTCTCTGTCACGGGCATCAGCCAGCTGCGGCTCAATATCGACGAAGACCGCCGTGTGAAGGAGCTCTACGGCTACTTCTATCTGGGCAAGGGCAACGACAAGTCGACGACGCTGAAGCTGATGTCCTTGAGAGACATCCGGCTCATCCGTTTCCACAATCAGAAGAAAGAGACACCGGCTCCCAGGGCGTTGCCACGCGACAGCGTCAGCCCTGTCCGCGATTCCGTCCGTACCCTTCCCCGTGTCAAGGACTCCGTTATTTCCAATAACCTAAAACCGAAACAAGAATGAACCTGAAATTCCGTTTATCATTGATGAACTTCCTGGAGTTTGCCGTCTGGGGAGCTTATCTCACGTGTATGGGCAACTACCTTGGAGCAGCCGGTCTTGGCGACAAGATTTCTTGGTTCTATGCTATCCAGGGCATCGTCAGTCTGTTCATGCCTACGTTGATGGGTATTGTGGCAGACAAATACATACAGCCCCAGCGGTTGTTGGGACTCTGTCACCTCCTGTCCGGTACGTTCATGATAGGCTGCTGGTGGATGGGTAAGCAGGTTGGCGTCGGCAATGAGCTGACGGACAAGGCCACCTTCATCGCACTCTACACCCTGAGTGTGGCTTTCTATATGCCGACCATCGCCCTGGCCAACACGACGGCGTTCACCATTCTGAAGAACAACGGCATGGACACCGTGAAGGACTTCCCGCCCATCCGTGTCATCGGCACCGTCGGCTTCATCGTCACCATGTGGTTCGTCAACTGCGCCGTGTGGTTCGTCGAGAGCTCGACGTGGGACGGCATCACCTTCACCCTCACCTTTTCCGAGAATCCGCATAAGTTCCAGTACACCTATATGCAGTTCTTCGTCTCGGGCCTGTTGAGTTTCATTCTGTTCCTCTATTGCTTCACGCTGCCCCAGTGCAGGCTTACCAAGAATATTGAGAAGAAGTCGCTGGCCGAGACCTTCGGACTGAACGCCTTCAAGCTGTTCAAGACAAAGCGGATGGCCCTGTTCTTCATCTTCTCAGCCCTGCTGGGTATGTGTCTGCAGGTCACCAACGGCTATGCCGGACCGTTCATCACGAGCTTCAAGGGTAGTGCCGATGCCGCCATCGCCTCCTCGTTTGCGGCCAATAACGCCACGCTGCTGACTTCCATCAGCCAGATTAGCGAAGCCCTCTGCATCCTGCTCATCCCGTTCTTCCTCCGACGCTATGGCATCAAGGTGGTCATGCTCATGTCGATGTTTGCCTGGGTGTTCCGCTTCGGCTTCTTCGGCATCGGCAATCCTGCCATGCCCGGAGTCATCATGTTCGTCCTCTCCTGCATCGTCTATGGTGTCGCCTTCGACTTCTTCAATGTCTCCGGCGGTATCTTCGTTGACCAGGAGTGCGAGCCGTCCATCAAGGCGTCTGCCCAGGGACTGTTCATGATGATGACCAACGGCTTCGGTGCCACCATCGGCACGCTGGCTGCCGGCGAGATTGTGAACCACTACTGCCAGTGGAATAACGGCTATCTCATCGGCGACTGGACCACCTGCTGGTACATCTTCGCAGGCTTCGCGCTGGTTGTCGGCGTGCTCTTCGCCTTGTTGTTCAAGCCCCAGAAAGTATAAGGGGGATAGCTAACCTCTTGCCCCTTGCTCCATGCCCCTTGCCCCTACGATGTCAACGTCCAAGGTACAGCTTTTCTTTCGTGAGATGGCTCAGATTGCCGGTTCCGAAGGGCTCTCTGTCGTAGTACTCTCCGACAGCGCAGGCTGCTGGGCGCTGACCATCATCTGCGACGAGCCGATGACGCAGCAGCTGCTCATCCGCTTCAACCACCTTCCGGGCGAACAGCAGATGTTGCCCGAGGTGCTGACGAAGCTGCTCTTCCAGACCACCGACACGTCGGCCGCCGACTACGAGCTGCTGACGTACGACGTTGACGACGGACAGTACAAGACCCTGCTCATCAGCCGCACCACCGGCATCTCCTTCCCCGTACGCATGAGCGACGCCCTGCTGCTCAGCACGCTGTCCAAGATACCGCTGTTCATCGAGGAACAGCTGTTCTGCCGTCAGCGGTCGTTGTTCTCGCCCCACACCAGCGGGCTGGTCATCCCCATCAACACCATCAGCATCGACCGTCTGCGCGAGGAGCTGCGAAAGGCCATTGCCGAAGAGAACTACCGCCTCGCCTCCTCGCTCCACGCAGAAATCAAGAAGCGCACCAAGCAATAACCTCAATTTCTCAATTTCTCAATTTCTCAACTTCTCAATTTTTCAACTTTTCAACTTTTCAACTTTTCAACTTTTCAACTTTTCAACTTTTCAACTTTTCAACTTTTCAACTTTTCAACTTTATGAAAGAGTCTCGCTACTTCTACGTCCCCGACGCTGCTACTGCCGCCGAACTGCCTGCCGATGAGGCTGTCCATGCCCAGCGTGTGCTGCGCCTGAAGGTTGGCGACGACATCATGCTCATGGATGGCGAGGGGTCTTTTTATCAGGCACAGCTCACCGAGACCTCGTCCCACCACTGTCGCTACCGCATCACGGAGACGCTACCGCAGCAGCCAACGTGGCAGGGACATATCCATCTGGCCATTGCCCCGACAAAGATGGCCGACCGCATGGAGTGGCTCGTCGAGAAAGCCACGGAGGTCGGTCTCGATGAGCTGTCGCTGCTCGACTGCCAGTTCTCCGAGCGTCGCCAGATGAAGGTGCCGCGACTCGAGAAGATCCTCGTCTCGGCCATGAAGCAGAGCCGTAAGGCCTGGAAGCCGGTCATCAACGAGATGATACCTTTCGCCGCCTTCGTGAAGGCCCATGGCGAGGGTCGCCGCTATATCGCCCATTGCTACGAGGAGGTGCCGCGTGTCAATCTGTTCGACGAGCTGCGCAAGCCCTCCGCCGATGCCGGTGCCTTGGTGCTCATCGGTCCCGAGGGCGACTTCTCCATTGACGAGGTACGTCAGGCCGTTGCCGCCGGCTTCGTCTCCGTCAACCTCGGGAAGAGCCGTCTGCGTACGGAGACCGCTGGTCTCGCCGCCGTCATGATGATGCAACTTGCCAAATAATGAATAGCCGTTATGACAAAACGTTATAACTGGATAACCGTCAGAATGATAGAAACAACAATGAAGAAAAATATCCTGATTCCGTTCCTCTTCTGCGTCCTGCCCCTTCAGGCACAGACGCTGACCGTCGGCGACGTCTTCCGCGAGATGCCCGACTCCATCGTGCCTTACCTCACCGAGAACAACCGCCTGGATATGCTCGACTTCATGGCGTCCAACATGAAGGCCGTGGTACAGAACCGCTTCGATGGTCGTAGCGAGATGCTCATGCTCTCGGACGACAGCCTCTCGCTGAGGCTCAGCGATGCTCTCCGCATGACCATCCGTCTGGTCGACAGCTGTCGTGAGGTCGATGGTGCCCGTCGTCTCATCCGTGTCGACGAACAGGTGGGCATACCGACTGCTGTGGTCGACAACAAGTGTACATTTTACTCTATAAAATGGCGGAAATTGGCGGGCGAGGAGGCTGATTTGGTTAAATAAAATTAAAATTTTCGTCTGAAAATGGTATAAAAGTTGCAATTTATGCATTAATCTTGTATATTTGCAACGTGTTTTTCATGGTATTAGATTATTAAGGTTAATGAAAAGGTGAGGTTGTCGTGAGACAACTAGCCTTAGTTCTCCGTCGCCTTGCGACGATTCGTTATGCGACAGAGAAAGGAAAAGGGAGCCTGCGAAGGTTCCCTTTTCTGACGTTTTTCAGACTGAGTCATACTCAAGAATGTACGTTCTTTTGTCGTTTACTATTCGTCCTCTTCCTCGTATTCCCAGTACTTTTCCCAGCGTGAGTAGGCCACGGGGTTCTCCGTCTCCGTGCCACCATATTGGATGTTTGTTGTCGATTCCGTTCCCGTTTGTACGGCTCGCATCGTGGGCTGACTAGCTAACAGCATTCGGTTTGTCCTGATGAGGAGCTGTTTGGTTTCCGGCTTTTGATATGACTGTTTCATAGTGGTGTTATTTTTCATTGTTGACGATACGATGATTGTTGATGTAGAGACCCTTGCGCGTCGGCTTGCCAGTGAGCTTCACGCCCTCCACCGTGTACCATGCGCCAGCCTCATTATCAATTTTCAATTTTCCATTATCCATTGGAGCAACGCCCGTTGTCTCGCCGTCCTCTTCGAAGTTCAGCACGATGGCGCGTACGGCGCTTTGAGGCGTGCCAGCCTCGATGCCGTGCAGACGGAACACGGCACGCTGGGCACCGATGGTCATGGCCTGACTGGGGTAGTAGAGGGTGTTGTTGGCACCCATGTACAGCAGGTGGTTGTCGCCGCTGCTACCCACATTGATGGGGGCGTAGCTACCCTCGAAGGTGACCTCGGCGTTGGCGGCGGCCGGTACGGCCTGTGAAGTGTTGCTGATGGTTACGTTATTGAACGTGGGGTTCACCAAGGCATTGTAAGCCGCGGTACCGTTGAGCTTCAGCTCGGCAATCTGCATGATGTCGGTACCGCTGGACATCACCGTCAACTTGAAGTAGCGGTAGGCTGCCTGCTTGCCGGTAGCAATCTCGTAGGTCTTCGTGGCATTGTCCGTTTCGGGCAGGGCATCGTCGGGTGTCTTGGCATCGCGGCTGTCTATCTCTGTCCATGGGTCGCTGCTGTTGGCTTTAGCATAGAGCGTCCATTCAACGGGGTTGCGGCTGGGGTTGTCCTCCGTGTCGTAGGCCGTGGTCAGGGTGTATGACGTGGGCGTGACAGTGGCGTTGGTGGCCATGAATTCGCAGTTCCAATGGTCGTCGTCGTCAGTTTCATCATAGGGGCTGCACCACTTGGTGTCGTCGTCGCCATCGACGAGACATATATAGTCTTCCTCCTCGCTGAAGCCCTCAGAGCCATCTGTTGCTGTGTACTTCACGTAGTTGGTGTTGTCGGAGAATCGGACGATGTAGGGCACACCGGCTGTGAGCGTCTCAACAGGCTCTGAGAAGTTGAGCGTCAGTGTGCCGTCCACCATCGAACTGCTGCTGAGCGTGCGGGCCTCGAAGCCCTTCAGGGGACTGTCGGCGAGCGTCACGTTGAAGGGCAGGCAGAGGGTGTTCCACGCGCCGTTGGCAACAAGGGAACGGTCGGTCAACCGTACTGAAGCCTCCTTGTTGTTGAATTCCTGCAGCGTCGCAGCGTTGTCGGCATTGTTAGCCAACTCCATGATGGGCAGCAGCGTGACCGTCAGGTCGAGGCCGGACGCATCGTCGTTTTCGTCATACTTGAAGTAGAGCAGCATCTTCTGGCCGCTGCTTGTCACGGGGCCGAAGCTGAATGCATTATTGTCCTTGCTATACAACTTGCCCGTCAGCGGACGGCTGTTGTTCTCGCCGTCGTAGATGACGAGGTAGTCATAAGGATCGTCGTTGATATCCGTATAGATTTCTGTTTTCACCGTACCCTGGATTGTCAGGCAGTAGCCCGCAGGGGCGGTGAGCAGCATATTGCCTTCGTAGTCGTCAAGATCATCATTGTAGCGTCCGTAGTTGCCGTCCTTGCCGCCGTCGTCATAGACCTTGAAGGTGGTGACACCTGCGGGGATGTTGACATTGAGGGATCTCTGGGTGGGCATGTTCACGTAGAAGTCGCTCATGCTGGTGAACGTTGGTGTCACGGTGACATTGGAGTTTGGCATCTTGAAGCTAAGGTCGGCCGCGCCGTACCAGGGCACGTTAACCGTGGCTATCGTCTTCGTGCCGTCGCTCAGGGTGTAGCCCGTCAGCAGGTAGCCGGTGTCGGGGTTAGCCGTCAGCGTAACCGTCGTGCCGACTTTGGCTTTGGCTGCGCTGGCACTGATGGAACCATGGTCAGCAGCGATACAGGTGATGTCGTGTTCTGTAGTAGCGTCGACTACCTGTACCGTTATCTCAAAGCCGGCGTAGGTATAGCTTTCGTCGGACTCGAAGTGGAAGGTCAGCTGATTGGTCTCGCTGAGAATCGTACCGATGTTGCGTGGTTCTAGTTCTTCATCTTCATTCTCGATGCCGCTGACATGGTCCAGGAGTTTCGTGGTGCTGGTGGTACCGCCGTCGTGGATGTCCAGCCAGTCGTAGTCTTCCTCGGAGGTGACGGTGCCCGTCAGCATGAGCACGAAGCCCGTGGGGGCCGTCAGCGTGAGCGTGCCGTTGTAGTCGTTGCAGTAGTCGGCATTTTTGCCGCCGTCGTCGTAGACCTTGATGGTCGTTATGTTGTTTTCGGCAAGATTGACAACTTTTGTTCCTGTAGTCCCCTTTTTGGGCATCTGCACGTAGTAGCCGTCCTGAGCGTTTCCGTTGATGCCCGACAGGACGGAATATGTCAGCGTCTTGCTACCCTGGACTGATACAAATCCAGTTCCGAAGGCATTCGCTTTGGGAGTGACGGTGACGGTGTAGGTGCCGATTTCCTTATCACTGGTTACTTCCTCATCGTTCTGCTTGTAAACGTAAGTGAAGACATCAACAGACAGCTGAGTGCCATCGGTGGCGGTAACGGTGGGCGTTGGCTTGATGTCATTGCCAGTGTAGTCGTAGCTATCATTCATCGTGATGGTCAGCGGACTGTAGTAGCTTCTGTCGCCGAGGCCGCTACCACTCATCTGGAGATAGAGCCCGGCGCTGGTGACGGCGTCGACGAGGCTCGTGTACACCTTGTTGCCGTTGACCACGGTGTGTCCGTTGTCCATGTTCTTGGGGTCGACGGTGTAGATAGCTATTTTGCAGACGGTGGTCATGCCCTTACCGTTATCTCGGACGGCTATGGGGTGGAACTTGCCCGTCAGCCCCGTGATGGTACCGTCGAAGATGCTGTTGGTGATGTGCAGCGTCGAGCCGTCGCTCCAGCCCAGCAGACCGCCGGCATACTGTGCGCCGCCGGTCATCGTGCCGATGAAGGCGCTGTTCTCGATGATGAGTGTCTCCGTGCCGTTGCTGCCGCCCTTGCCGTGACCCACCAGTC
This sequence comes from Prevotella sp., assembly GCA_016285245.1. GTDB lineage: Bacteria > Bacteroidota > Bacteroidia > Bacteroidales > Bacteroidaceae > Prevotella. The sequence goes on from JAEEQH010000007.1 coordinate 94,323, forward strand.
CACCTAAGTATTCGCCGCCGCTGACGGTGGCGCTGACGACACAGTTGCTGATGGTGTTGGTGTCTTTCCAGGCATAGCCCACGAGGCCGGCAGCATGGTAGCTCTTGGTAGCGACGTTAACGGTGCCGGTGACGTTGAGGTTCTTGATGGTAGCCCCGGCTATGTAGCGGAAGGGTGCAATGCCGTGTTGGGTAGCGTCGTCGTTGCTGATGTTGACGGTCAGCGTGCGCTTACCGGTCAGCTCGTTGTTGGAGTTGTAGATGCCACCGTCGATGGTGCCGGCAAACGGCGTGGCCTCCGTGCCGAGCGTACTGCTGGTCTCGATGTCACCTGTCAGGTGGAAGAACATGCCGGCATAGCTCTCGCCGACGATGTTTACATTATATAATAAGGTGTCCCAGTTGTCGGCTGATGCGATGATGTAAGGATTGTCTGAAGTTCCTGAACCCGACAGATTGGTGACGCTCATGATGGGCAACACATAAACTGCATTACCGCTGCCGACCACCTCCCAGCCAGCGCCCAGCTGATTCTTCAGGTCTTCGCCCGTCTTGTCGGTCTGGGTGCCCTGCACAATACTGTAACTGTATTCGCTGGTGTAGTAGTAGCTGTTGGTGACTGTTACGTTGCTGCTTGAGATGCGGGCGAAGGTGGCGCTGCTGGTGATGCCTGTGGTGTTGCTCGTGGGCTTGGACAGACAGTTGGTGAAGCGCACCTTGCCGTAGTGCCAGCCGCTGAAGCCGCCGCAGCTGTGGGTGCTGTTGCCCAGGAGGCTGCCGTCAAAGAGACAGTTGGTGAAGCTCACGGTGTTCGAGTTGCCCATGGCGCGTCCCAGGAAGCCGCCGTGGGTGCCGTCGCCGTCGACCGTCGAATGGATGTTGACGCTGCTGCGGCACGACGTGATCGTGCAGTTGCCGTAGGTCTCGCTCACCAGTCCGGCGCCGAACTTACCGTTGATGTAGATGTCGCCAGCGGTGTGCAGACGCTTGATGGTGACGTTCTTCACGAAGCGGAAAGGCGCGGCGTTGATGCCGACGGGCTGTTCGCTGGTACCGTAGCTCATGGTCAGCGTGAAGCCCTGTCCGTCGAAGGTGCCCTGGAAGCTCTTGGCCTCGCTCGAGCCCACCATTTTGGTTACCTCGATATGGCCGCCGAGCTGGAAGTACTGGCCGCTGTAGGTCTCACCTTTATTGACGTTCTCAGCCAGCAGGTCCCAGCCTGCCGTGCTGTTGATGATATAGGGGTCGGCGGCGGTGCCACTACCGCTCCAGCTGTCAATGAGCGTAGCCGTAATCACGACGTTTGCTGTCCCTACGGCGAGCGTCCTGTTGGCGCCGGTACCGCTGAGTGCTTCTCCATTGGCGCTCACGTCGCCCAATGTCTTGCCCTCGTCGACGGTCAGCTGGATGTCGATGTCGGAGCTCGCCTTAGCATAGATGGTGGTGCCGCGAACAATGGCGTCGCCGCTGACGAGGCTGACGGAGAGCCCCTCGGTGCCGCTGGTCACGGTATAGACATCGGTCAGCGTGTTGTTGAGAAAGGCCTTCGCGTAATTAGTGCCTGTGTATAGGACGTCGTTGATGCTGGCCTCCGTGCCGACATTGCCAAACAGCAGGTTTCCGCTGTTGTTGATGCCGCTGATGGTATGGCCGGCGCCGTCGAAATGGCCGTTGAACGGCTTGTCAGTCGTACCGATGGCCGCGAAGGCTTCGGTAAAGTTGAGATTCTGGGCCAGCGTGAACCAGTAGCCGTTGAAGTCGTTGCCGCCATTGACACGGCTGGCCAGGAGGCTGAGCTGTGCCGGGGTGGCTATCAGCAGCGGACTGGCTGCCGTGCCCTCGCCGCTCCACTCGGCGATGGTTCCGCTTTTCAGCTTATAGATATAGACCGCCTTCTGGGCCCCTTCGTTATAGCAGGAGAACAGGGGCGTGCCGCTGTTGTAGTTGAAGCGCAGGTTGTTGCGGTAGTAGGTGTCGCCAAACAGGATTTTGGCCTCGCCGTCGCTTTCAATGGTCAGCGTGGCACGGCCGTCGTCGTTGAGCTCGCCGGTGGTCAGACGGTTGGCCGACGAGCTGGACGCCTGCAGGTAGCCGCCCGCCGTCGCGTCGTAGAAGGTGTACTTGCTGCCAGTCACACCCAGTATCAGGTCGCAGACGTCGCTGCCGGCCGTCACCTCGCTGCTCGTCGCGCTGCCGACGCTGACGCCATCGCGGTTATTCGTGCCCGCCAGGCCCAGGGCGTAGGTGCTGTTGCTGGCCTTGCCGACGATGATTACATGGTCGCCGTCGTGGAGGTCGTCGATGTTGGTCACCAGCACGTAGGGCGTCGAGGCGCTGAACACCTGTGTGGCCACGCGGCTCTGCTTGTCGCCCTTCACGGCGATGGCCTTCACCACCTTAGTAGCTGTCAGGGTGAAGGGTGCGGTATATTTCGTGCTCGACGTCGTGGGGTCTGTGCCGTCGATGGTGTAGTAGATGGTGGCGCCGTCCTCAGCGCTGAGGGTGACCTCGGTGCTGGTGACAAACGAGGTGAGTCCGTTGATGACGGGCTTGGTGACGCCAGGGACGTAGATGACCTCGACGGACCTGAGGCGACGGTTGTTGCTGCTGCCGCCGATGGTGAAGGTGACGCTGTTGGCGTTGCCCGTCCATGTCGCACCGTCGAAGTTGCCCACGTTGGCTGTGATGGGGTTGTTACCGTCGCTAACGCCGTAAGTGAAGCGAATCTCCTCAATGGTCTTGTTGTTGGTCGCGTTGACGGTAATCATACTGCCGTAGTAGGCGCGCAAGGCGCTGCCGCTGTCGTACCATTTGGCGTTGCTCAGCGCGACAGTGCAGTTCGTGCCAATCACCGATGTGACGGCCTGAGCGTTGGTATAATCCTTGTCGGTGAAATCGATGGTCTCTTCATCCTGAGCCCACAGCCTGTTGCCAAACGTCGTCAGCAGCAGGGCGAGAATCAATAGTACTTTTGTCTTCATCCTTCTCTTCTATATATATCGTAATTAGGCCGCAAAAGTACGAAAAAATGCCGATATGACCAAAATCTCTGCGAAAAAACAGAAAAATTTGCGTATGTTAATGATTTTCATTACCTTTGCAACCATGAGCACGAAAACCCTTCTTGCCGTCATCGCCATCGGTGCAACGGCCTTGCTGTCAGCCTGCCGCCAGGGGCTGGCGCTGAGTGAACCCCTTCCCGCAGAGCCCGACTACAGCGACTCCACGCAGTGGTACGTCACCAACCGTCAGGCACCTGCCGACGTCTTCTACATCATCTCCACAGAGACCGGCGACTACCAGCTGCCCGGCGGACAGGTGTGCCACTATGCCGACACCTATGTCGACAGCCTGCGGGCACCCCTCTACGGCGAGATGCTCGGCGTCGACACCCTCATCAGCGGACGCCTGAACTACTACGCACCCTACTACCGCCAGTGCTCCCTGCAGTCGTTCCAGAGCGACAGCCTCGCCGCCACACGACTGCCGGTGGCCCTCGGCGACGTGCGACGCGCCTTCCGCTACTACCTCGACCACCAGAACGGCGGACGACCCTTCGTCCTCGCAGGCTTCAGCCAGGGCGCACACATCCTCCTCGAGCTGCTGCGCGAGATGGACGACGACACCTATAGCCGCCTCATTGCCGCCTACGCCATCGGCATCGCCATCCACGACACCATCGCCCACATGGTGCCGGCACGAGGCGCCGACGACACCGGCGTCACCATCTGCTACAACTCCGTCCGCGACACCGCCTGCACACTACCGGGGTGGGGTAGGAGCGACGTCGCCATCAACCCCGTCAACTGGCGTACCGACAGCACCGCGGCCACCCTCGTCACCGAGCCCTCGCCCCTGCTCCCCGTCGCCGAACAGCAGAAGGACACCATGACCGTCCGCCTCGACACCGCTTCCGGACTGCTCCTCGTGCAGGGCTTCACCGCCCAGGACTACATCCTCCCGCTGCTCGGTGTCGACGGCAACTACCACACCCGCGAGATCTGGCTCTACCGCGACCAGCTCCGCCAGAACATCGCCCGCCGCGCCGCCCGCTGGCTCGCCACACACTAATTCGCTCGGGGGGACCCTCAT
>JAEEQH010000033.1 GCA_016285245.1 Prevotella sp.
ACCTGGTGACTATGTAAAAAAGAGCAATTAATTTAGCTATCTACCAAAGTATAACATGTTGATAATTGGCTCCACAGAAACGACCGCTATCATTGCTGTTACTATTTTCAAGTCGATGGACATGCTATGCCGACAATTGTATAGGGCATGTTAGGGTTCTAGTACACCCGCCTTGCGTCCCAAAATCGTCCCAAAAATATGTAAAGAAAAACGAATTTCTTGGGACGCTGGCAAAAAAAATCCGCTAACTTATTGTAAGTCAGCGGCCTTTTCCAATATAGGTGGTCGAGGTGACAGGACTCGAACCTGCGACAGCCTGGTCCCAAACCAGGAACGCTACCAACTGCGCTACACCTCGATTTTGCGGGTGCAAAATTACTAAGATTTTCTGACCCGCGCAAATTTTCGTAGGGTTTATTTGATAATGCCTTGCTCAACAAAAATCTTCTTCAGGGCGACAACCGAACGGTCAACCTGCTCCGTGGTGTGGGTAGCCATAAGTGCGTAGCGGACGAGTGTGTCCTGAGGTGCACAAGCAGGCGGGATAACGGGGTTGATGAATACGCCGGCCTTGAAGGCGAGTGCTGTAACGAGGAATGTCTTCTCGACGTCGCGCACATAGAGCGGTATGATGGGGCTCTCGGTGTCGCCAATCTCGAAGCCCTCCTCACGGAAACGCTTCAGGGCGTAGTTGGTCACCTTCCACAGAGCCTCGATGCGCTCGGGCTCTTTCTGGATGATGTGCAGGGCCTCCATGGCTGCAGCCGTGGCAGCGGGCGTATTGGAAGCGGAGAAGATATAGGTGCGGCAGCTATGGCGCAGCCAGTTGATGGTGTCGAAGTCGGAAGCGATGAAACCGCCGATGGAAGCGAGTGACTTCGAGAAGGTACCCATGATGAGGTCAACTTCGTCGGTCAGCCCGAAGTGGTCGCACACACCCCTACCCTGCTTGCCGAAGACGCCTATGCCGTGGGCCTCGTCGACCATGATGGAGCAGTTGTACTTGTGTTTCAGCTCGACGATTTCGGGGAGCTTGGCCAAGTCGCCTTCCATGGAGAACACGCCATCGACGACGATGAGCTTGATAGCCTCGTGGGGCAGCTTCTGGAGCACACGCTCCAGATCGGCCATGTCGTTATGCTTGTAATGCAGCTGCTTGGCGAAGGCCAGACGGCGGCCGTCAACGATGGAGGCGTGGTCGCGGTCGTCACAGATGACGTAGTCGTCCTTGCCGAGCAGAGCGGGGATGACACCCTGATTGACAGAAAAGCCCGTCGAGAAGCACAGACAGTCGTCCTTGCCGATAAACTCCGAGATCTCCTTCTCCAACTGTATGTGAAGGTCGAGTGTTCCGTTCAGGAAACGGCTACCGGCACAGCCCGAGCCATACTTGTCGAGAGCTGCCTTGGCAGCATCGATGATGCGCTGGTCGCCCGTCAGCCCCGTATAGGCGTTCGAGCCAAACATCAGCACCTTGTGTCCGCCCATCTCTACCTCTGTTCCCTGCTTGCCTTCAATGGCACGAAAGTAGGGATATACATCAGCCGCCATGAACTTCTGGGGCTCACGATAGCTCTTGTATCTTTCTTGTAATTGTCCCATTCCGAATAGGTATCGTTTACTACTTTTTTATTTACAGGCTGCAAAGGTACACATTTTTTATGAATCCGTGCACATTTTTTTCAATAATTATGCTTTTTGCAAAAAAAATCCTTCAACTCATCATCGTCTTTCCAACTTTTTTTGTACTTTTGCAACAAATGAGCGAGAAGAAAACGACCATCACATTCATCGTCAACCCCATTGCGGGCACTCAGGCGAAGGACGACATCCCGGCACTGGCAGACAAGATACTGGACCACGATCGGTTCCAGGTGTCAACGGTCTTCACCGAGTATGCGGGCCATGCTGCCGAGATAGCCAAGCAATGTGCTGCCGCTGGCGAAGACGTCGTCGTTGCCGTTGGCGGCGACGGCACCGTCAACGAGGTGGCGCGCTCACTGGTCCATACCCCGACGGCCCTGGCCATCGTCCCCTGTGGCTCGGGCAACGGTCTGGCCCGCCACCTAATGCTGCCCCTCGACGCCAGTAAGGCCATGGGTATCATCAACGACTGCCATATCGAGCCTTTCGACTACGGTGTCATCAACGGCCTACCCTTCTTCTGTACCTGCGGCATGGGCTTCGATGCGTTCATCTCGCTGAAGTTTGCCGAGGCAGGCAAGCGCGGCCCCATCACCTACGTGGAGAACGTGCTGAAGGAGGGGCTGAAGTACAAGCCCGAGACATACATCGTCGAGGACGCATCGGGAAAAGTGCGCCACAAGGCCTTCCTCATTGCCTGTGCCAACGCCTCGCAGTATGGCAACAACGCCTACATCGCCCCTGGTGCCACGATGAGGGACGGTCTGATGGACGTCATCATCATGGAGCCGTTCAACGCCCTTGACGCACCTCAGATTGCCGCCGACCTCTTCATGAAGACCCTTGGCAACAACTCTAAGATCAAGACCTTCCGTGCCGACCGCATCCACATCAAGCGCCACAACGAGGGAGCCATCCACTACGACGGCGACCCTGTGATGACGGGTACCGACGTCGACGTGCACATTGAGCATCTGGGGCTGAACATCGTCACCAATGCCGCCGCCACCGAGGACGACGCCCAACCAAACCCTGTTCTCAACGCCTTCAGCGACCTCTTTAATAATATAAATAATGTACGCGAGGACATCACCAAGCAAGGTCGCCGCATACAGGTCATCAACAAACTGATGCTCCGCCGCCTGTCGAAGTTGTAGTAGACAGCCCAGAATCGACAAACCCGACAGTCCGGGAAAAATAAAAAGAAAAAAAACGAGAATTTATTTGGTCGTTTGCCCTTTTCTTCGTACCTTTGCAGCCGCATTCATCAAAACACACACAAGGTGCCTTGGATGAGTGGCTTAGTCAACGGTCTGCAAAACCGTCTACAGCAGTTCGAATCTGCTAGGCACCTCACACAGCGGGTAGTTCTCACACGAGGACTTCCCGCTGTTATTTTTCACGTTTATCTTTCAACTTGTCACCTTTTCCCAACTTTTGCTTTCAAAATGTTAACGCCCACACCGAGATGACGAAAATATGGCATTTTTGCCTTGATTTGTATCAATTAAATAACAAAAAGACAGTTTTTTCATATTTTTTCTGATAAAACGTTTGGTAATTCAGATTTTTTGTGTAATTTTGCCGCTCGAAAGCAGATAATACTGTTTTATCGACAAAAAGGAACTTCAAACTTTAATCAATAACAACCAATTAAAAGTACAAAAATTATGAACGCAGCACAAGTTGTTGAAGATCTCAAAAAGAGATTCCCCAATGAGCCGGAGTACATCCAGGCAGTTTCTCAGGTTCTTCCCACCATCGAGGAAGAGTACAACAAGCACCCCGAGTTCGAGAAGGCAAACCTCATCGAGCGTCTTTGCATTCCCGATCGTGTGAACGAGTTCCGTATTACCTGGGTTGACGATAAGGGCAATGTCCAGACGAACATGGGCTACCGTATCCAGCACAACAATGCCATTGGCCCGTACAAAGGCGGTCTGCGTTATCACAAGTCCGTTAACCTCGGCATCCTGAAGTTCCTTGCTTTCGAGCAGACCTTCAAGAACTCTCTGACCACGCTGCCCATGGGTGGTGCCAAGGGTGGTTCCGACTTCTCTCCCCGTGGCAAGAGCGACGCTGAGGTGATGCGTTTCTGCCAGGCCTTCATGAACGAGCTTTATCGTGTCATTGGTCCGGACGAGGACGTTCCCGCTGGTGACATCGGCGTTGGTGGCCGTGAGGTTGGCTATCTCTTCGGACAGTACAAGAAGCTCACCCACCAGTTCCAGGGTGTGCTCACCGGTAAGGGTATCCCCTTCGGTGGTTCGCTGATTCGTCCTGAGGCTACCGGTTATGGTACCGTATACTTCCTGACCTCTATGCTCGCTACCCGTGGCATCGAGCTCGCTGGCAAGAAGGTGCTGATCTCTGGTGCCGGTAACGTGGCTCAGTATGCTGCTGAGAAGTGTCTGCAGCTGGGTGCTATCCCCATGACCATGTCTGACTCTGACGGTTACATCTACGATCCCGATGGCATCGATCGCGCTAAGCTCGACTACATCATGGAGCTGAAGAACGTAGAGCGCGGACGTATCAAGGAGTATGTCGAGGAGTATCCCACAGCCAAGTACTACGAGGGCAAGCGCCCCTGGTACGAGAAGGCCGACATCGCTCTCCCCTGCGCTACGCAGAACGAGATCAACGGCGACGAGGCTGCCGCTCTGGTGAAGAATGGCGTGATCGCTGTTGCCGAGGGTGCCAATATGCCTTCGCTGCCCGAGGCTATCAAGATCTTCCAGGACGCCAAGATTCTCTACGCTCCTGGTAAGGCTTCTAACGCCGGTGGTGTGTCTGTCTCTGGTCTTGAGATGTCTCAGAACTCTGAGCGTCTGAGCTGGACGGCTAAGGAGGTTGACGACTACCTGAAGCGCATCATGAACGACATCCACGAGAACTGCGTGAAGTATGGTACTCAGCCTGACGGTTACATCAACTACGTCAAGGGTGCTAACGTGGCTGGCTTCATGAAGGTTGCCAAGGCCATGATGGCTCAGGGCATCGTGTAAGCTCGGCGAAGCCAAGGTTTACAGCGATGACCGCTCAGGGCATCGTGTAAGATATCGTCCAAGCATAGTAAAGACTTTATGTAAGGAGCATAAAACCTTACGAGATAACAGACAAAATGGCGGACTTATCCGCCATTTTGTCGTATATATGGTCCTCGGCACAGAGTTTGTTGGCTTATTGGCAGATAACAAACTAAAAAAACAGGAGGACAAAACTATGACATTAGACAAGTTTACCATCAAAGCACAAGAGGCCGTACAGCAGGCCGTGAACCGCGCACAACTCAATGGTCAGCAGGCCATTGAGCCGGTACACCTGCTGAAAGGCGTCATCGAAAAGGCGAAGGACGTTACCACTTTCGTCTTTCAGAAACTTGGCGTCAACGCCCAGCAGATAGAACTGCTCGTCGACCAGGAGCTGCAGCACCTGCCACGCGTGGAGGGCGGCAGCCAGCCATACCTCTCGAACGAAGCCAACCTCGTGCTGACACAGGCACAGGACATTGCTCAGAAGCAGGGCGACGAGTTCGTCTCCGTAGAGCCGCTGCTGCTGGCCCTGCTGCGCGTCAACTCGACGGCGTCACGCATCCTGAAGGATGCCGGCTGCACCGTTGACGGTATGCAGAAGGCCATCCAGGAGCTGCGCCAGGGACAGAAGGTGCAGTCACAGTCGGCCGACGACAACTACCAGTCGCTGGAGAAGTACGCCAAGAACCTCGTGGAGCTGGCCCGTCAGGGGAAGCTCGACCCCGTGATAGGCCGCGACGACGAGATACGCCGTGTGTTGCAGATTCTCTCGCGTCGTACGAAGAACAATCCTATATTAATAGGTGAGCCGGGAACGGGTAAGACGGCTATCGTCGAGGGACTGGCAGGACGTATCGTCCGCGGCGACGTGCCCGAGAACCTGAAGGACAAGCAGCTCTACTCACTCGACATGGGTGCGCTGGTGGCCGGTGCGAAGTACAAGGGCGAGTTCGAGGAGCGTCTGAAGAGTGTCATCAGCGAGGTGACACGTGCCGAAGGGCGCATCATCCTCTTCATCGACGAGATCCACACCCTTGTGGGTGCCGGCGGTGGCGAGGGTGCCATGGACGCCGCCAACATCCTGAAGCCGGCACTGGCACGTGGCGAGCTGCGCGCCATCGGTGCCACGACGCTCAACGAGTACCAGAAGTACTTCGAAAAGGACAAGGCCCTGGAGCGCCGCTTCCAGACGGTAATGGTCGACGAGCCCGACGAACTGAGCGCCATCTCGATCCTGCGCGGACTGAAGGAGCGTTACGAGAACCACCACAAGGTGCGTATCCAGGACGATGCCTGCATCGCCGCCGTCCAGCTGTCGGAGCGTTATATCTCTGAGCGTTTCCTGCCCGACAAGGCCATCGACCTGATGGACGAGGCCGCCGCCAAGCTGCGCATGGAGCGCGACTCCGTGCCCGAGGAGCTCGACGAGATCACCCGCCGACTGGCGCAGCTCGAGATTGAGCGCGAGAGCATCAAGCGCGAGGTCGGCTCTGCCGGTAGCGTGCCCAGCGGTTCTGCCGCTGGGGATAAGCTCGCCCAGCTCGACAAGGACATTGCCGAGCTGAAGGAGCAGGAGACACAGTTCCGTGCCAAGTGGGAGGGTGAGCGCCAGCTGATCAACAAGATTCAGCAGGACAAGCAGGAGATGGAGAGTCTCCGCCTGGAGGCCGAGCGTGCCGAGCGCGAAGGCGACTACGGCCGCGTAGCCGAGATACGCTACTCCAAGCTGAAGGCCCTTGAAGACGACATCGCCGCCATCCAACATCAGTTAGACGCTATGCCCAGCGGTTCTGCCGCTGGGAGACTGGTCCGCGAGGAGGTCACCGCCGACGACATCGCCGAGGTGGTGAGCCGCTGGACGGGCATCCCCGTGACAAAGATGCTACAGAGCGACCGCGAGATGCTGCTGCACCTAGAGGAGGAGCTGCATAAGCGTGTCATCGGCCAGGACGAGGCCATCACCGCCGTCTCTGACGCCGTCCGCCGCTCGCGTGCCGGTCTTCAGGATCCGAAGCGCCCCATCGCCTCGTTCATCTTCCTCGGCACCACGGGTGTCGGTAAGACGGAACTGGCGAAGACGCTGGCCGACTACCTGTTCAACGACGAAACGATGATGACGCGTATCGATATGTCGGAGTATCAGGAGAAACACACTGTCTCCCGACTCATCGGTGCCCCTCCGGGCTACGTGGGCTATGACGAGGGCGGTCAGTTGACGGAGGCCGTACGCCGCAAGCCCTACCAGGTGTTGCTCTTCGACGAGATTGAGAAGGCTCATCCCGACGTCTTCAACATCCTGCTGCAGGTGCTGGACGACGGCCGACTGACGGACAACAAGGGCCGCACGGCGAACTTCAAGAACACCATCATCATCATGACCAGCAACGCTACCCGTGAGCAGCTGCGCACGACGATGCGTCCGGAGTTCCTGAACCGTATCGACGAAATCATCACGTTCCAGCAGCTGACGCGCGAACAGATTGCTGACGTTGTACGCCTGCAGATGAAGCGTGTCACCGATATGCTCGCCCCGCAGGGCATCGAGCTCCAGACGACGCCGCAGGCCATCGCCTACCTTGCCGAGGAGGGCTACGACCCGGAGTTTGGCGCACGTCCCGTGAAGCGTGCCATCCAGCAGCTGGTTCTGAACGACCTGTCGAAGAAGATTCTGGCTGACGAGGTAGACCGTACAAAGCCCATTATCATCGACGAGTTCGGCGACGGTCTGGTGTTCAGGAACTAATACATAACAAAAATCTTCAAAAATCTAACGAAAATGGCTTCAACAGGCTTGTCTTTGTCAGATTTTTGAAGATTTTTGTTTTTGACACGTCGTATTCTTCGTTTATTTCTTCACCACTTTTCTTGTACTACCGTCGCTATACCTTATTATATAGATGCCGGGGCGCTGGGATTCCAGGCGACTGCCAACACAGCGGCCACCCATGTCATACACTGAAACTACACAAAGGGGACGGTTCTCTTTGTGTAGTGTTTCTTCTATCCCCGTCTGGTTACCGCCCATGAAGTCGAACGAGACAAGACCATCCTCCGACACTCGGATGTTGGTGATAGCCTTTGAGAGGTATTTGCTACCGGCCGCGTTCTTATTGAACATGATGGAAGCAGGGCTCGACGTGTCCGTGAGCTGGTCGTTGACAACATCCGACTCCTCTGCTGAATAGGGATACGGCGACGTACTCAGGAAACGGCTATGTCCTTTCACATAGGGGTTATTGTCACCGATAATCTCATCCCATGCATCGTAGTCCAAGCCATCGGCATGAACCAACTGGTAGCAGCGATTCGCCCTATCTTTGTTGACACTATTGTTTGCCCACTTCGATGCGCTATAGACCACATGGAACACAGCCAGGCCACGCCCAGGGATGCGGGCATCCCAGCCCGACCACTGACGGTTCTCCAGCAGGTAGTACTCCGAGTCGTTGTGGCGCACCATGTAGACAGGTCCTCCTTCGCTCAGAGGTTTCATGTCCGTGATGGTCGTCGGCTCTTTCAGTTCGATGGGCGACTGCCATCCCAAGAGCATTCGCTCCAGTCCGGAATAGTTTGGCGGGCACCATCCACTGTTAATGAAGTTACCGCCATCCATGAGGTCCCACTCGTCGACAACGGAATAGCCCGCATTCGACCCTGTAGGATAAATATCTGGCAGTCCAAAGCAATGCGAGTACTCATGGATAATGGTGCCGAGGCCCCACGACGTGCGGTTGGCGCGCAACTCGCTACTGGTGGACGTCATGTTGATGCGGTAGTCATCATGTGTCTGAATGGAATAGACAATCATCGGTGCCTCAGCCGTGCTGGGCCACACATAGCCATAGAGACTGTCCTTGCCCATGTTTCCGCTATAGCTGGCCAGGACGAAGATGACCTGGTCGATTTTCATATCGTTGTCCCAGTCATAGATACTATGATCGCGCGCCTTGTCCTCGGCAATCCACGCCTCAGTTGCCATCGCCAGGACGTTCTTGCCATACTCTCGCGTGTCCTCATTAGCACTACTGTTAACCCTGGCCTTCGAGTTCACCTTGTATGGTCCGAAAACGTCGAACTGCACGTTAAACGCCCCACCCGACTGCTCTTGGAAGTACTCCGCCACGCATCCAGGGCCGGCACCTCTGTTGAAGCCGCTGTAGTTGAAGATGCTGTCGTAGGTCTCGCGGGGATGCTCCAAGCTGAAGCTCCTGTCCGAGAACTCCACAAGCACCACCGCCTGCCGATAGACTTTCTGAGGGTCCCACGACGTCCTGAGGGCAGACAGTTCCCGACGCGCAGCGCGTGTCGCCGCCACCCCGTCGTCGCCGTCGTCAGCATCCAGCGTGGGCATACAACCTTCCCTAATGACCTCGCGCTCCTGTGCAGCAGCCGTTAACGGTAAAAAGGTGAAAAGACAAAGAGGCAATAACCACTTAATCATTCTATCTCTTTCTGTTTGTCAATTACTACTTGGCACATGTCCAGGGCTTCAGCGTCTTGAAGAAATCGTTGCCCTTGTCATCAACCAGGATGAAGGCGGGGAAGTCCTCAACGTCAATCTTCCAGATAGCCTCCATGCCCAGCTCCGGATACTCCACACACTCAATCGACTTGATGCTCGACTGCGAAAGGACGGCAGCCACGCCGCCGATGCTGCCGAGATAGAAGCCGCCATGCTTCTTGCAGGCCTCGGTGACCACATCGCTGCGGTTGCCCTTGGCAATCATTACCAGCGAGGCACCCAGCGACTGGAACTCGTCGACGTAGGGATCCATGCGGTTGGCCGTCGTCGGGCCCATCGAGCCACAGGGGTAGCCCTCGGGGGTCTTGGCCGGTCCGGCATAGAGCACGGGATAGTCCTTGAAGTACTGCGGCATCTCCTCGCCGGCATCGATACGTGCCTTCAGCTTGGCATGGGCAATGTCACGTGCCACGATGATGGTGCCCTTCAGGTTGACGCGTGTCGAGACGGGATACTTCGACAGTTCCTTACGGACGGCATCGATGCCCTGGTTCAGGTCGATCTCGATGGTGTTGCTACCCTCGCCGGCCTTGGCGTACTCTGCGGGGATGAGCTCCGAGGGGTTCGAGTCCATCTTCTCAAGCCACACACCCTGGGCGTTGATCTTTGCCTTGATGTTACGGTCGGCAGAGCAGCTGACGCCCATGCCGATGGGACACGAAGCGCCGTGACGGGGCAGACGGATGACGCGGATGTCGTGAGCCAGGTACTTGCCGCCGAACTGTGCGCCCAGTCCGATTTTGTGGGCCTCCTTCAGCAGTTTCTGCTCAAGGTCTACGTCGCGGAAGGCACGTCCCGTCTCGTCACCCGTAGTGGGCAGCGAGTCGTAGTACTTGATGCTGGCGAGCTTCACCGTCAGCAGGTTCTTCTCTGCCGACGTGCCGCCGATGACGAAGGCGATGTGGTATGGCGGACAGGCGGCCGTGCCCAGCGACTTCATCTTCTCGACGAGGAACGGGATGAGCGTGCCCTCGTTCTGGATGGTAGCCTTGGTCATCGGATAGAAATAGGTCTTGTTGGCAGAGCCACCACCCTTGGCCACCATCACGAAGCGGTACTCGGCACCCTCCGTGGCCTCGATATCAATCTGTGCGGGCAGGTTGCAACGGGTGTTCACCTCGTCGTACATCGTCAGCGGCGCGTTCTGAGAGTAACGCAGGTTGTCCTGTGTAAACGTGTTGAACACACCCAGCGACAGCGCCTCCTCGTCCTCGAAGCCCGTCCACACCTGCTGACCCTTCTCACCGTGGATGATGGCCGTACCCGTATCCTGGCAGAACGGCAGGATGCCACGGGCAGCCACCTCGGCATTACGCAGGAACTGCAAGGCGACATACTTGTCGTTCTCAGAGGCTTCGGGATCGCTCAGGATCTGTGCCACCTGCAGGTTGTGCTCACGGCGCAACATAAACTCCACATCGTGGAATGCCTGCTGTGCCAGCAGTGTGAGTGCCTCCTTCGACACCTTTACTATTTGTTTGCCTTCAAACTCTGCGGTTGTCACACCTTCTTTTGAAAGCAGTCTGTACTCGGTCTTGTCCTCGCCCATCTGGAACATCGGGGCATACTTAAATTCAACTGTATTTGCCATATGATTTCCTATAATATTATATTATTTGGTGCAAAAATACAAAAAAAATGGCGAATGGGCAAAAAAAAAGGTGATATGTTTCACAATTTCCGATTTTTTTTTCGTAATTTTGCATCACGATAAATTAGACCATTAACAAACCATTAAAAATTTTCATGAAAAAGGTATTATTCTTAACAGGTATTATTTGCCTTTTTGCCACATCTTGTAGTACAAATACAGATGTGTTTGACGAAAAGGCCGTTGAGGAGTTGGCTGGGAAAGCTAACGATTTCAATTTCTCAACAGAGCAGACCGTAAACCTCAGTGTCGACTACAGCGCGTACCAGACCTACGGTCCAGTGTTTTTCAGTGTTTATTCCGAGAACCCCTTCGAGGGCAGCGAGGAAAACATGCGACTGAAAGATGGTGTGAAGCCCATCTTCTCTAATTACACCGATGCCGACCGTCGTTACAGCGAGACTATTACCCTCCCCGCTTACGCCAAGAAGCTGTACATCGTCTCTGGCAACTTCCTGATTGCTCAGACCATGATGGAAGCCGAGATTGTCAATGGCCGCGCTACGGCAACGGCAATTAACTACGCCACCAAATCGGCAGCCGCCTCTCGTGCAAGCCGTTCGATGAAGAAGGCCGGCACCGCCACCACAAGCCTTGAGAAGCTCTATATGCTGTCCTACAAGGTCGACGTGAATACTGGCGACAAGGGCGAGGTGCAGGTGATGAAGGAGTGGCACACGCCGCTGGGCTCATGGGACAGCGAGAGTGGTCGTCCCAACTACCTCATGAACCCGTCTGCCGTCGATCCGAAGCTCGTGTTTACAGAGGAGGAGAAGGGTGCGCTCTACCAGGCTGTTGCTAACGCCCTGGTTTCCCATCAGCCGTGTAGCAGCATCTACCGCAAGCAGGGTGACCTGACACTCGACAAGGAGTCGGAAGTGTCCATCACCTTCCTGGGCAGCTCCACTTGCTGGAACAACACCCTGGGCTACTATTACTACACCGACGAGACGCGTCCCACCAGCCTCATGGATCTGAACGTCGTCATGCTCTTCCCCAACACCCAGGACGGTTCATGGGTTCGTGACTGGTGGCCGAACCCCGATTTCTATGGTAACATCGGTCTGAACCGTGGTGACGCCGTACTGCTGAAGTACTATCCCAACATTGCAAATGGCGACTATTCCGAAGCCACCACCAAGTTCCCCAAGGGCACGAAGATCGGCTTCATCCTGAAGACCAACGGCTGGGGTATGCAGAAGTCCGACGGCGACAAGAAATACTACAACAACTACAAGGGTGACGGTATCTATAGAGGCAACACCTCCATTGCCCGCCAATACAACATCTGGGGCTCGTCGACCGACGGTCTCACCTACTACTGCGACGAGATGGCTGACGGCGACAAGTCTGCCTTCACACAGTCCAACGCTACCGGAGAGAGCCGTGTGGCCAAGTTTGCCTACAACGACGACAATGGCGATGAGTATGCCATCATCTCGTTCGAGGATGCCTGCAACGATGTCGACTTCGACGACCTCATCTTTGCCCTGAAGCCCGTGAACGCATTCTCCGATCTGCCTAAGGTAGAGAACAAGAAAAACACCGTGACGAGCGTCTATGCCTTCGAGGACCTGTGGCCCAGCAAGGGTGACTACGACATGAACGACGTCGTCGTTGAGCTGCGCGACACCAAGTTCTTCACCAAGAAGTCCAACGAGACCGTTTATAAGATTACGAAGCAGACCTTCGAGCTGACCACCTATCTGAACTACGTCACCCTGACCAGCGGCCTGGGACTGGTACTCGAGACCAACACCAACCCCAGCAGCATCGTCATGAAGAAGGTGGCTCCCCAGTCTAACGACACCGTCGAGGTGGCTTTCACCTATGAGAAGAACGGCAAAGTCTACCTGCTGACAGAGGATGTCAAGGGTGAGCTGCACACCACTTATATCCTTGAGCTGACTTACAGCGGTATCAAGGAGAATTCCAATACGGCAACGGTGAAGCCCTTCATCTTCCGTTCCGAGGAGAACGACAAGCGCTGGGAGGTACACATCCCCCTCGAGGCTCCTACGGCCAAGGTCAACACCAGCTACTTCGGCAAGGACGACGACCGCTCGAAGCCCGCTGAGAACATCTATTATGTTCGTAACAGCGACTATCCCTTCGCTTTCTGCCTTGCCGGCGTCACCATCGACCGCTTCCAGAATACCATTCTGAAGTCTTCAAACGAGAGGAAACCCATCAGCGAGCTCTATCCCCTGTTCCTGGAGTGGTCTACCTCCAAGGGTGCAAAGAATGCCGACTGGTACCTGAAGCCGTTAGGCTGGGACCAATAAGCTGAGCGTAGCATTACCCACTAAAGAAATGACCCCCAAAAGCCTCAAGGCTTTTGGGGGTCTATTTGTAGGAATCAGTTAGTTTTTGTTTTCAACTGTCTCTGTTGACAGTCTTTTTAATATCCGAAGATCTCTGAAATGCTGAGGCGCTTCACAGGGCCGTAGGGCTTGAGCGCCGCCATGTCGAGTTCCTTCTCATTGCCGAGGATGATGTAGCGGTAGGGTTTGCGGGCCACCTGCTGCTGCTCGAAGTCGACGATGTCCTTCATCGTCAGCGTGGGCAGCGCCTCGTAGACCTTACGGTTCAAGTCGTAGTCGAGTCCACGGTTGCGGGCTTCGAGCCATGTGCTGATGATGTTGAACTTCGTAGTACGACGGCTGGCCAGCTGCTTCATCAGCCCATCCTTGGCAATCTGGAAGGCACCGTCGCTCTGCGGGATGGTGTCGAGGATGACGTGGAACTGTCGCACGCAGTCCATCATCTTGTCGTTCTGAGTGATGATATGCGTGAAGAAGTCCTCCTTCTGGTCCTTGTACTCCGGCTGACGGTAGAGTGCCCATGCGTTGTAGGCCAGACCGCGTGTCTCGCGCAGCTCCTGGAAGACGATGGTGTTCATGCCACCGCCGAAGTACTCGTTGAAGAGCATCTCCACAGGTGCATACTCGGGGCTCCACTCGCGCTGTTCGTTATGGTACATACGCATATAGATATTCTTGGCATCGTAGGGAGCGATGACAATCTCGTTCTCCGGCGTAGCCTGTGTGACGTACACCTTATTCTCGGGCACAGGTTTCAGGGCGTCGCCGAGTCCCTCGAGGTGAGGCGCCAGGGCACTGGCCAGCTCGCTCTCGCTCATCGGACCATAGTAGAGCACGGTGTGGTCGTACTCCCGCAGGGTCTTCAGCAGATCGAGCAGCTCCTGGGGATTCGTCTGCTTCATCTGTGCCACGGGCAGGATGTTGCGGTCGTGGTTATAGGGGCCGTAGATGCTGTAGCTGACGAGGCGGTCAAAGCAGGTGCGTTGGTCGAGCTTTGCATCGTTACGCGATTTCTCCGTCAAGGCGACGTACTGGTCATAGGCAGCGCTGTCGACCTTAGCGTGGGCCAAGAAGTGCTCGAGCAGCTTGACGGCCTCCGCCATATTCTCGCCCAGGCCATTGAGACTGATGGTTATGACGCGGTCACCCACGCCGACATTGTAGCTGCATGCCAGCTTGTAGAACTGCTGCTTCAGCTGTGTGGCCGTCAGCGAGTCGGTGCCGAGGTAGTCCAGATACTCGGCAGCAGCGGCATAGCGCACGTCGGCCTGCTTGCCGAACTCATAGCGGAACGACAGCTGGAAACGGCCGTTCTCCGTATTCTTCACATAGGCGTAGGACAGCGGTGTACCCTCCACCTTACCCTGTGTCAGCTCCTTGTCGAAGTCGACAAACTTCGGCTCGATGGGCTTCACCTCGGCAGCCTGGATGTCCTTCACAAACTGGCTGACGTTGTCGCGGTTGGCGGCGATAGGTGTGATGGCGGGCTTGTCAATCTTCTTCTGGTTCAAGTCCATGCCCTGACGCTTGTAGACGGCGGCATAGCCGTCGGTGAAGTGCTGATTGGCAAAGGCGACGACCTGCTCCTTCGTGATGGCAGCAATACGGTCCAGACGCTGTGCCTGCTGCTCCCACGGTGTACCGTTGATGAAGGCGTCGACGAACAGATCGGCACGCGAGCGGTTCTCCTCGATGGCTTTGTAGTACTTCAGCTTCATGTTGTTGACGACAGAGGGCAGGAGGTCGTCGGAGAAGTCACCCTTCTTCAGCTTCCCTATCTCGTCGAGCAGCAGCTGGCGCACCTCGTCGAGCGTCTGGCCGTCCTTGGGCGTGCCGCCGAGGATGAACAGCGAGTAGTCCATCATCGTCTCTGCCCCGCCCCACGCCTCGAGCATCTTCATCTGCTGGTTGATGTCGAGGTCGATGAGTCCGGCGGTACCGTTGCTCAGCATATTCTCGATGACCTGCAGTGTGTCTGCCTGCAGCGAGGCGGCACGGTCGAAGCGCCAGCCCATCCACAGCTGCTCGGCCTCGGGGCCTATGACGGTGGTGTCCTGGGGTGCCGTCATCACGGGCTGCTCGGGGAACGCCGGCTGTGTGACGTCGTCGCCCGGCTGCCACTGTCCGAAGTACTTGTCGATGGTGGCCACCACCTCGTCAGGGTCGAAGTCGCCCGACATACAGATGGCAACGTTATTGGGGACGTACCACTTGGTGAAATAGTTCTTGATATTCGTGATCGAGGGGTTCTTCAGGTGCTCCTGCGTGCCGAGGGTGGTCTGCGTGCCGTAGGGGTGCGTGGGGAACAGCTTGGCACAGAGCGACTCGTAGAGCTTGCGTGTGTCGCTCGTCAAGCTGATGTTGTACTCCTCGTAGACGGCTTCCAGCTCGGTGTGGAAGCCACGGATGACCATGTTCATGAAACGGTCGGACTGGATCTTCGCCCAGTTCTCCACCTCGTTCGACGGGATGTCCTCCGTGTAGCACGTCACGTCGTTCGACGTATAGGCGTTCGAGCCCTCTGAGCCGATGGCGGCCATCAGCTTGTCGTACTCGTTGGGAATGTTGTACTGGGCAGCCACCTGACTGACGCTGTCAATCTCGTGGTAGGCTTGGCGGCGCTCCTCGGGGTCGGTCATCAGGCGGTACTTCTCGTAGCGCTGCTCGATGTCGGCCAGCAACGGTGCCTCCTTCTCAGGGTCTGTGACGCCAAACTTATCCGTGCCCTTGAACATCAGGTGTTCCAGATAATGGGCCAGTCCCGTGGTCTCTGCAGGGTCATTTTTAGAACCCGTTCGCACGGCGATAAACGTCTGTATACGAGGTTGTTCCTTGTTTACACTGAGGTAAACCTTCAGACCGTTGTCCAGCGTATAGATACGCGTCTTCGTGAGGTCGCCCTTCACCTCTTCATACTTGTACTTGCTGCACGAACTCATCCCGAGTCCGACCAAAGCAATTCCTAAAAGCAGTTTCAGTTTCATCTAGCTAATTTGTATAATTCGTTAAATTCGTTGTCGTAAGCTATTCAGTTTTCGTAGTCTATTTCGTGGTCGAGCTTCGAGAGGAAATCGTCAAACACCTCCTGCTCGACGTCGCCCATGGAGAATTCCTTCTCGGCATCCTTGCGGATCTCGGCAATCCACGCACGGCGTGCACGGACATAGTCCTCACGGATACGCTCACAGGCGGCCTCGTCGAGGCTCTCCAGATGGTAGTAGTCGAGTATCAGCTGGTACGACCACGCCCAGCGGTAGTCGCGATAGTGGTTGTTGATGTCCTCGAAGCGGTCGAGCACCTGCTGGATGCTGTCGATGGTGCCGTTCTTGATGTCGTCCACCAGCCGGCGCTCCTCGCTCTCAGGCATCAGTAGTCCGCTGAGGTCAGTCCAGCGGCCTTTGCCCGTGTCCGACTTCGGCATTCCGAAGAAGCCCTCCTTCTGTGCACGCTTCAGCACGGCACCCATATAGATGCGCAGGGCGATGTCGTAGTATTTCAGGCCTTTGCGCAGCGACGAGGCGTTGATGACGTACTCGTGGAAGTTATAGGTGGTGACGTTGTCGCCCGAGGCATCGCGCAGGGCCTCGAGGATCTTGATGCCCTCGACAATCTCGCCGACGGTGAAGGGGCTGAGCCAGTCGAAGTTGATGATCGACTTCTTCGACAGCTTCGAGCGCTTGTCACGCTTCGGCCACTTCTTGATGTCGCGGTACAGTCCCACGGTGGTGATGTTGCGGCCTGGCGACAGGTACATCGTGTCGCCGTAGGCGATGAGGTAGCTGAAGGGCAGGCAGCGGGTGTCGGGATGGTGCATCAGCTTGCCGAAGCAGACGGAGAAGGCGCCGATGGTGGCGGGCATGAGGACATACGACCCTGAGGCCGTCTTCGTGCCACGCTCCAGCGTTCCCCAGTGCAGGGGTCCCATCTTGTACGCATGGTTCGAGAAATTGGTGTTCGAGCCGGCATTGTAGAACGAGAACTCGCCGCCAATGAGGAGGCTCGACTTATGGTGCGATGCCGAGAACGGGCCACAGAAGGCAGCACAGGCCTCGCCGTTTGCCATGAACGAGTTGGCGAAGAAGAGGCTGGCCTCGGCTGTGAAGCCGTTGGTAATCTGACACGCCTCGCCGACGAAGCAGTCCTGCATCTTCACGGAGTTGTTGATGGAGCAGCCGTCGCAGATGATGGAGTTCTCGCAAATGACGCCCGTGCCGATGAACACCGGGGCATCCATCGACGACATCACCGTACACTCCGCCAGTCTCGAGGCGCCGCTGATCTCGCAGTAGCCCTTGATGACGGTGTTGGTGATATCCTTGGCGTTGATGATCTTCACGTTGCTGCCAATGAGTCCGCGCTCCGGACGGCCGATGCGCAGCTCGTCCTCGATGAGCTGCATCAGCAGCTGGCGCAGCACCTTGTCCTGCGAGTATTTCACCATGAACTTCGCCAGCTGCGAGTTCAGGTCGCGGAAGATGGTGACGTTGCCGTCGCCCATCTCGTTGAGCACGGAGATGACCGCTCCCTCGCCGAAGGTGGCGTCCTCGGTGGTCTCCAGCGTACAGATGTTCGAGATGTAGCAGTCGGCGCCGATGGTGTAGTTGTTGATGTAGTTGCCTACCTTCTCTATCAGGCAGTCGTTGCCCACGGTGACATTGCGCAGCGTGGCGTCGTTGATGCCCGAGTGCTTGAAGAAGCCCTGGCTCACCTCCACCTGCTTGTTGAACTCTCCCAGCCGTATGTCGCCGTAGAACATCACACGGTGAAAGGAGTAGGGTTTGAAGTTCTCTGCCACGAGTACACGGCTCCAGTCCTCTGCCCAGCAGCTATTGTTCTCAAGGATTGTCAGCTCTTCGGCTGTCAGTTGTCTGTAGTCTTCCATAAAATATAAATAGGTTCAATATTGTGGTCACAAAGGTACGACTAATAATTGGAAAACAAAAAAAATGTTGCGCAAAAAAAATTTTGTGCTGAAAAATTAGTGTTTTTTGAGTGCTTTTTTTTACTTTTGCACCATAAAAGTCAATAAACCACTTACTAAAAGCATCAAAACACATGAGACTGATTATTGAACCTGACTATCAGAAGATGTCACAGTGGGCGGCTGAACATGTCATCCGCCGCATCAACGAGGCCAACCCCACGGCCGAGAAGCCCTTTGTTCTCGGACTGCCTACCGGCTCGTCGCCCGAGGGTATGTATGCCTGTCTGGTGAAGGCTTACCAGGAGGGTCGCGTGTCGTTCAAGCACGTGCTGACGTTCAACATGGACGAGTACGTCGGACTGCCCGAGAGCCATCCCGAGTCCTACCACTCCTTCATGGCCCGCAACCTCTTCGACCACATCGACTGCCCGAAGAACCAGATCCACATCCTCAACGGCAACGCCCCCGACCTTGAGGCAGAGTGCGCACACTACGAGGAGATGATCCTGGAGGCTGGCGGCATCGACCTCTTCCTCGGCGGCATCGGCCCCGACGGCCACATCGCCTTCAACGAGCCCTACTCATCGCTGAGCAGCCGCACCCGTGTGAAGACGCTGACCACCGACACCATCATCGCCAACTCTCGCTTCTTCGAGGGCGACGTGAACAAGGTGCCCAAGCTGGCCCTCACCGTTGGCGTGGGTACCGTCATGGCAGCCCGCGAGGTGATGATCCTCGTCAACGGCCACCACAAGGCACGCGCCCTGAAGGCTGCCGTCGAGGGAGCCGTCTGCCACGAGTGGACCATCAGCGCCCTGCAGCAGCACCAGCATGGCATCATCGTTGCCGACGAGGCTGCCACCGACGAGCTGAAGCACGGCACGTACAAGTACTTCAAGGACATCGAGCAGAAGAACCTGCTCTAATCCTTGAGCACCTGTAGTAAGATAAAAAGAGTTTCCGTTAACTATTAATACTCAGTAGGATACAGAAAATCGTTATAGGGATACTTCTGCACGTGCAGCTCCCTGACCTTCTTATAGAGAACATCGCGCAACTCGTCGATGTTCTCTTTCTTTTTCGCCGAGATGAAGACGCAGTCACGTTTCTCGTTCCTCGTCCCTCGTCCCTCGCTTATCTTAGCCATCCACGTCCGCTTCAGCTCCTCCAGCGAGATGTTTTCCTTCTTGGGAGCCGTCAGGTCGTCCTCGTCCTGGGGCGTCCATGTGTAGGCATCGATCTTGTTGAAGACCATCAGCGAGGGTGTCTCGGCACAGCCGAGGTCGGCGAGCGTCTTCTCCACGACACGTATCTGCTCCTCGAAGTCGGGGTGCGAGATGTCCACGACGTGTACCAGGAGGTCGGCCTCGCGCACCTCGTCGAGGGTCGACTTGAAGGAGTCGACGAGGTCCGTGGGCAGCTTGCGTATGAAGCCGACGGTGTCCGCCAGCAGGAACGGCAGGTTGTCGATGGCCATCTTCCTCACCGTGGTGTCGAGGGTGGCAAAGAGCTTGTTCTCGGCAAACACCTCGCTCTTCGAGAGGAGGTTCATCATCGTCGACTTGCCGACGTTCGTGTATCCCACCAGCGCCACACGTATCAGCCGTCCGCGGTTCTTGCGCTGCGTGGTCTTCTGACGGTCTATCTCCTCCAGGCGCTGCTTCAGCAGGGTGATGCGGTGCAGGATGATACGGCGGTCCATCTCCAGCTGCGTCTCACCAGGGCCGCGCAGTCCCACTGAGCCCTTGCCGCCGCCGCTGCCCGAGCCGCCGCCCTGACGTTCGAGGTGCGTCCACAGGCGCTGCAGTCGCGGCAGCATATAGCGGTGCTGTGCCAGCTCCACCTGTGTCTTCGCCTCGGCCGTCTGGGCACGCATGGCAAAGATGTCAAGTATCAAAGAGGTGCGGTCCAGGATCTTCACCTTCAGCTCCTTCTCGATGTTGCGTATCTGCTTTGCCGAGAGCTCGTCGTCGAAGATGACCATGCCCACAGGCTGCGGCGCCTTCGAGTCGTCGAGCAGTCCCTGGGCAAACAGCGAGGCGTCCTGCTGGTCGAGCCACTCGTCGTAGGCGTCCTCACACTGCTTGATGTACTGGCGTATCTCCTCCAGCTTGCCGCTGCCGACGTACGTCACCTGGCTGGGGCCGCCGACACGCTGTGTGAAGCGTTTCACCACCACGGCACCTGCCGTCTCGGCGAGGAACGCCAGTTCGTCGAGGTACTCGTTGGTGCGTGCCTCGTCCTGCTCTTTCGTTATCAGGCCGACGAGCACAGCCGTCTCAGCCTTTGCTTCTGATATGACAAATTCTTTCATCGCCCGCAAAGGTACGAATAAAAAATCACATATCCAAATAAGAGTTCGGATAATTGTCGGCCATCACGTTCGGGGTGATGACGCTGTGGCCCAGTCCGGTGACGCCCGTGACGACCATCTTGTAGAAGTTGTTCCTCACGACGCCGTACGACATCGGCCCCATGAAGCTGGCGGTACCCTCGCCGCGGCGGTGCCTGATCCAGTAGGTGTAGTACGTCTCGTAGACACCCATGTTGAAGTGGCACTGCTTGATGTTGTAGGGCTTCAGCTCGACGTCGCTGTACGTCTGCAGCTCGTCGAGCCACTGTCCGCTGGCGGCGTTGACGGCCTGTATCGAGCCGTAGAAGTTGTACTGGTAGAGGTAGATGGTCTTCGGCCAGTACTCCGGGCGGTACTCCTCCTTCAGCTGGCGTTTCTGGTTGTCGTAGAGGTAGACGAACGTGGGGCTGACGGCGGCCTTGAAGACGACGCCGGGCGAGTAGCCGTTCTTCTGGCTGCTCTTGAACGTGGTGTTCTCAAGGATGTAGGCGTAGCCGTAGTTGTCGGCCGACGGCATCGAGGCGAAGTTCTCCGTGGTGAACGCTCCGAACCACGACCGGTATTGCTCGCGCAGCAGGGTGGCGTCGACGCGCTCCGGGGTCTTCTGGTAGAACAGGGGGTCTACGACGTACTGCTCGCCGTCGTCGTGGTAGTCGCTGTAGTTCCACGGCATCTCGAAGGTCTCCGGCTGCCGGAAGGTCGCCGTGCTGTCACGGTGCTGGAACAGGTAGTACTGTCGGTTCAGGTTGACGAGCTTGTAGTTCGTGATGTTCAGCTCGGCATACTTCTTGCTGCCGTGCGTCAGCTGGAAGGTGTTCTGCGACACGCCGATCTGCAGCTTCGCCACCACACGCTCCATCTCCATCGTCAGCACGTAGGTCTTGTTGATCCAGGGTATGAGGTCCACACCCAGCAGGTCGTTGGCACGGCTCGTCATCACGGGGCCCTTGTCGGGCAGACTGGCCTCCACACCGTCGCTGTAGGTGACGCCGTCCACCATCTCCAGCAGCTCCGTCTCGTCGGCCACCGTCTCAGGGGCGTGGTCGTAGTTGGCGATGGCGAAGATGTCGTAGACGCCGGCTCTCAGCCTGATCTTGTCGAACATATAGGTGATGTCGTACTCCTGGTCGTACGGGGTGTCCTCCTGTGTCAGCCCCACGGCGACGGTCTTGGTGATGAACGCCTTCGTCGCGGCATCGAAGAACCACACCTCCAGGCGGCTGATGGTGTACTCGTTGTGGAAGTAGTAGTCGTTGATGCCTCCCAGGCTGCCGGGCACCTTCACCTTCAGCTTCAGCGCCACCTCACCCTGGGCCACGGCCGCCGTGGCTATGCTGTCCGTCGGCACTTCGCCCCCACCCTGCCCGTCGTCATAGTCCTGTTGGCAGGCGGTGGTCACGACGGCCGCCATCAGCAGCGTCGTCAGCAGTCGGCAGATGTTCCGTAGGTGTTCCACGTGGCGTTACAGTTTGATGTGGTTGAAGGCTCTCAGCCGCCAGCTGTTCACCTGCAGCTGCAGCAGCTGCTCCAGGTCGCCGGTGACGAAGAATACCAGTGTATAGAAGTCCTGGCGGTCCAGGTACTCCTGCACCGTCAGCGGTCGTCCGAGGTTCGTGTAGAGGGTGCCCATCTGTCCGACGTACTCCGGCAGCGAGATGCTCAGCAGCTCCTCGCCCGTCGCCGTCTTCTCCAGCACCAGACGGCACGCCCTGTCGCCCATCAGGCGCAGCGTCGACAGGCTGTACCTCACACCGTGCAGCTCGCCGTACTCAGCATCGTCCAGCGTCACCGCCGCCTGCTCGTAGGGCTCGTAGGTGGTCGTCGCGGTGGCCGTGGGACGGTTCGTGGCGTCCATCACGCTGTTCGCCGTCACCAGTTTCATCGTGTAGTCATCGGCGCTCAGCGGCGTCGGCGCCGCCGTCACGGGGACGACGAGACAGGCCAGCTGGTTGGTGTTCTTCATCAGCTCCACGTCGTACTCGGCAAAGGTGTTGTCACAGTGTGCCGTCGTCAGCTGTCCATGGAACAGCGCGGGCAGCTCCCTGGCGCTGGTGCCGTCGCGCTGTGTCAGCGACAGCCAGAAGTCGTCCTTCCGCCGCGTGTCGCCGGCAACGGTGTACGCGCTGGCACCCGCACCGCTCCACACCACGAAGTCATAGTCGCCCGGCTCCAGGCCGTCCACCTTCACGCGGTAGCCCTGCTGTGCCAGCTCCTCCTGGGTGGCGACGGCGCGCTTCACGTACTGCCCCAGACTGTCGTAGACGTAGACCGTGACGTCCTTCACGTACTTCGGCGCTGCCTCCACGTCCAGTATATTATAGGTGTAGTGCAGCTGCAGCCAGCACCCGTAGTCGCAGTCCTCGGGCTCGTCCGTCATGATCGAGCACGACGTCAGCGCCCCTCCCAGGGCCAGCAGCCAGCAGGCAGCCGTCAGCAGGCGCCTCATAGCACGATGTCCGTCAGGTCTCTTACTATCCATGGCTTCACGTTAAGCACCACCTTCAGGTATGTCTCTCCCTCGTCGGGCGTATCGGGGTCGATGGGCGTCTCGCCATCGCCGCTGCCCAGCCCCGACACGTTGGCTATCAGCAGACGGTAGAGGTTGTTGCGCACCACGCCGAACTCCATCACGCCCATCGTCGTGTTCTTGTAGTTGTCCAGGTGGCGTATCCAGTACTTGTAGTAGCAGCGGTAGCCGTCGTCGCTCTTCTCAAACTTCTGGGCACGGTACATATCGAGGTTCTGCCCCGTCACGGTGCCGCCGACGGCCTTGCTCAGCGCCGCCGCCGAGTCGTAGAAGTTGTAGTTCCAGTAGTACAGCACCTCGGGGTACGCCTGCTTGTCCGTCACCAGCGTCAGCTCGCCGTTGGCGGCCAGTTGGTAGACGTTGTTGTAGGGCTCCATGCGGGCACGGAAGATGACACCCGTGCTGTAGCCGTTCTTCTGGGCGGGCTGCAGGGCGCAGTTCTCCAGACAGTAGGCGGTGTTGTACTGCGGCGTCTCTGCTACGGGCTTGAAGGCCGTCCAGCTGATGGCCGCCGGGCTGTTGCTGTCCGTCGCGAAGTGCTCGTAGTACTTGTCGTCGTTCGTAAACTGCGAGGCGTCGATGGTCTTCTTGAAGAAGTCGGGGTCTATGACGTAGCCGTTGACGTCGTTGATGTTGCCGAAGTGCTCGTTGACATCCCACTGCGGCACCTCCAGGGTGGTCAGCACCGCCGTGTGGCGGAACGAGTAGTAGTACTTCGGCAGGTTCACGATGTAGTGGCCGTCCAGCGTCACCGAGGCATACTGGCGCCCGTTGTCGTCGGTCAGCTCGAAGGTCTCGCGGCTCTTGGCAATGTCGATGCGCGCCAGCACGCGCTCCAGCGTCACGCTCACCACGTTCTCGTCGTTCACCTCACGGCTGTTCCTCAGCACCGTCGCGAGGTTGGCCGAGGCACGGTTGGTCATCACCACACCACCCGATATGTCGTCTATCTGTGCCCTGACGTACGTCGTGCTGTCAATGTCGGCCAGGAACGCCTCCTCCGTCGTCGTCGTCAGCACACGGTCGGTGTTCGCCGTCACGAAGATGTCGTACGTCCCCTGAGGCACCGCCACGCGCTCCGTCTCGTAGACAATGTTGCCGTTGGCGTCGCTGCCCTGGCGCTTCAGCTCCTTCAGCACCACCGTCTTCGCAAAGAGCTTCGTCGGCGCGTCGAAGAAGTACACCCTCGCCGTCGTCACCTTATACTCGTCGGCCGTGCCCTGCACGTGCTGGTAGCTGTCCTCGGCACTACGCGTGCCGGCCACCGTCGTCGCGTTCGTCTGCAGACGGAACGTCACCAGCGCCTCCTGGCTCTCCACCGTCGCCTGGCGCTCCTCGCCGACCATGTCGTCGCGCTGGCTGCAGCCACAGCAGAGGGCCGTCGCTGCCAGCAGCACACAGATGAATGTTTTTGAAAGGTACATAGTTTTCATACTTTTTGACTATTGCTGATGGCAAAATTAAACAAAAAAGGTAACAAAACGGGACGACATTTGTTAAAAAACCCAAAATACGCAAGTTTTTTCCCAAAAATCAAGATTATCTCTCGCCAAACCATTACTTTTGCCGAACAAACAAAACTACTACAAAAACCAACCACAATGAAACGCCTACTCCTCACCTTCCTCATCATTTCTCATTCCTCCTTCCTCATTCCTCTTTCCTCTTTCCTCTTTCCTCGTTCCTCTTTCCTCGTTCCTCCTTCCTCCTTCCTCGTTCCTCGTTCCTCCTTCCTCGTTCCTCGTCCATCCTTCCTCGTTCCTCGTTACTCGTCCCTCTCCGCCCAGCCCCGCTACGACTACGCCCGTCTCCACCGCGAGCACCTCGGCCGCGGCGTCGTCGCCGTACGCACCACTGACGGCCGTGTCTTCGTCTCGTGGCGCACCCTCCGCAGCGATCCCGTCGGCCAGCCCTACGACGTCTACCGGAATGGCACGAAGCTCAACGACGCTCCCCTCACCACCGGCGGCACCTGCTTCATCGACGAGCATCCCCTGCCCGCCGACTCCCTCGCCACCTACGAGGTGCGCACCCCCACCGGCGCAGCCCCCATTTCTCATCTTTCATCTTTCATCTCTCATCTAGCCCCCACGGGCTACCTCTCCCTCCCCCTCCACAAGCCTGACGGCCGCTACGTGGCCAACGACGTCTCCGTCGGCGATGTCGATGGCGACGGCGAGTACGAGCTCTTCCTGAAGTGGGAGCCCTGGAACGCTCACGACAACGCCCACGACGGCTTCACCGATCCCGTCCTCATCGACTGCTACCGCCTCCCCCTCCACGGGGCTCAAGGGGACTGTCCCCAATCCTCCCTCCTCTGGCGCATCAACCTCGGTAAAAACATCCGCGCCGGTGCCCACTACACCCAGTTCATGGTCTACGACTTCGACGGCGACGGCCGTGCCGAGCTCATCTGCCGCACCGCCGACGGCTCGCGCGACGCCCTCGGCCACGTCATCGGCGACTCCCTGGCCGACTACCGCAATGCCGTCGGCCGCATCGTCTCCGGTCCCGACTACCTCACCGTCTTCGACGGCCTCACCGGCCGTGCCCTCGACACCAAGCCCTACGTCCCCCAGCGTGGCGACCCCGCCGCCTGGGGCGATGCCAAGGCCAACCGCTCCGACCGTTTCCTCGCCGCCGTCGCCTACCTCGGCAATGAGACCAATAATCCCAATAACGGTAAACAGTCAACGGTAAACGGTAAACAGTCAACGGTAAACGGTAAACTAAAAACCGCTTCCGCCGTTTTCTGCCGCGGCTACTACACCCGCTCTGTCCTCGCCGCCTGGGACTGGGACGGCCGTGAGCTGCGCCAGCGCTGGGTCTTCGACACCGACGAGCCCCGCTGGGCCGCCTATGCCGGACAGGGCAACCACAACCTCCGTGTCGCCGATGTCGACGGCGACGGACTCGACGAGATTACCTACGGCGCCATGTGTGTCGACCACGACGGCACGGGGCTCTACACCACCGGCTTCGGCCACGGCGACGCCCTCCACCTCCTCGCCGACCCCCAGGACGGCCAGCTCTACATCTGGGACTGCCACGAGAACCGCCGCGACGGCTCAGAATTAAGGAACGCGCGCACGGGCGAGGTCGTCTTCCAGCTCCCCTCGCCCATCGATGTCGGCCGCTGCATGGCCGCCGATGTCGACCCCACCAGCCCCGGCCCTGAGATGTGGAGCATCGACAGCCGCGGCGTCTACAACATGAAAGGGGAGAAGACCGCCACCGGCGGTCCCCTCTCCATCAACTTCGGCGTCTGGTGGGACGGCGACCTGCTGCGCGAGCTCCTCGACCGCCAGACCGTTACGAAGTACGACTGGGAGCAGCGTACCATCGTTGAACTCCAGCGTTTCGACGGTCAGTTCAACAACGGCACGAAGTCCAACCCCTGTCTCTGTGCCGACATCCTCGGCGACTGGCGCGAGGAGGTCATCGTCCGCAACCGCGAGTCCACCGAGCTGCGCATCTACGTCTCGACCATCCCCACCCCTTACCGCATCGACTGTCTCATGGAGGACATCCCCTACCGTCTCTCCGTCGCCACGCAGAACGTCGCCTACAACCAGCCCTCGGAGCCCGGCTTCTACCTCGGCCCCGACCGCACGGACTATCTGAAGTAAACGGAAAAACCTTAATGCCACCTGCCACCTGCCACCTTCGCCGCTTTCCCCAGTGTTTACTGCAGAAAGCGGCGATTTTTGCTTGCGTTCCTTAATGCAACCTTCGCAAACAAAAAACCCCTGCGTCGTCACGACGCAGGGGAATGGAAGCAGAAACAATCTCAAATGATATGATTAGCATCTCATCATTTAGCTCACATAGCGATGGGACCATGTCCCATGCAGCTCGTGGTGGTGATGGCCGTCAGCGCGGCGGTGAGGGCGGCAATCGCAATGCGAATAACCGTTTCCCAAATCCTACCCTTCATCTTCATACTCGATAATCCTTATCTCTTATCTCGTATCTCGGCTTCAGCCGTTAGGGCTCGGGCTCGGGCTGCTTCGCAGCGTCAATCTGCGACTGCGCCAGGTCGCTCCATCCGAGGACGGCGTCCTTGTTCAGCTCGGCACGCGTGTACTCACCGGTGGCCTGCGCCAGGAGCTTGATGTTCTTCACCGCGTTACCCGTGGGCTTCATCAGACCGGTCTTGGGGTCGCGGGCGGTCTTGGGACCGATGACAGCCTTGATGACGATGTCGTTCGTCGAGTCATACAGCGAGTTCACGGGCTGGCTCTCGACGGAGGCCTTGAAGATGGCGAGGTCGTCGATCTTCACGCAGTTGCCGTTCAGCGTCTGCTCGCGGACCTCCTTCACCATATCCTTCAGGATACCTACCAGGGCACCTTCCGACCAGTTGGTGTTGTGCACCTTCAGCAGCTTTGCCAGGCCGTTCAGGTCGATGGTCTCCTTGTAGGAGGCGCGTGCGTACCACTTCTTGTAGAATTCAGACGTCTGGCGGTTGTCTTGGTAAACGTTCAGTTCAATCATAATTCAGTTCAGTTTTTGTTTAGTTTTTGTGTTGCTTTTTGTTACTTTGGAGCGGCATTGAGGGCGCCCCATTCCCCCTCGCTAGCGTAGTGCAACTGCGGTGCAAGGTGAACGCGGAGACAAGCTCGCTTGGCCTTCGCTGAGCCGCAGCCCGCAGTCGCCATTGCTTCCTCAATTGCAATGGCAAAGTTACTAATAAAACCCCGCGGAAGCAAGAACTCCACGGGGTCTTTAACACTACTTTAACACTTATCCGTCGTACACCGAGCACTTGCCGCGATTGTTGAATTCCCGGACGGCGAAGTGCACCCAGAAGCGGACGCCTTTACGCTCGATGAACAGTTCGTCGAACTTCTGGTTAGCCCGTTGGAACAGGAGGTTGAGGATGAAGGCGTACTCCAAGGCCTGCTTGCAGTCTCGGCAGACGATGTCCGCTGCGCAGCCGTCGAGGTGGTTCGAGTCGTTGACGCCGCCGACGGCGCGGTTCAGCATCTTCGAGCGGAAGCCGGAGCTGATCTTCACGGGCAGCTCCTTGCCGTCGTTCGTGCTGTGTGCCTGGTTGTACACTTCGCGCATCTTCTCCAGCCATTGGCAAACACGCGTCAGGTTCTCCACCTGCAGCGGTGTGGGAACATTCTTTATCTCGGGGTGGCTCGTTGAGCGCACCATCTCCTCTAACGAAAAGTGAGGAGTCAACATTGTCTTTTTCATAATGCTTAATTCTTAATGCTTAATGCTTAATGCTTAATGCTTAATGCTTAATGCTTAATGCTTAATGCTTAATGCTTAATTCTTAATGCTTAATGCTTAACTCGTTAGCGTCGCTTTGATCTTCCGGTACTTACCCTTATCCAACCTTTCTATAAAGCCGTTCTTACAGAGGCGGGAGCAAGTACTCCTCGCTGTGACAGCCTCCTGTCCGTACACCTTCTCCACATCCTCAACCCCAAACTCCTTCGGCAGCTGCTGGTAGCACAGGTCATACTTCGATGCCCTTTGCCGTCTGTTCGCTACGGTCGTCCTCAGGTTGTCGAAGAACATCTCGGCGTACTTCCCGAAGTAGTACGTCTGACAGCGGTACTGGATGTCCATCGCCAGGCGGCACAGCCGCTGGTCGGTCTCGTCGATGGAGAGCGTCTTCTGCTCCTTCCACTCCTCCCAGTGTCGCATCAGGATGAACGGCGCGGCTATCGAGATACCATAATAAGGTACGCGCATCAGCAGCATGTCCGCGGCACGGTCGTCGTCGTAGGCCGCCACCTCCTCGTGCTCCACGAGCCAGTCGTAGGTCGTCCGCAGCAGCGGCTCCAGCGGCAGCTCGCCGCGCACCTGGTCCAGGTGGAACGCCCATGTCTTCAGCGTCTCGTCGGCCTCCTGGTTACGGCGTCGCGGCTGGTTGTACTCCGCTATCTGGAACTTGCGGTCGGGCATCGGTATCACCGCCAGTCGCGTGGCCAGTCCCGTGCCGAAGTTCCGCTCGTTCACCTTCCTGTCCAGCGATACCGGCGTACCCGTGTAGACGAAGTTCCAGTAGACGTTGAACTTACCTGAGACCGAATCGAGATTGGCATACGCCTGACCGTCCTCCTCGTTATGGAAGGCCTTCAGCTCCATCGCCGTCTTGTCAATCCACTGTCCGCCCTTCGACATCAGCGTGGCGTTGTCCAGCTCCGAGTCGAACGTCAGCATGTGGAGGTTCATCGGCTTGCCGTCGATGGTCTCCACGGCGTTCACCATGTCCGTGATGAAGACGCCGTTGGCCGTTCGTGCCGGATGGTCGCGGATGATCACCACGGGCTTCTTCGGCTTCTCCTTATTATCCGCCTTCGAGGCCTTCTCCTCCTTGAAGCGGTTGATGGCGTCGTAGCCCACCTTGTCGGCCGACTTGATGGGTGCCGCCAGCAGCTTGTAGAGGCGTGTGGCGAACGACTTGCCGCTCGTCGGCGGGCCGATGATGATCACGCAGTAGTTCAGTCGCCGCTCCACGTCGGGGTCGTACCAGTGGTGCCACGTCGTGCGCGTCATCAGCGTACCGAGGAATGCCGCCGTTGTGAAGAGCACCGCCGGGTAGCACCCCGCCGTCTGGCCGTCGCAGGCCTCCCGCAGGCAGGGGTAGTAGTCGAACAGCTCTTCAATCTCCCGTCCCCATGCCTCCAGCGGCAGCTTCGCCTCCTCCTCGTCGGTCTTCTCGTCAGCAGTCGTCTCGGCCTCCACGGCTCCCACCTTCTCCAGCACCTCGCGCAGCCGCTTGGGCATCGCGACGTAGTACTTGTAGTCACAGGCGTCCTTGATCGTCGTCTCCACCGCGTCGCCCTCCGCCATGAGGTCGCGAACCCACTGCTCCTGCATGAGCACCCGACGGACGACCTCGGCGTTGCGGTCACAGATGTAGCGCAGATCACGGGCCAGGCGCAGCAGCGTCGTGTGGCGGTCGCCGCGCTCGGGCTCATGGCCGCCAAGCCACTCACGAATAATGTCACCATACGTCACTCCATGATATGTCTCAGAATCCGGTTGCAGCACCACCGCGTGGCCTGTGCCATCCTGATGTGTGCCTCCATCGCCAGCCACGCCACGGGAATCAGCGCCACGGTCAGCAGGCTTACTACTGGGCTGGCTATTGCCGCCACGGTAAACAGGCTCAAATTTCTCAGCAAACTCCTTGTTCTCATACGTAAAAAGTTCTTGTTCGTTAATAAATAGGATGTCCTCCTTCGTGCAGATGAACGACATGCGGCTGGCGTCCTTGCAGCTCTCGTCACACTCCACACCCAGCACCTTGGCCATCGCCAGCTGGTTGTCGATGAGGTTGCCCACCGCGGGGTCGGCCTTGAACACCACCTTCAAGCCGTGACCGCTCGGAGTGACGTACACCAAGAGGATGCCCATTGTTACATCTTTACATTTTTCAATTATTACATTTTGAAAAACCTCGCATGGTTTTTCAACGTGGTCCACGTCCAGCACGCAGAGCCCGTTGAGCCGTGTCGCCGCCTGCTTGCGCCAGCGGCCGGAGTTGCCCTTCGCCGACTGCGTCTCGTCGAACGTTGCCTGGAAGATGAAGGCCGGCAGGCGCTTCTTCAGGCGAGCCGCCTCGGCCTCGTCGCCTCGCGCCTTGGCAGCTCGCACACCGTCGATCAGCTCCTTCGTGTAGGGCGCTCCCACCAGCGCCCAGAACTGTTCGGGGGTTACTTCCTTTGTGGGCGTAAAGAAGTTTCGTTGATAACTAAACATTTGTTCACCGTTTGTGTTGCGCTCAACAACTCGTTAGTCATGTCCGGCACGTCCGTGGCAATGGTGATGAGCACGTTCACCACGCCCTTCGTCTTGTTGTGCCATACCTTCGTGGCAGGGGTGTCGCAGAGCATCTTCCCCTTGTTCGCCACCGACGGCT
>JAEEQH010000052.1 GCA_016285245.1 Prevotella sp.
GTCACGCCGGAGTAGTCACGCGATGCACTCCGCGAGGCTCGTGTAGCCGATAGGCAGTCACACTTTCGGCTCCGCGAGCCTCCTGTAACCAAACAGTAGCGCCACGGGGCGCTCCGTGACGCTACTGCGAGGCCACAAGACCGCCACGGACTGCTCCGCGATGCTTCTGCGCGATGACAAAGCCCCCTCCCTGCGCTCCGCGTCCCTTCTGCGAGGCCACAAGACCGCCTCAATCTGCTCCGCGCCCCCTCTGTAACGGTTACAAGACCCCCTCAACGCGCTTCGCGGACTTCCTGCAAGAATACAACTACATCAAAATATAGAAAGTATGTATAAAAGACACATCATCACCATCATTCTCGCCCTCGCCGCCTTGACGGCCTCGGCGCAGGGTCTTGTTTTCGGCAGAGTGCAGGACGCTTTTCTGAAAACGCCGATAACAGACGCAAAAGTATCGCTGCTGCTGGCAGCAGACAGCACCGTGGTCATCGACTCCATCCCCATCACCGTGAAACGCAGGGAAGACGGCACGGTGAGGGAGGCGCAGTTCATGCTACAGCCAGAGAAGAAAACGTGCAAGTATCTGCTACGAGGCAGGCTCGAAGGCTATGAGGACGGGTACTTGCCCCTGACGATAGATGCCAGTAACACAGGTGCCATCATGCTCGACGATGCGCTGGAACCGCGCAAGATTCGACAGGTGAACTTGCAAGAGGTGACGGTGACGGCCACGAAAGTAAAGATGTACTACCGGGGCGACACCATCGTCTATGATGCCACAGCGTTCAAACTGCCCGACGGCTCGATGCTCGACGACCTCATCCACCAGATGCCCGGCGTGACCATCGATGAATATGGCCAGATTTTTGTTAATGGCAGGAAGATTGACGAGCTGCAACTCGGCTCGCGCTCTTTCATGCGCGGCAACTCGAAAGTGCTGATGGAGAACCTGCCTTACTACACGGTGAAGGACATCAAGGTGTATGACCAGGACACCGACCTGAACCGTGCACTGAACACACAGGCGGAGAAGAAGAAGTTCGTGATGGACGTGAACCTGAAGCCGGAGCACCAGATAGGCTACATCGCCAACGTGGAGGCGGCGGGCGGTACGATGGACCGCTGGCTGGGGCGTGCCTTCCTGCTGGGCTTCACCGAGCGCACCCGCTACACGCTGCTGGGCAACTCGAATAACGTGAACGAGAGCCGCCACATTGGGCGCTCCGACCACTGGACGCCCGATGCCGTGCCGCAGTCGCTGCTGACGACGCACAGCGCAGCCGGGGAGATTGACTACCAGTCGGCCGACAAGAACGTGCAGGAGAACCTGACCGCCGACTTCACTTCCACCCGCGACGAAGGTGAGATGCTGAGGAGCAGCGAGCTGTTCCTACAGGGCAATCCGCTGCAGACCACTCACCAGAACTCGCTGTCGAAAGCCCAAAGGCTGAAGGTGGGCAACCGCTTCAAGTACGTCAAGCCCCAAGGCTTTATGTTCGAGTCCGATGCCAGCCTTAACTACAGATCGTACAGCGGCAACTCCTCGACACTGATGGAGCAGTTCATGGACAGTCTGACAATACGCCAGCGCACGGACGGTTTCAACGACGGTAAGACTTGGAGCACGAATGTCTATGCCCGCATACAGCCGAGATTGAAGAACATTGGGAAGACGGAGCAATTCTTCCGTTTCACCACGACGGTTGACTATTCCTCGGACGAGAACGAACGGTCGCGGCGGTACCGCATAGAGAATTTCGTTACTCCTTCAACCACCAACCAGCACAACGCCACCGACTACTCCCTGCGCAAGTTCTCCATACATACCCCCATCTACTACAGCCTTGAAACCAAGATGAACTATGCAGGTTTGGAAGTGAAACCGTCGTACAGTCGCGAAAAGACGCACGACTGGCTCTATCATCCCGACACATTGTTGTTGGCTTCGCAGATAGACATGCTCAGGGCTACCACCGACCCCGGCAACTCCTACGACAGCGAACTGCAGACCTACAAGGCAGGCATCAATCTTCATCTTCGTCGTTTGCAGCATGTGCCAGCCACGAAGATTATGCCGTTTGAGGGCAATGTCGAGTTTCTGGACTTGTATCTGAGCTTTACGCCTATGCACGAGCGTCTGAACTACCAGCGCGGGCCGCTCGACACACTGGCCACACGCAACACCTTCCGCTTCGAGCCAGACTTTCGCATTCATCTGTTTGCCAAGAAAGACCGCCATCGCCCCGCGCTCATCCGTTTTTATCAACTCGTAAGCAACGCGCCGCTCGTCAGCCTCCTCAGCATCCGCGACGATGCCAATCCCCTTGTTGTCCGCCTCGGCAATCCCGACCTGAAGGCATACACGTCACAATCTACGCTTGAGGCAGAATATAAGGACATCCGCAGCGCACGGCACAACTTCTATGTCTCTGGCTTCTATGGCTACCTCCATAACAAAGTGTCGGAGGCGGTCAGCTTCAATCCCGCTACGGGCGTTTACACCTATAGACCCGAGAACGTGCATGGCAGCTACGACATCAGGTTGAAAGGCGGCCTGTTCTACACGCTCGACAAAAACAAGTACTGGACGGTTGAGAGCAATGCCGATGCACTCTTCACCCACTGGCTCGACCATATCATGCTGGCAGGAGATACCGAGAGTCACGTGAACGCCGTCAACACCCTGACCCTGCACGACAACGCCTACATACAATATAATAAAGGTACGCTGAACATCCGCGCCACGGGCGACATCCGCTGGCGGCACTCGGAGGGCAAGATGTATAACTTCGAGACGCTGAACGCCTTCGACTACCGTTATGGCCTCTCTGCCCGCTACACTATTCCACGCCTGAACACCACGCTGTCAGCCGACGGCAACATGTACAGCCGTCGCGGCTATGGCAGCAGCGAACTGAACACCGACGACTTCGTGCTGAACGCCTCCATCAGCCAGCCGTTCTTCAAGGGCAAGCTCATCGCCCGCATCGAAGCCTTCGACCTGCTGCACCAGCTCAGCAACACCCAGTACTCCGTCAACGCCCAGGGCCGCACTGAGACATGGTACCGCTCCCTGCCGCACTACGTCATGGCGCATTTAGTTTATCATTGGAATAAGAATCCGAAGAAGAAATAACAGAATATGAAACGACAAATCATCACTACCATCATCGCCCTCGCCGCCGTATGCAGCACATGGGCGCAGACTCAGAGAGAAATAGAACTATCGGGCAACGTGGAAGACGGATTCCTGAAGATTCCGCTGAGCCACGCCAAAGTATCCATCTGCAAGGCAGACAGCAGTGTGCAGGTAGATTCGGCGGCGATGTTCACGGCCTACAACCGCGACCTGAAACCGCTGTTCGCCAAGTACACGGCGAAGGTGACGACCGACGCGAAAGTGCTGCTGGTTCACGCCCAACTGAAGGGCTACGACGACGTGTGGCAGCGGGTGAGCATCGGCAAGCAGACGAAGGTGGAAGTGCCGACGCTGGAAATGCGCAAGATGCGGGAGGTGGACTTGGGTGAGGTGGTTGTGAAAGCCACCCGTGTAAAGATGTTCTATCGTGGCGACACCATCGTCTATGATGCCACGGCGTTCAAACTGCCGCAAGGGTCGATGCTCGACGACCTGATACGCCAAATGCCAGGCGTGACGCTGAACGAGGCGGGGCAGATATTCGTCAACGGGCGCATGGTGGACGAACTGATGCTCGGCTCGCGCTCGTTCATGAAGGGCAACAAGAAGGTGCTGATGGAGAACCTGCCGTACTACACGGTGAAGGACATCAAGGTGTATGACCGCCAGAGCGACAAGAGCATGGCGCTGGGCTACGACGTGGACCCGAAGAAGTTTGTGATGGACGTGAACCTGAAAGAAGAATATCAGCGGGGCTATATTGCCAACGTGGAGGGAGCCGTGGGCACTGAAGACAGGTGGCTCGGACGTGCCTTCCTGCTTGGCTTCACCGACCGTCTGCGCCTGACGCTTTTTGGCAACGTGAACAATGTGAACGAGAGCCGCCACATCGGGCAGTCGGGCCACTGGACGCCCGCCTCAATGCCGCAGTCGATGGTGACGACCCGCAGCGCAGCCACCGAGATTGACTACCACACGAAGGGCGACAAGGTGAAGGAAACGTTCAGCGCCGACTATACCTCGACCACCGACGAACAGGAGATGCGCCAGCGCTACGAACAATTTTTGGCGGGCAGTACGCCGCTGTCCATCTCTGCCATGCGGAACCGTTCGGGCAACCGTCAGGTGAAACTGCACAACAACTTGAGCGTATCGAAACCGCTGTATCTGGGTACGGAACTTGAATTTAACTACGCCACGCGCGACGGCTCGTTCAACTCATCGTTCGACCAGTGGAACGACTCGCTGACCGCCTCGAAACGTACCGTGGGCATGAGCGAGGGCAAGGCATGGAACGTGAAGGCCGACATTGGCGGTGCCGTCAACGTGGGAAAGAACAAGCAGCACGTGGACTACCACTTTACGTTTGCCCATAACTACGACGAAAGCCAGCAAGCCAGCCGCTACCTGACGGAACAATTCGCCTCGAATTCGAGGCAATTGACGCACAACACCAGTGACATCTACAACCGCCAGACGATAGGCTTCGTCAACCTCGGCTACAGGATGCCGCTCGGCAAGGACGTAAGGATGAGCGTTATAGAACAGGCCCAGATTGTGAACAGACGGACGCACGACTACCTCTACCACCCCGACTCGCTGCTGCTGCCGTCGGAGATAGACATGCTGACAGCCATTACCGACCCCTCGAACTCCTACGACAGCCATAGCCGCATGTTTGAGAATTCCGCTAGCGTGTCGTTCTACCAGACGGCCAAGTGCAAGCCCTATCCCGACCTGCCGATGTCGATGGAGTATCAGCGGTGGGATATTGTACTGACCCTGCCCGTGCGCCACGAACGGCTTGACTACGAGCGGGGCATGATAGACACGGTGGCCACGCAGAACACCGTATTCCTGAACGCCTCGGCCTCGTCCCGGCTGATGAGCGAGGACGGCAAGCACGACCTCCGCTTCAGCCTAAGCCACAACCGCTACAGTGCGCAGCTGATGAACCGCATCGGATGGCGCGACGACAGCCAGCCGCTCATCGTCCGCGAGGGCAATCCCGGCCTGAAGGGCAACGTGACCACAAATGCCAACATCGACTACTTCGACAAGAACGCCCACGGCCATCAGCAGTCGTTCCACGTCGGCACCTCGCTCAACTACCAGCATCGCAGCACGGCGCAGTCGGTGGCATACGACCCTGCAAGCGGCGTCTATACCTACCGTCCCCAGAACGTCAGCGGAGCCTACACGCTGAAGGGCGTGTTCGGCATCAGCCGCGCCATCGACAAGAACCGCTACTGGACGTGGCAGACCAACGCCGATGCGGGTTATCATCACTCTGTCGACCACGCCATGCTCGCGGGCATGACGGCAAGCGAGGAGAACATTGTCAACACCCTGACCCTCCACGACAACGCCTATATTCAATACAACAAAGGTACGCTGAACATCCGTGCCACGGGCGACATCCGCTGGCGGCACTCGGAGGGCAAGATGTACGATTTCGAGACACTCAACGCCACCGACTTCCAGTACGGCCTCTCCGCCCGCTACACCCTGCCACGCCTGAATACCACGCTGTCTGCCGACTGCAACATGTACTCCCGTCGAGGCTATGGCAGCGGCGAACTAAACACCGATGACTTCGTGCTCAATGCCTCCATCAGCCAGCCGTTCCTCAAAGGCAAGCTCATCGCCCGCATCGAAGCCTTCGACATCCTCCACCAGCTTTCCTCCACCCAATACACCGTCAATGCCCAGGGCCGCACCGAAACGTGGTACCGCTCCCTCCCGCACTATGTCATGCTGCATCTGGTGTATCACTGGAACAAGAACCCGAAGAAAAAATAAATATCAGCATGTTGTTTCTCCGACCGCAAATTCGTGTTTCAAATCACAAATAAAGTGGTTCATGTTTCTGAAGTAAAATGGGAGTAAAATTGGAAGTAATGTGCTTCGCACAGGACGTTTGCGGACTAAAGAATACGAGAATATAAGAATATGAGACGATAGTCTAATCATTCCTAATTCCTAATTATATATAATAACTTCCTATTTAACTTCATCTTATTACTTCCGAAATTTGTATTAGTCAATAGAATATTTACTATTTAATTGGAAAGATTATGAGATGATTATGAGAAAAATGAATAGTAGGGATTGATTTCAAGGTAGATGAAACGCTTCATAAATCAGTACAATGTATGAATTAGAATAATGTAGTTAATTAAGTTGTAATTATGAAGCGGCTCCCGCACTGTCAGGTATGATCGTCCGGGAGCACTTTTTACCTTACGCGTCAAATAAAAAAGACAGAAATGTTGACACAAAACAACAAAATAATGCAAAAAATGTTGTCCGTTAACAACAAAAAACAATAAAAATGTTATCTGTAATTAACAAAAATGTATTAAAATTGTTGTTTGCAGACAACAAAATGTGTGTAAATTGTTGTTTGCTGACAACAAAATACAGTGAAAACAATAATTCCGAAAATAAACAGCAATATGAAAAAGATTTTAATGACAATGATTGCGCTTGCGCTGACTATAGGAGCTAAGGCTGAGAAGGTTGACTCAACCCAGTTTGTAGCATTCTACAACTACACCATTCAGACACAGGACGAGGAAGGGCAGAACGTCACGGACTCGCTGCGGTTGGCTCTGTTGGTGGGCACCCGTGCCACGTATTGCACCACCGTACTTGCCTACAACAAGGACGGAAGACCCGGTCCGGAAATGACAAACGCATT
>JAEEQH010000034.1 GCA_016285245.1 Prevotella sp.
TCCCATCGTACTCATTGAGAAACAGTCTCACTTTTGAGGCGTAGAAGCCTCCTTCTTTCTTCTTGTTGATCATTCTATGAAGCGTTTAAAAACAAAACGCCGCAAAGATAATCAATATATATAAGGTACGCAATACGGTCTAAAATGACCGCTTACCAGCCATCATCAGCTGCGAGAGACATAGTGTCAGGATGAGTAATAGTGCTTTTTTCATATCTTTAGTATTCTTAGCGTCTTTAGACAAACTCCACCTTGCTGCGGCAGCACTCCGTGCCATCGGTGCGGACGATGCGAACGTTGAAGAATGAGGCGTCTTCTTTCTCCATGTAGAACGAGAGGCGGTCGCCGCCATGGGCCTCGGCGACGTAGGCTATCTCGAAGCGACGGAGGGCGTGCTCGCGGTACCAGTCGATGGGCCAGAGGTCGAGGACGTGCTCAATGTACTTCACGGAGTTGATGTGGCCGTTGATGTCGACATCGTTGTAGTTGGTGTCGATGGTACGCACAAGCTCTGCGCCGTCGCCCATCTTCACACGACCGCCCTTGTCTATGGGACAAGACTTGTCGCTGACAATCCAGTCGTTGATGGCACCGTTGTCAATGGAGAAGATGTCCGTGGGCTGGCGCGTCTCGGTGTCGATCATCGCCCAGATGCTGCGGCCATAGCCGTAGACCTTTCCTTCATCGCCCAACACGGCAAAGTTACGCGAGGTGAAGTAGCGCATGGCCGACTCCACCCACGTCTCAACATTGAAGCGGGTGTACATCGTGGGCATCTCCGTCATCTCGATAGCCAGTCGCGAGAGCACCCACGAGCGGTGGATGCCCAGCAGGTACTTCATACCAAAGCCGCGGTCCGTAGAGTGGAAATCGGCGGCGTTGAGCAGGTGGTTGCCCAGATGGCCCATGAACAGCCGTCCACTGAAGTCGCAGTGGAACGGCTCGGCCAGAAACTCGTAACGTCCTATCTTGTCCATTTCAATGCTTAATGCTTAATACCACGGCATATCAGGCTGTTCCAGGAACTGCGGCTTGCGGAGATTCTTCCAGAAGTTCTCGTAGTCGGACTTTGTGGTGGTGCCCATCTCGTAGGACTCCCACACGGGATAATCGTAGTAGGATTCTATAATCTTGTTGTTGTCCGGGCAGAAGTGGCGGACGGCCAGTGTGCCGCTGTCGTCATAGAAGAACGTGGGATACCAGCCGTAGTTCTTGTTCTCAAAGACATGCTCCGTCTGTTCGGTGGAGAAGAACATACGCATAGGTGTACGGCTCTGGTAGCCCGTTATGTAGGCATAGCCGTTCATGAGGTTGTTGTTGCCCTCGGCCTTCGAACTGGTGAAGATGACGAGCATACCCATACCAGAGTCCATGCTGCCCTGATAGGTGAGAGCCATGATGGACTGAGCGCCGTTCGGATCAATATAGACATCGGAGGTGACGGGGCTGGAGACGGTCACACCCTGATAGGTCACATCGACGATAAGCCTCGTCTGGTAGAACTTCGTACCAGCACTGTTCGTGCGGTATTTCGCCAGGTTGGGCTGCTTGTAGAGGGTGTACTGCGTATTGTCCGACACACCCGAGCAGACCATCTTCTTCTCGCCCCACTGCTCGGCAACGGTTGCCTTGCCCGACAGGGTGATAGTCCATTCGGGGTGGTTGGCAGCGTCGGTACGAACGGTAATCTTGCCCGTAAAGGTGCCAGCCGCGGTAGGTTTGAAGGTGACGGTATAGCCCTGGCCGTTGCCCTTGGCAAGGGTCTTCGGACCGCCACTGACGATGAACACGCCGTTGGCGTTAGACTCAACGAGCATCGGCGAGAAGGTCAGCGTTTCATCGCCCGTGTTCGTCACATTGAAGATCATCTTCTTCTCCTCTCCTACCCCAATCTCGCCGAAGTCAAGACTCGTCACGTCACAGTTCATCGCCTTGACAGGCTCCGGCTCGGGATCTGGTTCTGGCTCGGGATCAATAACGGGAGTAGCGTTCTTTTCGTTAAGGTTGACGCGGATAAAGACAGGGATAGGCTGCTCACTCCCGTGGATTGAAGAATTGTTAGTATAAGGATTGATATCCCTGAGCCTGCCACTCTTATCTATCGACAGCATAGCTCCTATCGCATAGGCCCTAAGGCCATCACCACCATTCTGGTGAGCCACCCAGACCGTGTCCTTCTCGCAGTGGATAACGACACCAACATGTCCCGCAGCACTATTCCACACTACGATGTCGCCTTCGCGCACCCGCTCGACGCCGTTGTTGTCGTATACAGTAAAGTGATCTTTGTCTTTTCGCCGTAAATCCTCCCAGTTTTTGGCACTGCCTGTTGAGGATTTTATTGTCCAAAACGGATAGAAATCAACAATATATCGTTTACATATATCCACACATTGATAATTATTTGCATGTATATTCCAATTGATTGATCCGTCCGAGTTTTGAGACGTATTACAATATACTGGAACATTGTTAACCGAACCGAAAATGAAGCCATTATTATGATGAGCCCATTCATGGGGTTTCTCTGAATAGCCATTCATCAAGGGCGTTGTATGGACATAGATAGGATTGCTGTAATCGCGCTGTCCACCGTTCTCCGTAATAATAAGGGGGAAGAAGCTGATACAACCGGCAAAACCATAGTCCGTATTCTGGAAGAAGTCATCAATACAGACACGCTGGTAGGCATATGTCTGTCCTTTGGTGATCTTCACGTATTTTCCCTCTTCCTCATTATTGCTTTTAATGCCAAGGTCACCCACCACCTTACCGTTGTTCACCTGACCAAGTTTCAGGAAAGCACGGCGGTTGTACTTGAATCCACCAAACTCGTAGAAAACGACAA
Source organism: Prevotella sp. (assembly GCA_016285245.1). Classification (GTDB taxonomy): domain Bacteria; phylum Bacteroidota; class Bacteroidia; order Bacteroidales; family Bacteroidaceae; genus Prevotella. The sequence goes on from JAEEQH010000034.1 coordinate 2,849, forward strand.
AGAGATAGCGCTTGCCATTCTCGTAGAACGTGGTATAGTAAGTATAGAAGTCGCCATAGAGTGTTGGTCCCCACGTACCACTGTTCCACCGATGATTATCAATCAGGATACCCTCCCACTCGAAGACATTCTTTCCACGTTTGCGCATGGCTTCATCGGCATACTCATCGCCAGTATTGCCTGCACGGCGGGCCAGCATCTGATTCGGCTCATCGTCAGCAGCAAACATGGCCAGCACCTCTTCGGCGATGGAATTATACTTCACAGAATCCTCATGACTCAGGACAACCGCCTCGGCACTCTCTTCGTCCGAACTCAGCGTTTGGAGGAAGACCTCTGTCTCTGTCGGCTCATTCACAATACCAAGGTCCAGACCTTCGGGATGAATCAGATAGTCTCTGTTGAAAACGATACTATCCAGTCCACTGATGATACTGGGTACACCGCCCTTCCATATGCCGACAGCATCAGGGGATGTCGGTTCCTTACCGGTGAAGACAATACTGTCCATCTCGTTAACAATGGTGGTGACAGCTTCTTTCCAGAGGCCGACAGGATGTTGAGCCTGGGCACTTACCGTCCACAGCAGGCAGCACAACAAGAATAATACGGACTTCTTCATAACAATGCTCAATGCCTAAGGCTTAATGTTTTTTTCTCTCTCCTCCAAGAACTCGCTGACCTGCTCCTGCTTGCCGCGGGTGACGGCAATACGCCCCGAACGGGTGTACTGCAGCACACAGCCGTAGGCGTCGAGGGCACGATAGAGGTCGATGATCTGCTCCGTCACACCATGTTTCATGACAATGGTGTAGGTGGGGTTCACCTCGGTGATGCTCGCCTCATAGCGACGGACGGTGCGAGAGATCTCGGGGTTGGCAAGCACCTTGTCCGTGGCCAGTTTGTAGAGACCTGTCTCGCGGATAAACAACTGGTCGTCAGTGAAGTAGTTGGCCTTCACGACGTCGATTTTCTTCTCTATCTGACGGGTAATCTTGACTATCTGGTCCTCGTCGCTCCACGCGGTGATGGTGTACTTATGCACACCAGGGATACTCGAGGCCGACACGTTCAGACTCTCGATGTTCACCTGACGGCGCGTGAAGACAGCCGTCACCTGGTTCAGGATACCAGCCACATTCTCGGAATAGACCAGCAGGGTGTATAGTTTCTTCTCTTCCATATCTTATATCTCCAACATCATATCATCAACATTCATGCCCGGCGGCGTCATCGGCAGCACGTTGTCCTCCTCCTTGATGGCACACTCCAGGATGAACGGTCCGTCGGTTGTCAGCATCTTCTCTACAGCGGCAGCCAGGTCCTTGCGGTCGGTAACGGCCTGATAGGGAATGCCGTAGCCCTGGGCTATCAGTTCGTAGCAGGGATTCATCATCTTCGTGAACGACTTGCGGCGCATCCAGAACATATCCTGCCACTGGCGCACGTTGCCCAAGTAGTGGTTGTTCAGCAGAATCATCTTCACCGGAGCCTTCTGCTCCATGATGGTGCCCAGCTCCTCAATACACATCTGGAAACCGCCGTCGCCCATGAAGCAGCACACCTGACGATTGGGGGCTCCGAAGGTGGCTCCAATGGCAGCCGGCATGCCGTAGCCCATCGTTCCCAAGCCTCCGCTGGTGCAGATGCTACGATTGTGGTGATACTTGAAGTAACGCGTCGCAAATAGCTGGTTCTGACCGACATCCGTCACAAGGACAGCATCATCAGCAGACTGCTCGGCGACGGTATTCACCACCTCGCCCATGAGCAGCGGACCCTCCGTGGGATGGATGGCGGGCTCAATGACTTTCATCCGTTCCTTCTCGTCGAGTTCACGGAACGAGTCGCGCCACGCCTGATGGTTGTTCTTCTTCAGGAGTGCGGTCAGTGCCGGCAGAGACTCCTTACAGTCGGCCACCACCGCCACATGAGCCTTCACGTTCTTGTCTATCTCCGAACGGTCGATGTCCAGGTGTATAATCTTCGCCTGTTTGGCGTATGTCTTCGTATTGCCCGTCACGCGGTCGCTGAAACGCATGCCGATGGCAATCAGCACGTCGCACTCCTGTTCCTTCAGGTTCACGGCGTAGTTGCCGTGCATGCCGAGCATGCCGACGTTCAGCGGATGGTTCGAAGGCAGCGCCGAGAGTCCGAGCATCGTGCGGCCAGCGGGAATATCGGCCTTCTCCAAGAACGCCTTCAACTCCTCCTGGGCGTTACCCAGCTCAACCCCCTGCCCTACCAGCGCCAGCGGCTTCTTGGCGTTGTTAATCAGTTCGGCGGCGGCGCGGACAGCAGCCTCGTCAAGCTTAGGATAAGGCACGTACGAGCGTATGAAGTCCACCTTCTTGGGTTCCCAGTCAATCTCCTCGACCTGCGCATTCTTGGCGAAGTCGAGCACCACGGGACCAGGCCTTCCTGTGCGTGCGATGTAGAATGCACGGCTGACTGCACACGCCACATCCTCGGCTCGGCGTATCTGGTAGGACCACTTCGAGATGGGCTGTGCCACACCCACGAGGTCGACCTCCTGGAAGGCGTCGGTGCCAAGAGCACCGATAGGCACCTGACCAGCAATGACGACGATAGGGGTGGAGTCAAGCATGGCATCGGCCACACCCGTCAGCGTGTTGGTCACGCCAGGGCCGCTGGTTACCAGGGCCACGCCCACCTCACCGCTGACACGGGCATAGCCCTCGGCAGCATGGGTGGCACCCTGCTCATGGCGCACCAGTATGTGGTCAAAACATTTCTTCACTCCACGTGTGTAGTCGAACAGCGCATCGTAGACGGGCATAATGCTGCCGCCAGGGTAGCCGAAGATGGTCTTCACGCCCTCAGCCTGCAACGCCCTCATCAGGGCTTTCGATCCTGTTATTCTGTCTCTCATTTTAATGTCTCATTACTCATTTAATATTCTTACGCCGCCTTTGTCCGCTGAGGAGACGCTCTGGGCGTAGGCGCGGAGGGCCTTGCTTACCACGCGATTGCGCTTCAGCGGCTGCTGCGGACGGGCTGCCAGCTCCTCGTCGGAGAGTTTCACGTTGATAGAGCGACTGGGGATATCGATGACGATGATGTCACCGTCCTTGATCTTGCCGATGTTACCGCCGTTGGCTGCCTCGGGCGAGATGTGTCCGATGCTCAGGCCACTGGTACCGCCTGAGAAGCGGCCGTCGGTAATCAGCGCACACTCCTTGCCCATGTGCATTGACTTGATATAGCTCGTGGGATAGAGCATCTCCTGCATACCGGGACCACCCTTCGGACCCTCGTGGGTGATGACCACGCAGTCGCCTTTCTTCACCTTGCCACCGAGGATACCCTCGCAGGCGTCTTCCTGTGAGTCGAAGACCACGGCAGGGCCCTCAAAGTGCCACAGCGACTCGTCGACGCCGGCGGTCTTTACCACACAGCCGTCCTTGGCGATGTTGCCGAAGAGCACAGCCATGCCGCCGTCCTTCGTGTAGGCGTGTTCGATGTCGCGGATACAACCGTTCTCGCGGTCGGTGTCGAGACTCTCCCAGCGGGCGTCCTGCGAACCCATGACATTGCTGAACTTGCCGCCGGGGGCACTATGGTAGATGCGGTCGGCCTCGGGGTCGATGTCCGCCTTGAGGATACTGTATTTCTCGATATCCTCGCCCAGCGTGGCGCCGTTGACGCGCTTGCAAGAGAGGTCAAGCAAATCGCCTTTGGCCAGCTCGCCCAGGATGCCGAGAATGCCGCCGGCGCGGTTCTCCTCCTGGATGCTGTACTTCTGCCAGTTCGGGGCAAGCTTACAGAGGAACGGTGTCTTGCGCGAGAGGGCGTCGATGTCGGCCATCGTGAAGTCCACCCCTCCCTCCTGGGCCACGGCCAGCAGGTGGAGCACGGTATTGGTGGAGGCGCCCATGGCGATGTCGAGCGTCATGGCGTTGAGGAATGCCTGACGGGTAGCAATGCTCCTCGGCAGCACACTCTCATCGCCGTCCTCGTAGTAGGCCAGGGCGTTCTTGACGATCTGCTTGGCAGCATCCTTCATCAGCTGTATGCGGTTCTTGTGGGTAGCCAGAATGCTACCGTTGCCGGGCAGGCTCAGACCGATGGCCTCCGTCAGGGAGTTCATTGAGTTGGCGGTGAACATACCCGAGCAGGCGCCGCATCCGGGACAGGCCATCTGCTCAACCTTCGCCAGCTCCTCGTCGCTCACCGTCGGGTCACCACCCTTGACCATGGCGGTGATGAGGTCGGCATTCTCGCCATTCAGCTTGTGGGCCTCCATGGGGCCGCCGCTGACAAAGACGGCGGGGATATTCAGACGCATGGCAGCCATCAGCATGCCCGGCGTAATCTTGTCGCAGTTCGAGATGCAGATCATGGCGTCGGCCTTGTGGGCGTTGACCATATACTCCACGCTGTCGGCAATGATGTCGCGTGAGGGCAGCGAGTAAAGCATACCATCGTGACCCATGGCGATGCCATCGTCGATGGCGATGGTGTTGAACTCGGCGGCATAGCAGCCCAGCGCCTCAATCTCGCGTTTCACAATCTGGCCAGCCTCATGCAGATGGGTATGTCCCGGCACAAACTGCGTAAATGAATTAACCACGGCAATAATCGGCTTGCCGAACATCTCTCTCTTCATGCCATTAGCCACCCACAGGGCACGGGCTCCTGCCATACGGCGGCCTTCTGTACACACTGCACTGCGTAATTGATGTTTCATATTGTCAGCTTTTTAATTATTTTGGCTGCAAAGGTACAAAGATTTCGGAGAATACTTTCAAAGTTTCCAAAAAATATGTAACTTTGCGACCAAATATGAAGAAAATTACACTGATTACGGGCGGACAACGCTCCGGCAAGAGCCAAAAGGCCGAGGAACTGGCGCTCAGCCTCTCTGAGACACCCGTCTACTTGGCAACGGCCCACATCTGGGACGAAGAGTTTCGGCAGCGTGTCGTGGCACACCAGCAGCGGCGCGGACCACAGTGGACGAACATCGAAGAGGAACAAAAGCTGAGCCGCCACGACGTCACAGGACGAGTGGTGGTCATCGACTGTGTGACCCTCTGGCTGACGAACCTGCTTTACAACAACTCAGAAGCCTCAGAAACACAAGAGGTCTCAGAGGTTCTCCAGACTGCCAAGGCGGAGTTCGACCGTTTCACGGCACAGGACGCGACGTTCATCTTCGTCACCAACGAGATTGGCTCCGGCGGTGTCAGCACCAACGCCCTACAGCGCCGCTTCACCGACCTTCAGGGCTGGATGAACCAGTACATCGCCGCAAAGGCCGACGAGGTCATCCTCATGGTCAGCGGCATTCCATTAAACATTAAGCATTAAGCATTGAGCATTATGCATTTCAAAGACGAAATACAACAGAAGATTGACAACCTAAACAAGCCGAAAGGATCATTGGGACGGTTGGAAGAACTGGCCATGCAGGTGTGTCTGATCCAGGAGACGCTGGAGCCGCGGCTCACCCACCCCTGCCATCTGCTGCTGGGCGGTGACCACGGCATCGAGCGCGAGGGTGTCAGCGTCAGTCCGCGTGAGGTCACCTGGCAACAGATGATCAACTTCACACGGGGCGGCGGAGGCGTCAATATGTTCTGCCGACAACATGGCTTCGACTTGAGTATCATCGATGTGGGCGTTGACTACGACCTGTCACAGGTTCCTGGCATTATTGACCGCAAGATAGCCCGTGGCACGAAGAATTTTCTCTATGAGCCGGCAATGAGTGAAGAGGAGTACGAGCAGGCACTAAAAGTGGGCGCCGACCTCGTCGACGACTGCGCCAAGAAGGGCTGTAACATTGTGAGCATCGGCGAGATGGGCATCGGCAACACCTCGCCGTCGAGCATCTGGATGCACCTCTTCTGCAACATCCCCCTCGATGAGTGTATCGGTGCCGGTGCTGGTCTCAACAGCGCAGGCATCCGCCATAAGTACGAGGTCCTGTCCAAGGCGGTAGCAAACTCTAAACTCTACACTCTAAACTCTACACAAAACAATTATGCATTAAGCATTGAGCATTGTGCATTGATAACCCGCTACTTCGGCGGCTTCGAGATGGTGGCAGCCATCGGAGCGATGCTTCGCGCCGCCGAACGGCGCATGGTGGTGCTCGTCGACGGCTTCATCATGACGGCCTGTGCACTGGCAGCCAGTCAGCTGAAGCCCGAGGCCAAGGAGTGCATGATTTTTACGCATTGCGGCGACGAGAGCGGCCACAAGCGGATGCTCGACTTCCTTGGAGCCAAGCCCCTGCTGTCGCTGGGCCTGCGGCTGGGCGAGGGTACGGGAGCCCTCTGCGCCTACCCCATCGTCGACTCTGCCGTACGCATGATGAACGAGATGAACAACTTTCAGGACGCACACATCACGAAATACTTTTGATATGGAGATAGACATTGACCAGACCCATTGGTACGACCGCATCCTCGCGGCGTTCATTTACTTCACACGCCTGCCGTTCTGGCGTCTGTGCCAGCCGCCACGTGAGTGTTACCAGACCGTCGTCGAGCACTGGCCGCTGACGGGATGGCTCACCGGCGGAACGATGGCTGCAACGCTATGGGTGGGCAGCATGTATCTTCCCTACACGGTGGCCATCTTGTTGGCCATCGTTGTCAGACTGCTCCTAACGGGAGCCCTCCACGAGGACGGACTGGCCGACTTCTTCGACGGCTTCGGCGGCGGAGGCTCGGACCGTCAGCGCATCCTCGACATCATGAAGGACTCGCGGATAGGCACCTATGGCGTCATCGCCCTGGTGCTCTACTTCGCCCTGCTCTTCGTCTGTCTTCTGTCACTACCAGTCAAGATGGCTGCCCTCGCCGTCATCGCTGCCGACCCGTTCAGTAAGATGGTGACATCGCAGCTCATCCTGATGATGCCCTACGCCCGGACGGAGGAGACGGCGAAGTCGCGCACCGTCTACCGCAAGCCCAGCGTCAAGGCGGGCATCAGCCTCGCCGTACAGGGTCTGTTGCCGCTGGCGGTTTTCTGCTGGATATACTGGGAGCTGGTGGATTGGACGCTACTCATCTTCCCACCCTGTCTGGTAATGTATTTCCTCTACCTGCTTATCTGGCGCCGACTGCACGGCTATACCGGCGACTGCTGCGGTGCCGTCTGCCTACTGGTAGAATTGTCGTTCTACCTGTCGTTAATCGTAAACTGCTATTAGGCACGATACCACGACGACCATCGCCACCATCAATACTTCAGCCGTTCGGTTTACCCGGACGGCTGTTTTCATGTCGTCGGTGGTGAGCAGGCGGTCGTTCTCGCCGATATACGGCTTTTCAAAGACCTGACCGAAATAGGTGTGTGTGCCACCGAAACGACAGTTGAGGATGCCTGCCAGCGCCGCTTCGGGATAGCCGCTGTTGGGCGAAGCGTGGTTGCGTCCGTTGCGCCACACAAAACCTGCAAGTTGCGGTTTTGCCGCAACAATAATCATCAGCAGGGCGGTCAGTCGAGCGGGGATGAAGTTGGCGATGTCGTCGATATGGGCGGCCCAGCAGCCGAAGTCACGGTAGCGCTCTGTGCGGTAGCCAATCATCGAGTCGAGGGTGTTCACCATCTTGTAAGCCAACATCCCTGGGGTGCCGAGGAGCATAAACCAGAACAGCGGGGCGATGACGCCGTCGCTGAGATTCTCGGCCAGCGTCTCCAGCGCCGCCGTACGCACTTCCTGTGCCGTCAGCTCCGAGGTGTCGCGGCCAACGATGCGGGCCACCTGTGCCCTACCCTCTTCCAGTGAGCGGTCGACAGCACGGAACACCTCACGCACCTCGCGGATAAGCGTCGTGCCGGCAAGACAGTAGAAGACTATAACAAAATTGAGAATTGACAATTTGCAATTGATAATTGTTCCTATGCCAAAAGTTGCAGCGATGAGGCCAACAGCCACAAAAGCACCTTTTAGTTTGCGATGACTCCCTTTATTCAAGCGATGCTCACAGAAAGCGATTATCCTGCCGAACCACACGATGGGGTGTGGCAGCCGCTGGGGGTCGCCGAAAAGGAGGTCGAGCACCCAGCCGATGAGCAGGGTCATGGCGTTAGTCATCGGTCAGGATCTGGTACACCTTGTCAATATCGACATACTGGCGCACGTGAGCGGCCAGACGGTCGTACTGTTCGTCCTTAAACGCCTGCAGATCACGGGGACTCTTTCCACGAACATCTGAGGGGCTGTCCCCATGAGACGCTCTGTTTATCAGCCAGTCGATGACGGGGGCATTGTCGAGGAAGCCGTGGATATAGGTGCCGACACAATGGTCTGTCTGCAGGATAGCCTCATCGGTGTCGCTCACACCCTGATGGATCTCGTAGCCGCGGCACTCCTGTCCCTCAAACGGGAATGTCACCTGACGCGTCGTCTTCTCGGGCGTCATCGTGGTGCGGATGGGCAGCAGCCCGAGACCCGGCAGACTCGTGATGCTGCCCTCGATGCCGTCGGGGTCTTCTACCGTCAGTCCAAGCATCTGGTAGCCACCACAGATGCCCACCACCATACGGCCGTCGCGGTGTGCCCGCTGGATAGCTTGCGCACAGCCGTTGCGCCGCAGCTCCAGCAGGTCGTCGAGTGTCGACTTCGTGCCGGGCAGGATGATGATGTCCGCCCGACTGATGTCGTCTACGTTGCTGGTATAGAAGAGATTCACACGCGGGTCACGCTCCAGCGTGTCGAAGTCGGTGAAGTTGCTGATATGGCGTAGCAGGACAACGGCGACTTGTATTAATTGAGAATTGAGAATTGATAATTGATAATTCTTTTGGGCCAGGGCCACGGAGTCCTCCTCGTCAATGTGGATATCCTTGTAATAAGGGATGACACCCAACACGGGGATACCGCAGAGGTCTTCGAGCATCCGGCGACCGTCATCGAAGAGACGCAGGTCGCCACGGAACTTGTTGATGATGATGCCCTTGATGAGCTGGCGGTCCTCGGGTGTCTGGAGCATGATGCTACCATAGACGGAGGCAAAAACACCACCGCGGTCGATGTCGCCGACAAGGATGACATCAGCCTTCGCATGACGGGCCATCGACATATTCACGATATCACGGCCCCTCAGATTCAGCTCCGAGACACTCCCCGCCCCTTCCATCACGATGGGGTTGTAACGGGCAGCCAAGCGGTCGAAAGCATCGCACACTTCTTGACGGAAGTCCAGTTCTCCTCCTTTTTGGAAGGGGTTAGGAGTAGGTTTCCAGAAATCATAAGCATCTTTGTTACCGATAGGTCGTCCGTGAAGCACCACCTGACTGGTATGGTCGGAGTTAGGCTTCAGCAGCAGGGGGTTCATGTCCGTATGACAGGGGATGCCCGCCGCCTCCGCCTGCACGGCCTGTGCCCGGCCTATTTCGAAGCCTTCGGGGGTGGCATAGCTATTCAGCGCCATGTTCTGTGCCTTGAACGGCGCGGGGTGGTAGCCGTCCTGCTTCAGAATACGACAGAACGCCGTAGCAACGATGCTCTTGCCAACGTCGCTACCCGTTCCTACGAACATCAGCGGATGCAACTTTTTCACCATCTTCAATCCCTTCAATTCTTCAATTATTCAATTCTTCAATTCTCACAGGTCTCTTCCTGGCTTCAGCTGTTCAGCATCGTCGAAGGTAAGGATGGCATTACAGAGCGTGGCAGCGAGGTTGCTGCCGCCCTTCCGTCCCTCGACGATAATCTTCGGAATGTCGCGGAAAGGTTTCACCATGTGTTTCGACTCGCGGACATGGACGAAGCCTACAGGGGCAGCGATGATACCTGCCGGACGGGCCTTCCCCTTACGTATCAAGTCACAGAGTTCCATGAGTGCCGTCGGGGCATTGCCAAAGGCGAAGAGGGCGTCAGGATGCTCCTCGACGGCCAGACGGATGCCGGCCTGAGTTCTCGTTAATTGAGAGATTGAGAGATTGAGAGATTGAGCATTGACCATCTCTGCTACGCGCGGATCAGAGAGGTAGCACTTGGCCTCAATGCCGAGTCGCTGAAGGGCACCCTTTCGGATGCCGCTCGTCACCATCGTCACGTCAGTCACAATCGTCTTCAGCTCTCCCGAGCGCACCTTCTTGTACAGTGTCTCCACAGCCCCTTCATCGGTATAGAGGATGTTCTCCATATCGAAGTCGGCAGTGGTATGGATAGCGTGGAGCAACGCCCACTTATGGTCAAGGGGATAGTCCTTCCTTCGCAGCTCTCCCTCAATGGTACGGAAGGATTCAATCATGATATTCTGGCCAACCTTGCCTTGGTCCTGAGCAATATCACGATAGTATCCGCGAGGGGTAATCATCTTGTCGTCAGCGACATAGGACTGCGAGTTCCCGATGAGGATGACGGTAAACATATCGACATCCTCGGGATCGAAGGCACTGAGTGTTGTCACCTTCACGTTCTGGTCCTCGCGCCCCGCCTGACGGACATAGCCCACAGGGGTGTCGGCGGCACGATGCTGCAGGAAAAGCTCCTGCAGACGGTACAGCTGCCAGTAGCGTCCATGCGACTTCGGGTTGTAGATGGCGGTCACGAAATCGCCCATGGCAGCGGCGACAATCCGCTTCTCGATGACCTCCCAGGGCGTCATCAGGTCGCTGAGCGAGATGATGCACATATCATGGCCGATGGGTGCGCCAAGCAGCGAGGCCGCCTTTTGGAACGCGGAGATGCCCGGCAACGACGATACCTGTATGTCGCTACCACGCTCGCGCCGCATCTCGTAGATCAGCGGTGTCATGCCATAGATACCGGCATCGCCAGAGGAGATGACCACCACCGTCTTTCCCTGCTCCGCCAACTCGAATGCCTGCTCGGCACGCTGGCGTTCTTTCTTCATGCCCGTGTCGATGCACTGACAATCCTCCCGCACGTAGGGCTGGATAAACTGGAAGTAATACTGATAACCAACGATGGCATCGGCCTCGCGTACGACTTCGAGCACGGCGGGGGTGATGTCCTGAGGGGAGCCAGGTCCAATGCCTGCTACAATGATCTTTCCCATAGTCCTTCTACTTAAACTTCACTTTCAGCCCTACCACCAGCATACGGCCCGGCGAGTAGAGCGCATACTTACGCGTTGACGAGTCTATCCGACGGTCAACCTTGTCGAAGACGTTATCCACACCGACACTGGGTTCCAGATAAGCCCACTTCACGACATCAAGCGCATGGGTGGTATTGAGGTTCCACACGCCGAAGCCGGGAGCATTCTCATAGCTGCCAGTGTAATAGGTCTTCGACTGCAGACGGCCGTTGACGTTCACCGTCAGACCGTAACGGCCCCACGAGTGATGGTAGTTGGCGGCAATCGTAGCAGCATGACGGATGCTGCGCTCCAGCACCGTCCACTCCTCGCCACTCTTCGTCCTGGCGTAGGTATAGACATAGTTGGCAGAGAGGTTAAAGCCCTGGAACACATTCGCCGAGGCGTTGACTTGCACGCCCTTCACGTCGCCCTTGTCGCTGTTCTGATAGAGGGCATAGGAGACCATCTTGTCGGCCTGGTCCTGTGTCATCTCCGGAAACTCCGCCATAAGCATCCTACGGCTGTCGTCGTCGACCTCGACGTTCTGCTTCACCACCATGTCGTTGATGCGGTTGATGTAGCCCGTTGCGCTGACAGCAATCACCTCGTTACGGTATTCTGCATTCAGCGCGACGTAGTGACTCTTCTCTGGCTTCAGGTCTTGGTTACCGAAGCTAATCTGTGCCTTACCGCGATTCACGGAGAAGTAATGGTAGTAGAGCTCGTCCAGGCCCGGGGCACGGAAGCCCGCCGAGTAGGTAGCACGGAACCGAAAGTTTCCCGGGGCATACATCAGCGTAGCCTTCGGCGTCAGGTGCTGATCGAAGGTCTCATGGTGCGTCAGTCGCAGTCCGAGGGTAGCCGTAAAATCCTTCAGGAACTTCATCTCGTGCTGGGCGTAGGCGGCCAGCGAATAGACGTGCTGGTCGATGTTGCCGCTGGTAGCCATGAGGTTGTCCCTGCGCCAGTCGCCACCGACGATGGTCGTCGAGTTCGACGTCAGTCCAAGGATGGCCTTCAGCCGTCCTTCCATCATGCGCTGTTTCTTCGACTGGACGTAGTCGCCAACGTGATTCGTCTTCGTCTCCACGTCGTACTCCTTTCCGTAGCGGAAGCGGTCGGTCACGAAGTCGGCTTGGAGGGAGTTCTTCGCCGTAAACTTATAGATACCTCCCACATTCCAGCGAAAGCCCTTGTAGCGCATCTCGTAGTCGGTGCCGCCGGTGGGGGCCGTGGTTCCCGTAGGAGAACCTTCGGGGACTGTGGCGGTATTGGGGCGGTCGGTAATCTTGTATGAGTAGTCTACACCCGCGTTCAGAGCCAGATGCTGGTCGGGGGCATAAGTGAATTTCTGTCCGAGGATGTTGGAGCGATAACCCGTAAAGAGCGGGGCTATCGATGGTTGCGTTTCTGTGTCGGAGCCTTTCACGTATTCCAGATCGTTGTTACGATAGCTGTCTGCCTGGTCGTGTGAGAACGACGTGTAGGAGCCAAAGCCGTTCTTATAGACGTCGAGCGTCACCGACTCCGTGAGGACGCCATGTCCGGAGACACGGGTATCGGAGGTGACGCTGACCAAGTCCTGTGTCGGCTGGTCGGTGATGATGTTGATGACACCCGCAATAGCATCGCTGCCATAGAGCGACGAGGCTGCGCCGTCGAGCACCTCGATACGCTTCACGCGTGCCATGTTGATACGATTCAGGTCGACATTGTTCGAGATGTCGCCCGACAGTTTCTGACCGTTGATCAGGATGAGGATGTACTTGTTGCCAAGACCGTTGAGTCGCAGCTGCGACCCCATCGAGTTGGGCGCCATCGACACCTGCGGCATCATGCGGGTGAGTGCGCCGTCTAAGGTGCTGATGCCCTGCTCGCTGATCTCCTGACTGGAGAGCACACGCACGGGTGTTGCCGTCGACTTCAGGCGCTGGTGATGGCCTGAGCCCGTCACCACGACAGGGTTCAGGTTATAGGTACGGCTGGTCATCGACGTGTCGCGCCGTTCCATCCTGTGTATTTGCGAAAAAGCGGTACTCCCCGAAAGGAGTACCACCATGAACACGAAAAATATATTTTTCATCAAACAGAGAGAGTTTTATTCTTCAGGATACATACTGTGATAGGCATCCTCCAGGAACTCAGCGTTCTTGGTGTGGTTGATCCAGACGTTCAGCACGCCGTTGAGCTCCAGAAGACCCTGAGGATGGTTCTTCACCACGGGAACGACGGGCTCGTAGTCCTTGTGGCCGAAGAACTCGAACCAGCTGTTGTCCTCGCTCTCAGGCTCAGCAGCGTCCCAGTAGTCTTCGCCCTCACCAGCCATATCGTTATGAGCATGGTCGCCGGCGATAGACATCAGGGCATGGAGATAAACCTTGCCGCTGTTGATGCCCTTAGCCTTCATACGGCCCATCACATCCTGCTTGTAGTTCTCGGGCATATCAACCGTGCCAACGAAGTAGTTGGGGCTGTAGCTCTGGAGAGCCTCCTCCAGCTGAGTGTAACGCACGTTAGCCTTAAAGGTGTCATAGTTGTCGGGGTTGCCGTGACCCATGAAAGCAACGGCACCCTTGGCTGCCTCGTCCTTATACAAAGCGTTCAGCTGCTTGGCTACCTCGGGAATGTCCTCCTCGGGGTCGTTCAGCAGGGGCATACCCAGGAAGATGGCCTCGTCGTCGGCCAGCTTGGCGAGATAGGCATCATCGAGGTGAGCACTGGCAATGTAACCGTTGTTCATGAACTTCTTGACCGATGCAACCACAGCGGCAAACTCCTCACCAGGGATGACCTGCAGCGACTGCACATAGATCTTGCTGTATTTCGCAGCGCCGATGGCGTGGAGCAGGTAGCGGGGCTCGTAGTAGTCGCGCTTCACAATCTTGCCGTTGTCGTCGGTGTTCTCACCAGCGCTGGCACGGTTGATGCAGATGTCGCTCGAAAACGAGACGTAGACGTCGGCATCAGGGAAGGCTTTCTCGTAGGCAGCCTTAGTAGCATCAAAGGCCAGGAAGGCATTGTTCCATGTTGAGCCGAAGGCAACGAGCAGGACGGCCGTCTTCTTGCCCGACTTGGCCTTCTGTGCGGCTACCATCTGGTCGTTCACCTCGTATTCAGACACAAGGTTGTTCACTGTCTTGTCATCGTCATCATCGCTGCAGGCGGTGAAGACGGGGGCTACCATAGCAAAGGCCATAGCGCCCAGAATCAAAGATTTAATCTTCATCATTGTTAGAATTATGTTTAGGTGAATAAATATTGTTTTTAACGTTCTTGCCGTAATTGAATTTGATGGTGAAGGTGCCATACACCGTCGTTCCCGACGTGTTGTTGCCCAGATGGTAAGGATGCATGGTACGGTCCACATAGTCGAAGATGTTGTCGACGCCCAGCTCCACCCTGTATGCCAGCATCCTGCCCGCCTTGCCAAGGTCGTGACTGGTGTTGATACGCCATATCTGGAACGCCTTTCCATCGCCGTTGTTCTCATAGTAGCGTTTGCTGCTGCCACGTGTCGACAGACTGACGCCCAGCTTGTAACAGGGTGTGAACGTATGGCTGTACATCGCCGAGGCACTCCACTTATGATGTGCCGTGCCGTCGATGATGACGGTGTTCGTCTGGTCCTTCTTCTCATCGTACAGATGGGCCTCGGTGTCTAGGTAGCTGTATGCAGCGTTCAGCGTCAGCTCCTTCATCAACTTATATGACAGCGTGACATCAATGCCACTCGTCCGTGCATCGTCCATATTCTTGTACATCCGTGCCTGCACGTTACTGCTTCCGTCGCCGAGATAGGCGGTGGTGACACCGGCGGGAATCTCGCCGATAGGCACATTCACCAGGGCAATCATCCTGTCCAGCTTGTTCACGTAGCCCGTGACCGCTGCCGTCAGCTTCCTGCCGCGATACTCCACGTTGGCAGAGTAATAGTTGCTGGTCTGCGGATCCAGGTCAATGTTACCGATATTGAAAAACGTGCTGCTGCCCATCAGGTGCAGGTAGCGGTAGTGCAGTTCCTTGACGGTAGGTGCCTTGAAACCCTGGCTCCAGCCCAGCCGGAAGCGGAAGTCACCGGCCGAGAGCATCGTGCTCACCTTGGGCGTCAGACGGAGGCCAAAGTTCCCGTTCTCCACCAGTCGCAATCCCGCGGTAATGTTAAGCCAGCGGAGAGGATTGAGCTCATCCTGCACATACAAGGCTGCCGTCCAGTCATAGGCCGTTCCCGTCTCCGTTCGCTCGGGAGCTTTCAGGTAGTCGTAGCGGTACTCGGCACCGGCGTTCAGCGTATGACCATAAGGCAGATAGAAGATGCCCTTCAGCTGTCCCATCAGCCGCTGCTGGTCACTCTGCAGCTTGCTTTGTCCGGGCAGCATAGCCACGGAGAACCACTCGCCGTTCTGGTCACCATACTCCTCGCCCTGCAACAGCACATAGTCGTAGTGCTTGGCCGTATAGTCGTAGTAGTAGGCGTGCTTGTTCCAGTCCACGTCTAACGACACGACATCCCTCTCTCCTCTTGCTCCTTGCTCCTTGCCCCTTGCTCCAAGATACCACTTGCCGCCCACCGATGCCGAGGCGTTGTTGTAGCGCAGGTCGTAGGTATAGACGTCGCAGCTGGGATGGCGGCCGTTCCGTGGCCTGAGGATATTCTTCTTGTAGTAGGTACCCTCGGCATAGAGCTGTAGGGCGGACGTTGGCTGGAAGGTCAGACGCTCGGCCAGCTGCCAGTTGCGGAACTTGTTCACCGTCTTGTTCTTGCTGTCGGTGAGCACCATTCCCTCGGCAAACTCCTCGGCGGTGTTCTGCCAGCCGTCGTTGCGTTGCAGCTGGAAGTTGGTCTGGGAACTGAACTTACCAAAGGTAAGGGCCACGGTGTTGTGCTGACGCAGGTCGTTGTGCGTGCCGTAGCGCGTGCTGTTGTCGGCGTAGACGCCCTTCTCGGTATGTTTCTTCGTGATGATGTTGATGACACCTGCCATGGCATCGCTGCCATAGAGTGCGCTCTGAGCACCCTTCACGATTTCTATCTTCTCAATGTTATGAGGGTCGATGAGCGAGAGGTCGTTCTCGCCCCCCACGTCGCCGTGGATACGCTTGCCGTCGATGAGCACAAGGATGTAGTTGTTGCCCAGGCCGTTCATCTGCATCTGACTACCCATATCGCCCTCGCTGAAGGCGAACGACGCGGTTAGGCCGGCGAGAATGTCCTCCAGACTCTTCCCGCCATACTGCTGCAGCATCTTTTGACTGATAACCTCTGTCTGTACCGGGGCATCCTTCAGCAGATGGCGCGTTCCCGTACCGGTAACCACCACCTCCTGCAAGCTGTCCTGACGCCAGATGTCACTCGTCTGTGCCAGCACGGCGACAGACGATAGCCAAAAGCCAATAGCTAATATTCGTTTCTTACTCATTTGTTCCGTAGCGCCAGCTCCTGGGCGCACGTCATCATATTTATGGCAGGCTTGACCTTCGGTCGAGCCCTGCTTCGCTCGGCATAGCTGAAGCAAGCTTCGCTCTGCTCTCGCTAATGGCAGGTCTTCTGACTCTCCCCAGTCTGCTTTACCTTCCCGACAATTTCAATTCTTCAATTTTTCAATTTTAGAATTCTCAGCATCAGTGGCGTTATACAAGCAGACCCCTTTAACGGGGATTACAGCTGCAGGAACAGTTCCGGACTCTCACCGGATTCCCTTACATCATGGTGTCGCGCAGGCACCTGATTGCCATTATCGTCGGCAAAGGTAATGCAAATCAAACGAAAATGCAAATAAAATGCGAAAAAAATGCTTCGACAATGGGATACAATACATTTTTTTGTATCTTTGCACCCATGAAAACATCTTTTCTTGTGGCTGCACCCACGAGCGGGTCGGGAAAGACGACCATTGCCCGCGGTCTGATGGCACTGCTGACACAGCGGGGCTACCGCGTACAACCGTTCAAGTGCGGTCCCGACTACATCGATACGAAGTTCCACGAAGCCGTCTGCGGACGGCCCTCGGTGAACCTCGACACGTTCATGGCCACGCCCGACCATGTGCGCGAACTCTTCCAACGCTATGGTGCCGACGCCGACGTGTGCATCGTCGAAGGCATGATGGGGCTCTTCGACGGCTACGACCGCGACCGCGGCTCGTCGGCCGAGATTGCCCGCGTCCTCGATATCCCCGTCGTGCTCGTGGTCGACGCGAAGTCGGCGGCCTACTCGATGGCGGCGCTACTCTCGGGCTTCATCAACTTCCGGAAGGATGTCCGCATTGCCGGGGTTATATTTAATAAGGTGGGATCGTCCCGACACTTCGAGATGCTGCGACAGGTGTGCGACGACCTACACATTGAATGCTTCGGCTACCTGCCCAAGACGGCCGCGTTGGAACAGGGCTCGCGATACCTGGGGCTCGACTTCAGCCTCACCCCCGACCCCTCTCGCGAGGGAGAGGGGAGTAGTCACCTTATTGACAATATGTTTGGTAATATTGCCGATCATATTCTCACAGAATTTTCTAAAGACGCCAACCTTAAAAAACATACTCTTTCAAGTACAAAAAACTATTCACTCCCCTCTCCCCCGCGAGAGGGGTCGGGGGAGAGGCTTCTTATAGCCCGCAACGCGGAGTCGTTCTCGTTCCTCTATCAGGAGACGATAGACAGTTTCGGCGAAGTACACTACTTCGACCCCGAGACGGAGGTACCCTCGTTCCAAGGTATCGACCTGCTCTACCTGCCCGGCGGCTACCCCGAGAAGCACGTGGAGACGCTGGTGGCCAACGAAGCCTGTCGACAGGCTATCCGCGACTTTGCCGAGCGGGGAGGACGTGTCGTGGCGGAGTGTGGCGGCATGATGTACCTCTGCGAGAAGATTGTCACGGACGATGGCGACTACCCGATGTGCGGCGTGCTGCCCTACGCCATCACAGCGCGGACGGCCGACCGCAAACTCTCGCTGGGCTACCGTCGCTTCATGCTCGACGGACGGGAATACCGTGGGCATGAGTTCCACTACACCCAGTTCCTGGGCGACGTTCCCCCAAGCGTCACGCTGGTATACAACGCCAAGGGCGAGCCCGTGCCGACGCCCGTCTTCCGATACAAGAACGTGCTGGCAAGCTACACACATCTGTACAATATATGAAGTTCATCGTTATAGGGATTACAGACAACCCGGAGCCGTTCTTCCCACCCGAGGTCACGGAAATCATCAAGCAGGGGAAGGTATTCTCAGGCGGTCGCCGCCACCACGACATCGTGGCGCCGCTACTGCCTAAGGACGCCGAGTGGATCGACATCACCGTACCCCTCGATGCCGTCTTCGATAATTATCAATTATCAATTATCCATTATCCATTGATGCCCATCATCGTCTTCGCCTCTGGCGACCCGCTGTTCTTCGGCTTTGCCAACACCCTGCAGCGGGAGTTCCCTGACGCTGAGCTTCGCGTCTTCCCGACGTTCAACTCCCTGCAGATGCTGGCCCACCAGCTGGTGATGCCCTACCACGATATGCGCATCGTCTCGCTGACGGGACGTCCATGGCCGGCATTCGACCGTGCCCTCATCGAACGCACACCGAAGATAGGCATCCTGACGGACCGTGAGCACACCCCTGCCGCCATCGCCCAGCGGATGCTCGACTACGGCTACTGTGATTATACGATGTACGTAGGCGAACACCTGGGCAACCCGGCCCTCGAGAAGGTGACGATGCTCACCCTCGACGAGGCTGCCCAGCGACAGTTCGCGACACCCAACTGCGTGATAGTCAAATCTCTCTCCTCTCTCCCCTCTCCTCTCTCCTCTGAATTCGGCATCCCTGACGCCAGCTTCGCCCTACTCGACGGCCGGGAGAAGATGATTACGAAGATGCCTATCCGTCTGCTGACGCTGCAGGCGCTGGAGCTCCCGACGAAGCACATCTTCTGGGACATCGGTTTCTGTACGGGCAGCGTCTCCATCGAGGCGCGACTGCAGTTCCCTCATCTGGAGATCCACAGCTTCGAGATACGTCCGGAGTGCGAGACCATCATCCACGAGAACGCCCGCCGTCATGGTGCCCCCGGCATCCACGTCCATATGGGGGACTTCCTAACTACTCCCCTCTCTATGGGAGAGGGGCTGGGGGTGAGGCTTCCCGATGCCGTCTTCATCGGCGGTCACGGCGGCCACTTGAAGGAGATCATGGCAAAGATACTGACGTTGCTGGCTCCCGGTGGCGTCATCGTGATGAACAGCGTCAACGCACCACTTGTCAAGACCGACAGCCACCAGCTATGGGACGAGGCGTGCCGGGAGCTGGGGTTGCAGCAGGAGACTCCACTTCATATCCAACTGAATGATCATCACCCAATAACCATACTGAAATGCAGAAGATAGCGATTATACAGATTAGCGAGGAGGGCAAGCATATCGCCCGCCTCATACTGAGCCAGGTATTTGCCCAGAAGAACGAGGCAGAGATCATCAGCCGTGTGAACGTTGGTAAGCGCTGGACGGATTTCGATGCGTTTGTGTTCGTTGGAGCCATGGGCATCTGCGTGCGCACCATAGCCCCTTATATCAAGGACAAGCACACGGACCCCGCCGTGGTGTGTGTTGACTCGTTGGGGCTGAATGCTATCTCTGTGCTCAGCGGACATATCGGTGGGGCCAACGACCTGGCGCGGGATATAGCTGCGATGATTGGTGCCCGCGAGGTCATCACCACCCAAAGCGATAATGCCGGCCTTTGGGCACTTGACACCTTCGAGCAACGTTTCGACTGGCCCGTTGCCAGCGACATCGAGGATATGAACCAATGCATCTTTGCGTTCGTCAATCGTGAGCCAACGGCCTTGCTGTTAGAGGCTCGTGATGAGGGTACGGACTATTTGGAGGCTACGAAGCCTGAGCACGTGACCATCATCGACGACATCAGCGAGGCTGACCCCAAGAAATACAGGTTGCTCATCATGGTGACGCCCTTTAACCGTAGTGCTCCAGAGGGTATGCTTGAGTTGCATTTCGTGCCGATGGTGGGGACGATAGGCTTCGGACTGGCGCATCATCCTGAGGATTACGAGGACATCTACGACGAGATTGACGAGGCCTTTGCTAATCGTGGCATCCTGCCCTGTTCCCATAAGTATTGTACGATTGATGTGAAGGAGGACGAAGAGTTCTGTGCGATGCTCGAAGATGAATACGACGAGGAGGTGACGTTCTTCACAGCCGAGGAACTGGCTGCCGTTGAGGTGCCTAATCCCAGCGAGACCGTTCAGAAGCATGTCGGTACGCCCAGCGTCTGTGAGGCGGCGGCCATCCTCGGCTCCAATCACGGAAAACTGATTGTTCCCAAGGTGAAAGGCAAGAATTGGACGGCGGCATTGGCCATCGACTACAAGCATCTGCGTCAGAAGCAGGGGCACATCGAGATTGTCGGTGCCGGCCCTGGCGATCCTGACTTGGTAAGTGTGCGTGGTCGTAAGATGCTGGAGAAGGCCGACCTCATCCTTTATGCCGGCTCGCTGGTACCCAAGGCGCTCACCGACTGTCATAAGCCCGGTGCCACGGTACGCTCGTCGGCCGACATGGCACTCGAGGAGCAATGCGCCCTGATGAAGCAGTTCTATGACCAGGGGAAGTTCATCGTCCGCCTGCATACCGGCGACCCCTGCATCTTCGGCGCCATACAAGAGCAGATGGCGTTCTTCGACCGTAACGGCATGTCGTACCACATCACCCCAGGCATCAGCAGTTTCCTCGCCGCCGCCGCCGAGCTACGCAGCCAGTTCACCATCCCCGAGAAGACGCAGACCATCATCCTCACACGTGGCGAGGGGCGCACGCCGATGCCGGAGAAGGAGCAACTCCACCTGCTGGCGCGCAGCCAGTCGACGATGTGCATCTTCCTCTCGGCCGCCATCGTCGACGACGTGCAGCGCGAGCTCCTGCAGGAGTATCCCGAGGACACGCCCGTCGCCGCCTGCTACCACCTGACGTGGCCCGACCAGCGGATCTACCGCGGCGTGCTGAAAGACCTCGCAAAGATGGTCCACGACAACCACCTCACGCTGACCACGATGCTCGTCGTCGGCGAGGCCATCGACAACCGCGAGGGGCTCTCGGAGTTATACAACAAGCACTTCACCCATCTGTTCAGGAAAGGGGAGGGAGATGATTGAGTAATTATGATACTGATTTTCGGAGGTACAACAGAGGGCCGAAAGGCTGTGGAGGTGCTGGAGGAAGCTGGCTCGCCTTACTTCTATAGTACGAAGACGGGTGAGCAGGACGTGACGCTGCACCACGGCCAGCGCGTAGATGGTGCGATGGACGGTGAGGCGATGCGCACATTCTGCCGTGAGCACGCGATACGCCTCATCGTGGATGCCGCCCACCCGTTTGCCTCGCAGCTACACCAGACGATAGCCGATGTGGCCGCCGAGCTACAACTGCCCGTCATCCGCTATGAAAGGATCTATCCCCCACGCGACCCCGACATCGAGTGGATTGACGACTACTCCGACCTCTCCTCTCTCCTTTCTCCCCCCTCCACTCTTTTAGCAACGACAGGCGTGCAGAGCATCGGCAAGTTGAAGTGGCTGGAAAAAGAAGGAGTAAAAGTCATCTACCGCATTCTGAACCGCGAGAGCAGCATCGCGTTGGCACACCAGCAGGGAGCAAGGGACGATCAGCTATGCTTCTATCCTTCTGATCCTATAGGGGACAGTCCCCATGTAATCCGCTCCGCTTCTCACACAGGGGACAGTCCCCTTGAGGCCGATGCCATCCTCCTCAAGGAGAGCGGCATCAGCGGTGGCTTCGTCGAGAAGGTGGCAGAGGCACGTGCCAAGGGTATGCGCATCATCGCCATTAAGCGCCCAGAAATTGCACAGCGGAACCGACCCTATTGTGTTATTTGCAACGGGCCCTACGGCTTGCGTCGGGCGGTGGAGAGGTTGCTGCCGGAGTTCTTCCCCCTGCACAGCGGACTGACGACAGGCACGTGTGCCACAGCAGCGGCCATAGCCGCAACGCTCCGACTGTTGAATAAAGACACACAACCGAAAGACATAGAAGTCCTTTTACCGAACGGGGAAACAATCTGGGTTCCTGTTGGTTACAGAGATAACTATGCCTACTGCATCAAGGAGGCTGGCGACGATCCTGACGTAACGAACGGCATCGAGATTCGCGCAGCCGTGAGTCTTGGGGACTCCAGACCCTCCCCCGACCCCTCCCTAGATGGAGGGGAGTGGTTAGTGATTGAGGGCGGCGAGGGTGTGGGCCGCTTCACCCTCCCCGGCTTCGACTACCCGCCAGGTGAGCCCGCCATCAACAAGGGCCCGCGCGAGATGATCCGAAAAAATTTGGAGAGACTAATCACTCCCCTCCATACAGGGAGGGGCCGGGGGTTGGTCTGTAGGCTTTCCGTCCCTGGTGGCGAGGAGATAGCCCGCCGCACCTTCAACCCCCGTCTGGGCATCGAGGGCGGCATCTCGATTATCGGTGTCTCGGGCATCGTAAAGCCATTCTCCGAGGAGGCGTTTATCGACAGCATCCGCAAGTGCGTCAACGTGGCCCTCGCCAGCGGCACCAACCGCGTGGTCATCAACAGCGGCGGCAAGAGCGAGCGCTTCGTGAAGGCCCTCTATCCCACCCTGCCGCAGCAGGCGTTCGTGGAGTACGGCAACTACATCGGCGAGACGCTCAAGATTATCCGTGAGCTCTCAGACGCTTCGGTAAACGTTACGCTGGGCGTGATGCTGGGCAAGGCGGTGAAACTGGCCGCCGGTCATCTCGACACGCACAGCCGTAAGACGGTGATGGACAAAGCGTTCATCAGCAAGATGTTAGAGGAAGCCGGCATCAGCATCGACATCAGCGACATGACGCTGGCCCGCGAGCTCTGGGAGCGGATTCCGGCGTGCGGACGAATGCCGTTTGCCCGAACTGTCATTCGCCAATGCGAAGACGTCTGTCGCCCGTTGCTGCCAGGAGAACGTCTGACCATCCTGCTCATCGACGACGAGGGAGAGATTTATCAGTAACTATTCGGCAACGTCATCCTTACGGCGACGGAAGAGAACCATAGCGATGACTGGCGCACCGACAAGGGCGGTGACCGAGTTGACGGGAAGGGCCCCCTCGAAGCCGGGCATACGGGCAATGAGATTGCACAGCAACGCCAGGACGGCACCACAGAGCATCGTGGCAGGCATCAGCACACGGTGGTCGCTGGTGCGGAAGAAAGCCCGCGCCAGATGGGGCACCGCCAAGCCAATGAACATGATAGGACCGCAATAGGCCGTGACGATGGCCACCAGCACGCCGCTGCTGACGATGACCAGCAGGCGCGCCCGCCGGATGTTCAGCCCGAGGTTGGAGGCATAGCGGTCGCCAAGCAGCAAGAGGTTCATCGGTTTCACCAGCAGACAAGCCAGCGGCAGCAGCACACACATCAGCACGACGAAGAGCACCATCTCGTCGCCGGAGACGCGGCTGAACGAGCCCAGTCCCCACACGACGAACGACTTTACGTCCTCCTCGGGTGCCAGGAACTTCAGCACGCCGATGATGGCATTGGCCAAGTAGCCTATCATCACACCGATTATCAATAGCGTGACGTTACCCTTCACTTTCTGCGACAGCCACATGATCAGCACCAACACAGCCAGCGCGCCGACGATGGCAGCCACAGACATGGCGGCATCGCCGAGATAGCCGAGACGGCTCAGCGCCACACCACCGATCTTGCCCGACAGCAGCACCACGAAAGCGACGCCCAGTGCCGAGCCGTTGGAGATGCCCAGCACCGAAGGGCCTGCCAAGGGGTTGCGGAACACCGTCTGCATCTGCAGACCGCTCACCGCCAGTCCCGCTCCGGCCATGATGGCCGTTAGGGCCTGTGGCAGTCGCGACTTCCAGACGATGTTCGTCCAAATTTCGTTCGAGCCGTCGCCCATCAGGATGCTGCACACATCGCCCAAGGGAATCTTCACCGAGCCTAACAGCAGATTGACCACCGTCAGGACAACGATGGCCACCAGGAGGACGATAATCTTTGATACTCTCATTGTATTTTTTCTTTCAACCACGAATTTCACGAAGGTATAGCTCGACGGCCCCGTAGGGGGAAAGTCAATTTCTCGAATTAAGCTGCGCCATATTAATTCGTTTAATTCGTGTAATTCGTGGTTTTATTTCTCCAACAGTTTGTAGAATTTTGGTTCGTAGTCCTTCTCCACCAACTCCGGGTGGAAGATGGCGACGAAGTCCTTCAGCAGCACGTCGGGCTCCACGGGTGCTATCTCGTAGTACGGTGTCTGCTTCATGTTACAGTAGATGACCTTCCGCTCCTTGAACGCCTTGAACAGCTCGTTGCGGGGCTCGCTGGCTTTCAGCGCCTCGTACGAGAACTCGCCGGGGTAGCTGTTCAGGATGCGCCAGTAGTCGGCATTGGCCGCCAGCGCGTACATCTTCTCGAACTCCAGGTTCTCGCCGCTAGTCTCCTCGTCGTCGATGACATAGCGGGCACCGGCATCGCGGAAAATCTGCGCCAGGTAGTTACGGCCGCCAACGGCGTGCCACGTGCCGTAGTGCATCTCGCCGCTAAATACCGTGGGCTGTCCTCCTTCTCCCCCCGGGGAGTCGGAGGGGGCTTGGGCTTTCTTCTTGAGCTCGTTGTAACGACTTTCTATGCCTGCGAAAGTCTCGTTGGCCTCCTTCTCCTTGCCGATGAACATTCCCACGAACTTCACCCACTCCGCCTGTCCCAGCGGGTCGAGCTCCTGATAGCCCAGGTGGGGTACCAGCGTGATGCCCATCTCGCGGATGGCATCGTAGCCGCCACGCTTCGACGGCGAGATGAAGATGACCTGCGGATTGGCGGCCAGGACAAGCTCCGTGTCGAAGTTGCCCTCCATGCCGATTTTCACAATACGGCCGTCCTTCACGCGGGCCAGGATATCCTTGTTGAAGAGGTTCTTCGTACCTGTGATGCCACGCACCACGTCGTGGGCGTCGAGCACCGTGAAGTTCGACAGCTGCAGGGCTGTCATCACGATGGCGCGATCTATGGGCACCCGGATCTTCGTGTAGCCGTCGGGCACCTGGGTCTCATCGTTGCGCACCAGCGCAAAACGGTATTCACTACCCCTGCCCTTCATTTTCCCCTCGCCTTTGGAAGAGGGGTTATAGGTGATGCTCACCAACCGGACGTCGGCCGAGTCGCGCACACTGACGCCCGTAGCATACTTAAAGACAATCCCCTGAAGCGAATCCTGCGCCGCAGCGTCGCCAGCGGCAGCCGCCGACTGCCCGTTCCTCGAACTGCAGGCACAGAACATGGCGGTGAGCGCCGTCAAGACAGAAAAAACAACTCCTTTTCTCATGCTTAAGTGACCTTTTTCGGTGCAAAGATACAAAATTTTCCACTTTTTGACCTGTCGATAGAAAAAAAAACGTAACTTTGCACCCGAAATGGCAATCAGGTGCCAGCGCGACACCTTGATGTAAGGGAATCCGGTGAGAGTCCGGAACTGTTCCTGCAGCTGTAATCCCTGTTAAAGGGGTCTGCTTGTATAACGCCACTGATGCTGAGAATTCTAAAATTGAAAAACTGAAGAATTGAAATTGTCGGGAAGGTAAAGCAGACTGGGGAGAGTCAGAAGACCTGCCATTAGCGAGAGCAGAGCGAAGCTTGCTTCAGCTATGCCGAGCGTCGCAGAGCTCGACCGAAGGTCAAGCCTGCCATATAAATGATGACGACCGCTCAGGAGTTAGCGGTGCGGAAAAGGAAGAAAAATGGATGAACCATCATGGCTATGGCATTGCTGTGGCCAGCACCTGAGGGTATCAGCATGCCGCTCAGGGCTACCTCGTGGAGGAAAACCTTTTATTATATAGTTGTTTTGCTGTTGCCCTCCTGTCTTGTGGCCGACGTAGCGCGCCAGAACCACAGACAGCGGGCGACAGCCTTGCTTTTCGGTAGACACACACAATTTTTGTAGAAAAATGTGATTTTTTCCAAAAATATCCGTATCTTTGCAGCAATTTATTAACTGAACATGAAACGGATATGTGATTTTATAGCCCACTGGATAGGGGCATTGGTGCTGATAGTGGCTGTGGTGAGCCTGGTCGTGCCGGCATCGTTCGTATGGATGGACACGTGGCTCATCAACCCCATGCTTGGCGCCATCATGTTCGGCATGGGACTGACACTCTCGCCACAGGACTTCAAGATTGTGCTGAGCCGTCCGAAGGATATCCTCCTCGGCTGTCTCGCGCAGTACACCGTCATGCCGCTGCTGGCGCTGGCGCTGACGTGGGCCTTCGCCCTGCCCAAGGAGCTGGCCATCGGCGTCATCCTCGTGGGCTGCTGTCCGGGCGGCACGGCGTCGAACGTCATCACCTACCTGGCCAAGGGCGACCTGGCGCTGTCCGTGGGCATGACCGCCGCCTCGACGTTGCTGGCACCGCTGCTGACGCCGCTGCTGGTGTGGGCATTGGCCGGCACGATGGTTGATGTCGATACCGTGGGGATGATCCTGAGCATCGTCTACGTGGTCATCGCGCCCATCGTGTGCGGACTGCTCTGCCAACGCTTCCTGCCCAGTCTCACCCGTCGTCTGACGCCCTATCTGCCGGCATTCTCGTCCATTGTGATAGCGCTGGTGGTGGGCATCGTCGTCTCCCATAATGCCGACCGCCTGCTGACCGCTGGCCTGCTGGTGGTGGCCGTCGTCATGATCCATAACCTGCTCGGCCTGGCCATCGGCTACACCGTCGGTCAACTGTTGAAGCTCCAGAAGCCCAAGTGCGTGGCGCTCAGCATCGAGGTGGGTATGCAGAACTCCGGCCTCGCCTCGTCGCTGGCCGTGCTCCACTTCGCCGCCTACCCGCTGGCCACCATCCCCGGTGCCGTCTTCAGCGTCTGGCACAACATCAGCGGCGCGCTGGCGGCCCGCTTCTACTCCCCGAAAATCGAAAACAAACAATCTATAAAACAGAACTAATATCTATTTGTTATGAACAAAACGACGAAATGGGTGCTCGCCGCCATCCTGACCATCTGCGGCAGCATGAACGTGCAGGCAGAGACGCTGCGCGGCACCGTGAAAGACGCTATTACCGGCGAGGCGCTGATGGGCGCAACGGTAAGAATCCTGGAACTGGACAATGCGGCCGCCGTGGCCGACATCGACGGTAACTACCGCATCACCCTGAACAAGGGCGGCCGATACACCATCGAGACCAACTACATCGGCTACGAGCCGAGCGTGATGAAGGAAATCCTGATCTCCGGTGCCAAGGAGGTCGTGGTCGACATCGAGCTGCGCGAGAACAACACCGAGCTGAAGGAGGTGGTGGTCAAGCCCCGCGTCAACAAGGAGGCCACCGTCAACCCCGCCGTGCTGACAGGCGGTGTAATGCTCTCCATGGAGGAGGCCAGCCGTTTTGCCGGCGGCTACAACGACCCTGCCCGTCTGGTCGCATCGTTTGCCGGTGTGTCGGGCGATGCTGGCGGTAGCGGACTCTCGATTCATGGTAATGCACCCGAGCGTATGCAGTACCGTATCGAAGGCGTCGAGGTGTTTACACCTAACCACTTCAACGACATGTGGGATGCCGGCTACGGACTGGTAAGTGCGCTGAACTCGAACGTCATCGGCAACAGCGACTTCTTTACCT
>JAEEQH010000035.1 GCA_016285245.1 Prevotella sp.
ATAAAATCATCAACTTCCCCGCTGTTTACGATATGCGCTCTCGCATGAAGGCTAAGCTCGATGCTGGTCGTTCACTGCTATACGAGACAGCTTGCTATGTGGACATCTACAAGTGCTTAGAGGATATCGAGCGCGATCGCAAGCTCACACCCGAGGAGAAGCAGGAGCTGAAGAAGTATCAGCGCCTGGCCGATGCCTTCACACCACTGGCCAAGGGTATGAACTCTGAGTACGCCAACCAGAATGCTTACGATGCTATCAGCATCCACGGTGGTTCAGGCTTCATCATGGAGTACAAGAGCCAGCGCCTGTTCCGCGACGCACGTATCTTCTCTATCTACGAGGGTACCACCCAGTTGCAGGTTGTAGCCGCTATCCGCTACATCACCAACGGTACCATGCTCAACAACATCAAGGATATGCTGGCTGGTCTCGTGTGCAGCGACAGTGTCGCTGCCCTCAAGGCCCGCGTTGAGAAGCTCATCCCTGTTTACGAGGAGGCTCTTAACAATGTGAAGGCTCTGGAGAATCAGGACGCTCAGGACTTCCTGGCTCGTCGTCTGTACGACATGACCGCCGAGCTCGTGATGTGTCTGCTCATCCTGCGTGACGCCACGAAGGCTCCTGAACTCTTTGAGAAGAGCGCTAATGTTTACGTTCGCATGGCCGAGGAGGATGTACTCGGTAAGAGCGCATACATCAAGGCCTTCCAGGTTGAGGATCTTGAGAACTTCAAGGCTACTGAACCCGAGGCTGAGTAATGAGTGATCAGGAATTAGACCAGCGCGTACAACGCGCAGTCGATAATTTCATGGCCGGATATGGCTGCTGCCAAAGTGTGGTGGCAGCCTTTTCCGACCTTTATGGTCTCGATGAGACGATGGCGAAACGCATCGCCGCGGGCTTTGGCGGCGGCGTGGGACGGATGCGGATGATGTGCGGTGCCGTGTCGGGTATCGTCATGCTCGTCGGCTTGGACTGCGGACAGACGGAGGGCTCAGACCGCGAGGGCAAGTCGGCCTGTTACAAGGTGGTCCAGGAACTTCTGGCTAAATCCAAAGAAGAGAACGGCAGCCTCATCTGTGCCGAGATCCTGGGCATCAAAGGCTACGAGAAGGCACAGTCGAGCTATGTCGCCTCAGCACGCACGGCCGAGTACTACAAGACGCGTCCCTGTGCGGCGAAGGTAGAGAGTGCTGCAAGAATCTTTGCGGAATACCTCAAGAGTCGAGGGGCTAAAGAGTAATCCTTGTTTCGTTATAACCGAATGCCGATGGCTGTATTGACGAACCAGTCGTTCAGATAGCCATGGGTGGTGTTGTGTCGGTAACGGATATTGTTGAACTGCCCGTAGGCATTGAAGAAGAAACGTCCAACGTTGTAAGTCAGCGACATACGGGCATCGAAACCTAAGCTAAGGCCGCTGTCGAATGTCTTGTTGCCAAGGGGTTTGATATATAGATTCCCGTAGAACCACTCGTCCCACTCCTCTTCGGTGACATCCTCATCCCAGCAGTAAGGGTCATTCATCAGTTCCTCTACGTTAGTCGCATAGCCGTAGCCCTTGATCTTGTTCACAAAGGTCAGCATGGGCATAGCCATGACGTTGACCAGCAGTCCGCGGACGGGAACCCAGTTATAGGCATAGCCTACGCCCGCACTACCCTGCCATAGCTTCACCTTGCCCAGTCCCCCCATCACGTATACCAGGTCTCCATTATAGTCAGAGGCATAATTGATATGCGTATAGTTGTACATTAGTCCGGCCATCAGCGAACCTGCCGAACGCTTCTGGATGACCGACTGGTCGTAGGCTGCGGCGTAGGAGAACTTCTTGCCATTGAACATATAGTATCCGTCAGCGATGACCGTTCTCACACGGATGGGGTCTATCAGCTCTACGTCATTCCATGTTTCCGATACTTCCTCAGAAAGGATGCTACTGTTAATATTAAAGCTAGGGTTGCTGTTCTTGAACGAATGGATGCGCACGTTGATACCGTAGGCGCCTCCCGTGGCACCGAAAGTGAGATAGCTACCCTTGTCGCCGCCAACGTTCACCGTGTAGCCCAGACCATAGCCCCTATAGCCTGCCCACAGACCGACATACTGCGAAGGTGTGGTCCTCAGGTACGGCCTGGCATTATAGTCAAAAACATCCATGTTTCCACGGGCATTCATACTCACGATGGTCTGGCTCACATTGCCTTTCGCGATAACCTGCCACGGTTTCACCGGTGCATCGATATAGTTTCGGTCAACGCCCTTTACCGACATCGTGTCGAGCATGGTTCCCACTTTCTTGGCAAGAGACAACAAGCCACCTTGCGCCATCATCTGGGCGCAGCAGCTGACGCCAAAAACAAGCAGAATGTACTTTAGTGCTTTCACCTCTTGATTATTTGGGCACAAAGATAAGCATTATTTTCCAAAAAATGCGTACCTTTGCACACAAATTGTATACAAATCTATATTGTAAATCGAAAATCACTAAATCGTAAATTAATATGGCTGTCGTGATGTTCACGTTGTTTGCCCTCGTCGTCGTGGGTTACGTAGCCGGGAAGCTCGGCTATCTGGGCGGCGACTTCGACCGTCAGCTGTCGCGACTGGTCATCAACATCACCTGTCCGGCACTCATCCTGTCGTCGGCCATGACGGGCGAGCTACCCGACCGCCAGTTCATCCTGCCCCTACTGCTCATCAGCACCCTGACCTATATCGTGCTCACCGCCGTGGCCTTCTTCCTGCCGCGCTACCTGACGAAGCACCGTGAGGACGAGGGTGCCATCGGCTTTGCCCTGATGTTCGGCAATGTCGGCTTCATGGGCTACCCCGTCGTCGCCTCCATCTTCGGCCATGAGGCGGTGTTCTATGCCGCCGTGCTGAACGTCGTCAACACCTTTGCCGTCTTCACCGTCGGTACCGTACTGATAACAGGAAAGAACGAGGTGGAGGGAAGTCGTTTTGAGAAGAAAGTGCTCTACTCAACACCTATGCTGGCCGCCTACCTGACGATGCTCATCGTTGCCCTACGCATCGACAATATCCCCGATTACGTCAGTCAGCCGTTGACCATGCTCGGCAACATCACTGTGCCGGCAGCCCTGCTCATCATCGGCTCGTCAATGTCACAGCTGCCACTGCGCTCGCTGATGGGCAACGCAACGGTCTACATGACCACAGCCTTACGACTAGCCATCCTGCCGCTCGCCGTCCATTACCTAATGACAGCGATGGGCTTCTCGCCTTTCGTCGTGAATATCAATACGGTGGTTATCGCGATGCCCGTAGCAACCTACGGCACCATCCTCTGTCTGAAATACGAGAAGGACACAACGATGATCACCGAGGTGACTTTCATCACCACCCTGCTGTCGATGCTCACCATCCCGCTGCTCGTCACATTCTTCCTTTAGCAGAATCCGTCATTTGACAATCCATTCAAACAATCCTGCCGAATCATTGTCAGGTAGGGTGACCTCAAGCCGTAGCGCCTTGGTTCTGACAGGTGTAAAGTGGACTGTGCTGGCGGTGCCTACATGGGTTGGATAACCGTCCGCACCCTCGACGGGCTGCCACTCTCCAGAGGCTGTCTGGTAGAGGATGCGCCACGCCTTAGGAACGGCACAGCCGCCCCAGGGTTTGTCGCTGAACCAATAGACGTGCGACGTACTCACCTCAGCCTCTTGTGGAAAGGTGTAGGCAATCCACTCCGTTGAGGCCTTCTTGGGCCACCAATGGGTGTAGGGCACGCTGCGGTCATTCTCGCCCTTGGGCACAAGACGGTCGTTGATGGCGCTGATGGCCGGCATCCGTGGCGTCGAGGTGCTTACCTGACTTTCGGAGGCCAGTGTGGCAGGCTGTGCAGGCGTGGTGGCACTCAAGTCCTGCGCTAACCAGACACGCATCTTTCCCGAGCCACGATGGCACCAGGCATAGTAAGGAATAAGTGTCAGCGTCTGGTCCTTCACGGTGAGCTTTCCCTGCTTGTTGAAGTCGAGCATCTGAGCGTCGGTCTTCAGCGTGACGATGGGTGTGCCGGCAATCTCAGCTTTGCCTAATTGGAACTGGGGCTCTTGGTTGACGAGGGCCGAGAACACATCAAACTGGTTGTCGGGATGCTCGGCACAATAGACCAGCGGTCCGCGCTCTATGGCCACCATGCCGCGGTCGGCCTCCACCTTATTATTGGCACGCACGATGCGGGGTTCCATGTCGAAATGCAGCTGAACCTTGTCGCCCTTCTTCCACCTACGGGTAAGGACGAGGTAGCCATCGGCAAAGCTCGCTTTGGCATTGTAGGTACTGCCATTGACGGAGTAGGTATAGTTAAGCCTTTTGTTATCGGTATATTCGTAGAGCTGCGACGGGGCAGGAACGACACTACCCTGCAACCAGCCAGGAATACGTACCTTCAAGGCAAACTCGCCCGCTGTGCTTTTGTCAATGGTGATGGTGATGTCACCGTCCCACGGGTAGTTGGTCTGCTGGCTTAATGTCACCTTCTCGCCACCCACGTTCAGCGTTGCCGTGTTCGACAGGAACAGGTTGACGTACACTGCAGGAATCCCATTCCCATGAGTCCCATGAGTCCCATTGGACTTCTCACGAACCGCATACACATACCCCGGCAACGAGGGGATGAAGCGGCAGATGTTCGATGGACAACAGGCACAGCCGAACCATGCCTGCCGCTGGTGCTGGCCCATCGACTCCAAGGGATTGGGGTAGAAGAAACCATCGCCCTGAAGTGACACGCCGCTGATGAGTCCGTTGTAGAGCGTGCGCTCCAGCACATCATAGTATTTCGAGATGCCTTTCAGCAGGAACAGGCGGTAGTTCACGTAGACATTACCGATGGCGGCACAGGTCTCGCAGTAAGCCGACATGTTTGGCAGCTCGTAGTTCTTGCCAAAGGCCTCACCGCTCGAGGTAGCACCAATACCGCCAGTGATGTAGAGTTTCTTCTCAACGATGTTCCACCAGATGTCGTCGATAGCCTTGATGTAGTCCTTGTCGCCTGTCAGCGCAGCCACGTCAGCCATACCGGCATACATATAGGCAGCGCGCACGGCATGGCCCACGGCCTCGTCCTGCTTCGTGACGGGCCGATGGCTCTGTGAGTATTCCTGCTTGATCTGTGTCTTACCACGATAGTCGAGCAGGAACTTGGCGAAGTCCAGATAACGTTGCTGACCGGTAGCCAGGTAGAGGCGGGCCATGGCCATCTCTGCTATCTGATGACCGGGCACCACACACATCTGTCCGGGATTGGGTCCCACCTCCTTGCAAGCCACATCAGCATAACGACAGGCGATGTCGAGGAACTTGCGCTTGCCCGTAGCCTGCCAATAAGCTACAGCGCCCTCAATCAT
The DNA here is from genome assembly GCA_016285245.1 of Prevotella sp. Lineage (GTDB taxonomy): Bacteria > Bacteroidota > Bacteroidia > Bacteroidales > Bacteroidaceae > Prevotella. Next base: position 5,379 of record JAEEQH010000035.1, read on the forward strand.
GTGGCCGAGGTTATAGAGCTCGTGCGACAAGTCTTCCTCTTTCACCCAACGACGGTCACCAGCCCAGTGATGGGGATTAGCAGGGTTTTGCGTACGGGCAGTATAGAGGTAGCCGTCAGGCTCCTGTGCGCTGCCGATGATGTCTATCACCGAGTCACAGTAGGCTTCCAACTTCTTGTCCGGATAGGTCTGCAGAATGTAGGCGGCACCCTCCAGCGTCTTGTAGGGGTCGGTGTCGTCGAAGGAGTACCCCACGCCGTTCACCTTAAACACCTTCGAGGGGTCTTTCAAGTGGGCGGCAGCATTCTCAAAGTTCTTATAGCGGCCTTCGCTCTCGCACTTCGAGAAAGCCAGGGGGATGGTCACCGTGCGACTGGCCTCAAGACGCTGTCCCCAGAACGTGCCGGGCGTCACCTTCACAGCCGTAAACGGCACGGGGGTGATGGGGTAGCCCTTCTGCGCCCCTGCAGGGGTAAATGATAAATGAAAAATGATAAATGACAAATAGAAAAGGATTTTTTTCATATAGTTGTAAGTTTATAGCTTATTCAGTACTTCCTTTAGTTGTTTTACGGCTCTTTCTATCATATCCATCGTACCGCTGCCATCGCTGACGTAGCGGATGACCATGGCGGCATAGCTGATAGCTCGGTTGGCCTTACCGTCATCTTCTGGCAACTGCCTTGCCTGCTCCAATAGCGACTGTAAATCTTCCAGATCCTCTGGCTCCGCCAGGTTACCCGGACGCATACTGTTAATCACGGCGTTAAGTGCCGAAGCTACCTTGTCAATCTCTTCCTGCGTGTATCGGTCCTCGGGAGCTTCCATCATTGGCTGGACCTTTGCCTGCTGTTCCTGCATACGGGCAAAGCCGTGAGGTGCCCACGGAGCATATTCCGGCACCTTCACCGTCATGTCGTTCCATGCTTGCTGCTCTGCGCTGCGGCTCTGGGCAATGAGGAGTAGCTCGCGGAGCTGGGACTTATCAATGGCAAAACCGTTGACCACACTATCAGGGACAGGGGTTGCAGGCATATTGATACGGAAGTAGTGCGTCAGGTGCTGGTCGCCGTCGTAGTCAGGAATGAAAGTGCTCAGGTCATGGGTTGCGTCGACGGTGGCCTCGTCCCAAGTCTTTATGCCAGTAGCAGCCATCACCAGCGGGCCCTGCATAAAGGCGCCCAGCCAGTAGCCGTCCACCTTGTCGGGACCGAAGTCGATGTGCTTGGTGAAAGGCATCATCACCTCCACAACATCCTTCGTTGTCCATCGGCGTGCAGGTATCTCCACGTAGCTCGACGGCTGGTAGTGGGTGGCGATGCTCTTGCCGTTGAGTCGGATATCAAAACCATCGGTAGCCCAGTAAGGCACACGCAGTCGCATGGCGAACCTCGCCTTGCCTTTCGTGAGTCGGATGGTACTCTTCTCTGCCGGCCACTGGCACTCCTGTTTCAATGTCACACCCTTCTCCTTCCATTGGGCGGTGGTGGGCAAGTAGAGTGCTACCCAGATGGTATTGTCATTCACAAAATAAGCAGCCTCCTGATATTTCACGTGGTTCTCCACGCCGGTACCGCCACAGCATGTCGACTGCGGTGTCTCGTTGCCCCATGGCTTCGAGGCGTTGAGTCCTACGGCATACTGATAGACGGTCTGATACTGTCGGGGGTTCACCGAACCGATAATCTGGTTATAGAGCACCCGTTCGTAGTAGTCCATGTAGCGTGCATCGTCGGGGTTGAAGCAGTTCAGGTCCTTCGTCAGCTTTGCCAGGTTATAGGCGCAGCAGGTCTCGTTCATGGTGGGCTCGTGGCGTTCGTGTCCTCCCCAGTGTGTGACATTAGTACACATCGAGGTCATCTGCGCATAGGGCTGGCGGAACATCTCGCCGTTGCCCACGCCGCCCATGGCATAGCGGTAGCGCCCCTGAATCATCGTCCAGAAGTTCTGTGCCAGGTCGTAGTAATACGGATTGCCGTTACCTCGGTATATGCGCAGGGCGCCCGTCACCATCGGGATATGCTGGTTTGCGTGGCGGGTGCGGATGGCGTCGATGTTCTTGGCCAACGGGTCGAAGAAGGCCGGACTGTCAAAGCACGTGGCAGCCTCCAGCAGACGGGCCTTCTCCTCGGCCGTTCCCGTCATCTCCGACAACCGAGCCAGCGACTCAGCCATGCCGCCCACCTCGCCGGCGATGTACATGTTCCACATCTCGTAGCGGTTGCCCGGCTTGGCCCGTCGTTCGTCCTGCCGTCCGTCGCTCTTCACGAAGGTGCGATAGTGCAGACGGTTCCATACCCACAGGCCCATGTCCTTGGCCGTGAGCAGCGCCTTGGCAGCCACCGCCTTGTCGTCGATATAGGTGGCAATGTCGATGAGACCCGCCAGCTGCTTGTGTACGGAATAATAAGGTGCCCATACCCAGCTGTCGTTGTTATAGGCCCGATACATCTCAATGAGCACGCAGTGCTGGGCAGGTATGGCGTTCAGATAGCCGTAACCATACTTCTCAGGATGCTGCTTATAACGGTCGAAGTCGGCCCACGTGCCCTGCATGGTCTTCAGCTCCTCCTCGGGGGCGAAGTCGCGTGCCTCCCAGTAGCGGCCAAGCTGCTCGTTCCACACGAACGTGCGCTCCTGACACTCACGCAGGCCATTGACCATCTCGGTGATGTTACGTCGCAGGATGTCTTTCTTCGCCTTGTCCTGACAGCTGGCAAAGGCCATCGCCATAGCCGACATATAGTGGCCCGAGCCATGTCCCTTCAGCTTCGTCGTTGGCGAGTCCCACCCGTCACTCTCCGGATAACCATCTGTCGGCAGACCATAGGTGTCGCGATAGTTATACAGCTGCTGCTTCACCGGCAAGCTTATCAGTTGGTCTATATCCAGGTCACGGTTCCACGTCAACCTGTTCGCGCCGTCAATGCTCACCTTGGCCAGTGGCAGCGGCTCCGCCTTCGGGGAGAATTGATAATTGATAATTGATAATTGATAATTATCTAACACTTTCACCTCTGCCGACACGGGATAGCCGTTCGACGTGGTGTTATCGCCGATGACAAACCCTCGAACCTTATATTCTGTACCCACGGGATTCATCGTGGCATCGGCCTCAGCTTTCTCTGTGGCCTCCGAAGCGTTCATCCACCTCACCTGACGGTACTCGCCGCTGCCGTCGGAATAGGTCACCCACAACCGGTAAGGCAACTGGGGGACAGTCCCCACAGGCGTAGTCACACTGACAGCCGCCACCTTTGTAATGTAGCGTAAGTTGGCGGCAGAAGCGCCCAAAACCATCATGGCCGACAAAACAGCAGCCGCCAATAATCTCTTCATATCAATGAAAGCTGAGGAGTAGTTCTACAGAGAGGGTAAGTCGGACAGCACCTGCTCAACCACCTTCGGGAAGTACTTCATCTCCAGCTGGTGCTCTTTCTCCGCGATGTCATCGACGCTGTCGTCGGGCGACAGGGCCACCTTGTACTGCGCAATAATCTCACCACTGTCGCAGACGGGTGTCACCCAGTGGACGGTCATACCCGTCTCCGCCTCGCCAGCCGCCTTCACAGCCTCGTGGACGTGATGTCCCCACATTCCCTTGCCGCCGTACTTCGGTAGCAGGGCGGGATGGAGGTTCACGATGCGACGGGGATAGGCATCGATGAGGAAGGTAGGAATCAGCGGCAGGAAGCCTGCCAGGACAATGAAGTGGATGTCGTACTCACGGAGCAGCGGCAGCATGACCTCTGGGTCGTTCAGTTGCGCCTTGGGGGTGACGGCCGTGGGGACGTCGAGCTGTTGGGCCCGTTCCAGGGCCTGTGCATCGGGTTTGTTGCTCACGACGAGGGCGCAGTTCACGCGCTCGCTGTCGGCGAAATAACGGATAAGGTTCTCACAGTTCGAACCACTGCCTGAGACAAAAATGGCGATATTTAGTTTCTTCATAATTAGCGTTTACACGTTTGAGTGTGCAAAGTTACATCTAATTTCTGAACACGATGTATCAAAAAACAAAAATCTTCAAAAAACTGGCAAAAATATGCCTGTCGATAGCCATTTTTAGTTGGATTATAATGTTTCGAGCAGGATTTCAACGAGACGGGGAACGGCGTAGTTGTCGATGTCGGCTTCGGAAATCCAGAAATATTCAGGGGGAAGCTGGGGCTTCTCTTCGGTTTCCAACAGGTAGAAGTCGGCATAGAGGACGCGATGGGTGAGGACGTGCTTCACTTGCTTTGCAAGTAATTGATAATTGATAATTGATAATTGACAATTATTCTGCGCAGCCCAATTATCCATTTTCAATTGTTCATTTTCAATTAGCAAAGGCTCGTAGAGTCCCTGCCAAATGTCGCCTGCCGGACGGCGGCGGATGGCGGTCATGCCCTGACACCTGATATAGATGTACGTCAGCCGACGTTCCTTCACCTTCAGTGTCTTCTGTTTCACGGGCAGTTCTGCGACATGGCCCTCACGGAAGGCGGTACAAGTGTCCTGCAGTGGACACTGCAGGCACTGTGGCTTGGCTGGTGTACACTGAATGGCGCCGAAGTCCATGATGGCCTGATTGAACTGAGCGCTCGAACTTGTTCGCTTTGCTTGCAAAGAACTGAGAGGTGAGAACTGAGAGGTATGATTAGTTTTACTATCGGTTTTATGGGTTTGTTCAGAGCACATCTCGCCTTGCAAGTAATCATACCTCTCAGTTCTCAGTTCTCCGTTCTCAGTTGGCAGTTCTCCGTTCTCAGTTGGCAAGAGGCTCTGCGCCAGCGCCTGGAACTCCTTTTTGCCCTGAGTGGTGTTGATGGGCGTTGAGATGCCGTAGTAGCGGCTGAGCACGCGGTAGACATTCCCGTCGACGACGGCAGCAGGGAGTCCGAAGGCGATGCTCCCGATGGCGGCAGCGGTGTAGTCGCCCACACCCTTCAGCTGCTTGATACCCTCAATCGTGGTAGGGAAGCCACCACGCGCCACTATCTGCTGGGCGGCGGTGTGCAAGTTACGGGCACGACTGTAGTAGCCCAGTCCCTGCCACTCACGCAGTACCTCGTCCTCCGTGGCGGCAGCCAGCGCCTCGACCGTCGGCCAGTGGCGCATAAAGCGCTCCCAGTACTCCCAGCCCTGCTTGACCTGTGTCTGTTGCAGGATGATCTCCGAAAGCCAGATGGCGTACGGATCCTTCGTCCCACGCCACGGCAGCTCCCGTCCGTTCTCACGGAACCATTCTAACAACGTTGCAGCAAACGACATTAATACTCTATTACTTTTAACCACGAATTTCACGAATTAAACGAATTTTTCTTTTCAATCGATTATATCTCATACATTACACTATTACTAATTCGTGAAATTCGTGTAATTCGTGGTTGTTATTTTCTTAATTACAGTTTCCCCTGATCGCCAAGGTATGAGTCCTTGAAGCCGAGGAAGTAGAGGACGCCGTCGAGGCCGATGGTGTTGATGCTCTGCTTAGCGTTGGCCACCACACGGGGCTTGGCGTGGAAGGCGATGCCCAGTCCGGCCTCCGAGATCATCGGCAGGTCGTTGGCACCGTCGCCGACGGCGATGGTCTGCGCCAGGTTCACCTTCTCCACCTGTGCGATGAGTCGTAGCAGCTCCGCCTTGCGCTGGCCGTCGACAATCTCGCCAACGTAGCGGCCGGTGAGCTTGCCGTCGTCGCCGATTTCCAGTTCGTTGGCATAGACGTAGTCGATGCCGTAGCGGCGCTGCAGGTATTCGCCAAAATACGTAAAGCCACCGCTGAGGATGGCAATCTTGTAGCCACAGCGCTTGAGGATGGTCATCAGTCGGTCGGCGCCCTCGGTGATGGGCAGGTGCTCGGCGATGTCCTGCATGACGCTGACGTCGAGACCTTTCAGCAGGGCCACACGCCGGGTAAAGCTCTCCTTGAAGTCTATCTCGCCGCGCATGGCGCTCTCGGTGATGGCCCTCACCTCGGCACCCACGCCGTTACGCTCGGCCAACTCGTCGATACACTCCGTCTGGATGAGCGTCGAGTCCATATCGAAGCAGATGAGGCGGCGCATACGGCGGAACATATCGTCTTTCTGGAACGAGAAGTCTATCTCCATTTCGGCCGAAAGCCTCATGAGCTTGCGCTGCATCTCCTGCCGGTCATGTGGCTCACCGCGCAGCGAGAACTCAATGCAGGCACGGACATGCTTCGCGGGGTTCTTGATGCTCTTACGGCCTGTCAGTCGGACGATGCCGTCGATGTTGAAGCCCTGGTCGGCAATGATACGCGTGGCACCCTCTATCTGACGCGCCTCCAGCTGGCGTCCCATAACCATCAGGATGTAGCGGTTCTTACCCTGATGGCCCACCCAGTCCTCGTACTCATCGTCGCTGATGGGCGAGAAACCGATGTTCACGTTCAGCTCCGTGGCCTTGAACAGCAGCTCCTTCATCACCTGTCCCGAGTGCATTTCGTCCATGCGGATGAGGATGCCCAGCGACAGCGTCGAGTGGATGTCTGCCTGTCCGATGTCCAGTATCTGTGCGTCGTACTTCGCGAGGATACCCATCACCGATGCCGTCAGTCCCGGCCGGTCCTGTCCGGTGATGCGCACGAGAATCTGTTCTTCCTTGTTCGTTGTCTGTTCCATAAGCCTCTTGTTTGTGACTGCGTCTTTTATGTTCCGCTGCAAAGGTACGAAAAGTCGAGCGCAAAACAAAGAAATTCGTTTCTTTTTTTGTCGAGGCAGAGTACCTTCGCGGTCAGCGACCGCAAAAGTACGATTAAGTGAGCAGAAAACCAAATAATATTTGGATTTTCTCGAACGATAGTGCCACTTATTGCGCGAAAAGTGGCGGGTATTTGGGAATAAGTGGCGGGTATTCGGGGTATTTAGCTTACACCAGATGGCTGATGAGGTCCTCGCGGTCGCCGGGCAGCATGTCGACGACGGGAATCTCGATCATCGTGTAGCAACCGGGCTGCAGGCGCATGGAGGCGCGGGCAACGTTGACGAGCACCTGGCCGGTGAGGGCGGGGTTGTTGATGCTCATGTTGAACTCCAGGCGCTGGTTCTGTGTCTGGCCGCTGACGCCCTTGCGGACGAGATGTACGCCGTGACCCATGTCGCGTACGTCGTCGACGCTCTCCACCTGGAAGACGTGCGTCTCGTCGTTGGCGAAATAGGGGTCGGCCTTGATGGCTGCGGTGACGTCCTCGAGCTTGGCACCGTCCTCGAGCTCAACGTAGACCATGCGGCGGTGGATGCCCTCGCCGAGGGGTATGGTCATCGAGAGGGCGTTCTTCACGCCAGCCTTAGAGCGTACGCAGACGCTGTGGCCCATGGACATACCGGGGCCGAAGTTGGTATAGGAGAGACCCTTCGGAGCGAGGCTCTGCATCAGTGTGCGGACGATGGAGTCGGAACCCGGGTCCCAACCGGCGGCGATGACGCTGACGGTCTTTGTCTCCTGGTTGATAGGCATGAGCGCCTTACGGTAGTCGAGGATAGAGGTGTGGATGTCGAACGAGTCGACGGTGTTGATGCCTAAGGGCAGGATCTGACGGGCGTACTCCTCACACGAACGGGTGGGTGTAGCGAGGATGGCGACATCGACATCCTTCAGCTCGCGGATGTCCTTCACCACGTCGTAAGATGCCAGTTCTGCGGGCTTGTCCTGAGCGCCATTGCGGCGCACGATGCCTGCTACTTCAAAATCAGGTGCGGCCTCCAGAGCCTGAAGGGCGTACTTTCCAATGTTGCCGTAACCTACTACGGCTGCTCTGATCTTTTTCATTGATTTTTACGATTTTGTTGGTTTATTCCTGATTGCGGCTGCAAAATTACACATTTTTAAGCGAAACACATGACATTATGGAAGAAAAAAATCAACTTTTTTCTTCTTTTTGACATTTTGCCACTTTTCAGGCTGTTTTTCGAAAGAAATGCGAAGAACAGGAAAGAATGACGCCCAGAAACTGGAAAAAATTCATTTGATCTGTTTCAGTGCCAGCTTGACCACCTGCTCTACGGGGAGGGTGGGCTCCGCCTGCAGTATCTGGACGACGACCTTCTGTGTCGGCGCCGGCGAGAAGCCCAGCATGGTGAGCGCCGCCACTGCCTCGTCGCGGACGGCATTATTGACGGGTGCCGCCACACTGCCGCCGGCAGGAATCTCGTTAGCGATGCCCAGGGCGACAATCTTGTCGCGGAGGTCGACGATGATGCGCTGAGCTGTCATCTTGCCGATGCCCTTGATGCCCTGGATGAGCTTGGCGTTACCGGTCGAGATGGCGTTACACAGTTCCGCGACACTCATGCCCGAGAGCATCATCCGCGCTGTGTTTGTGCCCACGCCGCTAACGGTGATGAGCAATTCGAACATCTCGCGTTCCTTCTTATTAAAGAATCCGTACAGCACGTGGGCATCCTCGCGGATTGCCTCGTAGACGTACAGCTTGACACGCTTCACATCGTTCCTCGTTCCTCCTTCCTCCTTCCTCGAAAGTCTCTCCTCTCTCCTCTCTCCTCTCTCCTCTTTCTGCAAGGCAGTGTAGGTGTTCAGCGAAATGTTCAGCCCGTAGCCAACACCTGCGGCTTCGACTGTTGCCAGGGCGGGTGTCAGCTCGGTCAGTTCTCCTTTAATGTATTCTATCATAACTAATTTCCTCCTGAGATTGATTTTTTGTGGCAAAGATACGAATAATTACAGACAAATTGCTATATTTGCCGCCGATTTTTCATTTTACCCAACAAAAAAAACGATTAGCAAGACATGAACGACTTTGCAGAGATGAACAGTACGAATAAGAATATGGAGGAGAGGATAGAGGTCTGCCACCTTGAGAGCGACTATAACAACGGTGCCCACGAGGCTGTGCTCCGTCATCTCATAGAAACCAACAACGAGCGGAGTCAGAGCTATGGCGACGACCGTTTCAGCGAACGTGCCCGACAGCTCATCGGCCAAGCCTGTGAAGCGCCTGAGGCACAGGTGTGGTTCCTTGCTGGCGGCACTCAGACCAACGCCACCATCATCGACTGTGTGCTGCAACCCTACGAGGGAGTGCTCTGCCCCGAGACGGCACATATCAACGTCCACGAATCTGGAGCCGTGGAGTTCACCGGTCATAAGGTCATCGCTCTGCCTTCACACGACGGCAAGCTCGACGTCGGCGAACTGCGTTCCTGGCTCTCGGCCTTCTTCGCCGACGAGACCGCCGAACACATGGTGCGGCCGGGGATGGTGTATATCACGTTCCCCACGGAGTTAGGCACGCTCTATACCGCCGCCGAGCTGACGGCCCTCCATGATGTCTGCCAGAAGTACGGTCTGAAACTCTACGTTGACGGCGCCCGTCTGGCCTACGGCTTGGCGGCGAGCCCTGACGTGACGCTGCCGCTGCTCTCGCGTCTGGCCGACATATTCTACATCGGCGGCACGAAGTGTGGAGCCCTCTGCGGCGAGGCGGTGGTGTTCCCCCGCGGCGATGCCCCCAGCCACATGCTGAGCCGCATCAAGCGCCACGGAGCCCTGCTGGCCAAGAGCCGTGTGGTGGGCGTCCAGTTCGATGCGCTTTTCCAGCCCGCTGGCGATGTCGCCCTCAATCAGCCAGCCGTCATCGTCCCCCTCTACCTCACCCTTGGCCGCCAGGCCGTTTCCCTGGCCATGCGCCTGCGCTGTCTCTTCGTGGAACGCCTGGGCTACCAGCCTTTCATCGACTCGCCTACGAACCAACAGTTCTACATTGTTCCCAATGCCGACCTCGACCGTCTGCGCCGTTACATCGGCTTAGAGGTCTGGTGTCCCGTCGACGCCTCGCACACCGCCTGCCGCTTCGTCACCAGCTGGGCGACGACCGAAGATGAGATTGCCGCGTTGGAGGCCCGTTTGCGTACGGACCTGATTGGCCTGTAAATACAGCTGACGCGAAATTCACAAGAGATGAAATTGGGGCAGAAATGGGGACTGGAACACAATAAACGAGGCTAAAAGGCGTTTATTATTGGTAGTGAAACGTGTCGCGTACATATTAATCGTACTGCTGAGCGTGACGGCAACAGCTGTCACGGTAGTTCAGGTACCGCCTCCAATTGGGGGAGGACGGCTGAACGTGACGCCTGCCCAAGGCGACAGCAGTGCCCGCTGGCGCGTACAGCCGACGGCGCCGATGGTGGTGAAAGACCTCGACTCGGTGGTCACCGACCTCAGGACGCCCGAGAACATCCGCCAGGAGGCGGTCTACAACGACTCGCTGAACCTATATCTTATTGGTTCGAAGATTGGCGACTCGTACCTGAACGCCCCGATCCTGATGACCCCTGAGGAGTACATGAAGTGGACGGAGCGCCGCCAGCGCGACCAGTTCTTCCGTCAGAAGAACACCGAGGCCTACCAGACGCAGGACAAGGACGTCTTCTCGTTCTCGGATATGCACTTCGACCTGGGACCGGCAGAAAAGATCTTCGGTCCCGGCGGCGTGCGCATCAAGACGCAGGGCACGGCCGAGCTGAAGGTCGGTGCCACGCTGAAGAACATTGACAACCCCAGTCTGCCCATCCGTAACCGCAAGACCACGGCCTTCGACTTCGATGAGAAGATCAACCTAAACGTCAACGGCAAGGTGGGTGACAAGGTGAACATGAACCTGAACTACAACACCGACGCGACGTTCGACTTCGACACGAAGAACCTGAAGCTGAAGTACGACGGCAAGGAGGACGAGATCATCAAGCTCGTGGAGGCGGGCAACGTCACGTTCCCCTCGAACAACTCGCTGGTGAAGGGTGCATCGAGCCTCTTTGGCGTCCACACCGCCATGCAGTTCGGCAAGCTGAAGCTCGACGCCGTCGTGTCGCAGAAGAAGTCGACGTCGAAGAGTGTCTCCAGCAAGGGCGGCACGCAGACGACGGCCTACGAGATTGACGCCGCCGACTACGAGGAGAACCGCCACTTCTTCCTCTCGCACTTCTTCCGCGAGCAGTACGACAAGGCCATGTCGACGCTGCCGAACCTCACCACAGGTGTGAAGATCAACCGCGTGGAGATATGGATTACGAACAAGACCGGTACCACCAGCAACTCGCGTAACATTGTAGCATTCACCGACTTGGGCGAGAACAGACGTCTGTCGAACAGCGCCTGGGCAACGACCGGCGAGACGGTGCCGTCGAACCAGGCGAACACCCTCTACCCCACCCTCATCCAGCGCATTGACTCCGCCCAGCGTGGCATCGACAACATCGCTTCGGCCCTCGAGGGCCTGTCGGTGATGACCGGTGGCACGGACTACGAGAAACTGTCGTCGGCACGCCTGCTGACATCGTCGGAATATACGGTGAACACCGCCCTGGGCATCGTCTCGCTGAAGACCGGTCTGCAGACAGACCAGGTGCTCGCCGTCGCCTTCGAGTACACCTACGGCGGTCTAACCTACCAGGTGGGTGAGTTTGCCTCGGACCTCACGAACATCAACCAGACGCTCTTCGTGAAGGCGCTGAAGAACACGTCGAACAACCCCTCGCAGGGCAACTGGGACCTGATGATGAAGAACGTCTACTACCTGGCCAGCAGCGTGCAGAAGGAGAAGTTCCGCATGGACATCAAGTACCAAAGCGACACCGCCGGCGTCTACCTGACCTACCTGCCCGAGGAGGCCATCAAGAGCCGCACGCTGCTGAAGCTGATGGGTCTGGACCGCCTGGATGCAAACATGAAAGCCCACGCCAACGGACAGTTCGACTTCGTCGAGGGCTACACCGTCCAGAACGGCCGCGTGTTCCTGCCGTCGGCAGAGCCCTTCGGCGACTACCTGCGGAAGCAGCTCGAGGCTGCCGGCTTAGGGTCGGTGGCCGACAAGTATGTGTTCGACGAGCTCTACGACTCGACGAAGACCATTGCCAAGCAGACGGCGGAGAAGGACAAGTTCATCCTCACAGGACAATATAAAGGTACGAGCGCGAACGTCATCTCGCTCGGCGCCTACAACGTGCCGCAGGGCTCCGTCGTCGTCACCGCCGGCGGCGTCACCCTCCAGGAGGGCAGCGACTACAGCGTCGACTACTCGGCGGGCGAGGTGACCATCCTGAACCAGAGCATCATCGATGCGGGCACGAACGTCAGCGTGTCGCTGGAGGACAACGACAACTACGGTATGCAGCGCAAGACGATGCTCGGCCTCAACTGGGAGTACGAGTTCAACAAGAACCTGACCCTCGCCGGTACGCTGCAGCACCTCACCGAACAGGCGCTGACGTCGAAGGTATCGATGGGCGAAGAGCCGCTGAACAACACCATGTGGGGCCTGAGCCTGAACTGGAGGCAGGAGTCGCAATGGTTGACGAATATGCTCGACAAGATTCCCCTGCTGCACGTCACGCAGCCCTCGCAGATACAGTTCTCGGGCGAGTTTGCACAGCTCATTGCCGGCAAGGCCCACGGCACGCAGGACAACGCCTCGTATCTGGACGACTTCGAGAACACGAAGAACCTCATCTCCGTCGGCGACCCGAAGTCGTGGGTGCTCGCGAGTGTGCCGACGATGATGCCGGGCTACAATGACAAGACGGGCGTCACCAGCGGCTACGACCGTGCGCTGCTGGCGTGGTACAACGTCGACCCCATCTTCACCCGCCGCTCGTCGAGTCTGACGCCTGCCCATATCAAGAGCGACCTGAACCAGCTCTCAGACCACCGCGTCCGCGAGGTGTACGTCCGCGAGCTCTACCCGAACCGCGACCAGTCGACCTACAACGGTGCCACAAGCACGCTGTCGGTGCTGAACCTGGCCTACTACCCCGAAGAGCGCGGCCCCTACAACCTGACGACGAGTCTGAACCCCAACGGCACGCTGACGAACCCCGCCAGCAAGTGGGGCGGCATGATGAGGAAGTTGGAGACCACCGACTTCGAGCAGGCCAATATCGAGTATGTGGAGTTCTGGCTCATGGACCCCTTCATCTACCAGCGGCGCGACGGCACGGCCGCGCAGTATGCCGGCGACCTCTACATCAACCTCGGCGAGGTCTCGGAGGACGTGCTGCGCGACGGTAAGAAGTTCTACGAGAGCGGTATGCCCGTCGACGGCAGTAGCAACTTCTCGTACACACAGTGGGGTAAGATTCCTGAACAGGCCACACAGACCTACGCCTTCGCCACCACCAGCGGCAGCCGCAGCAAGCAGGACGTCGGACTGAACGGACTGACCGACGAGGAGGAGCAGACGTTCGATGCCTATAAAGACTGGATCAGCGCCGTCGGCAGCATCGTCAACAACGACTCCGTGCTACAGGCATGGCGCCAGGACCCTGCCGGCGACGACTACCACTACTACCGCGGCTCCGACTTCGATGCCGCACAGACCAGCATCCTCGACCGCTACAAGCGCATCAACAACCCACAGGGCAACTCGCCCGACACCGACCAGCGCACGGAGTCGTACGACACGAGCTACAAGACCGGTCCCGACGTGGAGGACATCAACCAGGACTTCACGCTGAACGAGTATGAGCGCTACTACCAGTACCGCGTGCGCATCAGCGACGACGAGCTGCAGGCCTACAACCGCGGCACGAAGAGCGACGACTCGTACATCGTCGACCACCGCGACTACAACGCGAAGCTGCGCAACGGCGACTCCGCCACCGTCCGCTGGTACCAGTTCCGCATACCGTTGGCAGAGTACAAGGAGCGGGTGGGCAGCATTAACGACTTCACCAGCATCCGCTATATGCGTATGTTCCTCACCGGCTTCGAGAAGCCCATCGTGCTGCGCTTCGGAAGCCTCGACCTGGTGCGCGGCGAGTGGCGCCAGTACAAGCAGAGCCTGCAGACGGCCGTCGGCGCCGAGACGGGTGTCATGGAGATGAGTGCCGTGAACATCGAGGAGAACACCGACCGCCAGCCCGTGGCCTACACCCTGCCGCCAGGCATCAGCCGTGCCACCGACCCCTCGCAGCCGCAGCTCGTGGAGAACAACGAGCAGTCGCTCTGCCTCGTCGTGAAGAACCTGTCACAGGGTGAGTCGAAGGCCGTCTACAAGAACACCAACCTCGACCTGCGCCAGTACAAGCGCCTGCAGATGTTCGTCCACGCCAACCACCTGCTGCCGAACAGCACGAACCTCGAGGACAACCAGCTGGCCGTCTTCATCCGTCTGGGCAGCGACTACAAGAGCAACTACTACGAGTACGAGATTCCACTGAAGCTGACGCCCGAGGGCCACTACTCGTGGAACGTACTTAGCGACCGCCCGAAGGTGTGGCCTGCAGAGAATATGCTCGACATCAGCCTCGACCTGCTGACGAAGCTGAAGAAAGCCCGTAACAAGGCCAAGGCCAACGGCATGGCATCGTACAACCAGCTCTATACCGACTACGACCCCGACCGTCCGAACAACAAGATCTCGGTGATGGGTAACCCGTCGCTGGGCGAGGTGAAGACGATGATTATCGGCGTGCGTAACCTCGCCTCCGGCCAGAAGTCAGGCGAGGTATGGGTCAACGAGCTGCGCCTGCGCGAGTACAACAACGAAGGCGGCTGGGCTGCCAACGGCTCGATGAACGTGCAGCTCTCAGACTTCGGCTCGCTGAACATGACGGGACGTTACGTCACCGACGGCTTCGGCGGTCTGGAGGAGAGCGTGCTGGCACGCTCGAAGGAGACGGAGAAGTCGTACGCCGTGACGGCGAACTTCGAGATGGGTAAGTTCTTCCCCGACAAGGCAAAGGTCAGCGCGCCCGTCTACTACTCGTACACGAAGGAGGAGATACGTCCGAAGTACAACCCGCTGGACACCGACATGGACCTCGACGACGCCCTCGACGCCATGGACGCCCACGAGCGCGACTCCGTGGAGTCGATAGCCGTGACCCGCCAGACGAGCCGCAACTTCTCACTCTCGAACGTCAATGTAGGCATCAAGACGAAGCGTCACCCGATGCCCTACGACCCCGCGAACTTCTCGTTCAGCTACAGCCACGCCCACCGCAACACCACCGGCGAGACAACCGTCTATGAGAACGACGACCAGTGGCGCGGCGCCCTGAACTACACCTACTCGCCGGTCTACAAGGCGTGGGAGCCGTGGAAGAAGTCGAAGTCCAAGTCGAAGTGGATGCAGCTGCCGAAGGCCATCGGACTGAACTACCTGCCGCAGACCATCGCGTTCAACATGGAGATGCAGCGCACCTACTACGAGCTGCAGGAGCGCGACCTGGAGAACACCGAGAACCCGAACCTGCCGCTCAGCTTCTCGGAGCAGTTCCTCTGGAACCGTGACTTCCAGCTGCGCTGGGACCTGACGAAGAACCTCCACATGAATTTCACATCGGCGACACACGCTGAGATTGAGGAGCCCTATACACCGATCAACAAAGCCCTCTACCCCGAGGCGTATTCGGCCTGGAAGGACTCCGTGAAACAGAGCATCCGCAACCTCGGCACGCCGCTCGACTACCGCCAGTCGTTCAAGGCGAGCTACCAGGTGCCGCTGAACAAGCTACCCATCTTCGACTGGCTGACCAGCGACGTGTCCTACGACGCCTCCTACTCGTGGCTGCGCGGTACCGACCTCGAGGACGGCACGACGTTGGGTAACACCATCGCCAACCAGAGTAACCTCGTCATCAATGGCGCGCTGAACCTGGAGACGCTCTATAACCACTCGCCGTTCCTGAAGGCTGTGAACGACCGCTTCAAGAAAGCCCCCGAGAAGAAGAAAAAGCAGAACAAAGCGTCCAGCGGTTCCGCCGCTGGAAGGAAGGGCGCCGACAGCGGTTCCGCCGCCGGAAAGGACGGCAAGGACAAGAAGGACGCCGCACAGGCGAAGAAGGACGATGCCAAGGAGCAGAAGGAGCTTCCCAAGAACAAGAACACATTCCAGAAGGAGATCACCCTGACAGCCGACACGTCGCTCACCATCCAGCACGGCAAGAAGTCGAAGCGCCTGCTCGTCTCCGCCCGTACAGCCGACGGCAAGCGTATAGAGCTGAAGTGGAAGGTGAAGGACGAGAACAATATCGTGGTGAAGCTGCCGAAGGACAAGAAAAAAGAGGAAAAGAAAAAAGAGGATAAAGAAAAGAAGAGAGAGGAGAGAGGAAAGAGGAAAGAGAATAGTGTCGACTCCCTGTTAGCTGTCACGGACTCGCTCGCTAAGGACTCTGTCAACAAGAGTTCCAAGGAGAAGCGCGACGTCGCCTCCGCCGCCCCTGCACCAGTCAAGCTGAAGCTCAGCGTGCTGCCTAAGGAGCCGCTGGACAAGCAGTGGTGGTACAACCCCGCTCAGCAGGTGGCCCGTCTGCTGATGTCTGTGCGCACGGTGAACGTCACGTACCGCAGGCAGCGGTCGATGACCCTGCCGGGCTTCATGCCGAACATCGGCGACGCCTTCGGACAGCGTACGGGCAACGTGCTGTCACCTGGTCTGGACTTCGCCTTCGGATTCACAGACAACAGCTATATCGACAAGGCCAAGGAGAACAACTGGCTGCTGATGAACGACTCCGTGGCGACGCCCTCGACGACCACAGCCACCGAGGACCTGCAGATACGTGCCACCGTGGAACCGCTGCGCGACCTGAAGATCGACGTCAACGCCTCGCGTACCTATAATAAAGCACAGTCCATACAGTTCATGTACGAGGGCTCGCCGACAACCCACAGCGGTTCGTTCAACATGACGACCATCTCCATCAGCTCGGCCTTCGAGGGCATCGGCAATGCCAACAGCGGCTACCGCTCGAAGGCGTTCGACCGCTTCTGCGCCCTCATCCCCGAGATGCAGCGGCGTGTGCAGCAGCGCTATGCTGCCGCCGGTGCCAGCACGAGTGCCCAGGTAGGCCAGTACAGCGGCGACGTCCTCATCCCGGCGTTCCTCGAGGCCTACACCAGCAGTGGCCACTCCTTCGACATCTTCCCCGCCCTGTCCAAGCTGCTGCCCAACTGGACGTTTAAGTACGGCGGACTGTCGAAGGTGCCCTGGCTGGCCGACCGTTTCAAGAGTGTCAACATCAACCACGCCTATAAGTCAGTCTACAGCGTCGGCTCCTACAGCTCGTACAGCAGCTGGACGCCCCTCCGCGGCGACATGGGCTACGTCACGGCCACCGACGGTACGCTGATGGCCTCGTCGATGTACAACATCCCGACGGTATCCATCCAGGAGTCGTTCTTGCCGCTCATCGGCCTCGACGTGACCCTGCAGAACAACATGACCGTGAAGCTGGAGTACCGCACGACGCGCAACCTGAACCTCTCGATGACCAGCGTCCAGCTGAACGAGAGCCGTTCCAACGACTGGGTTGTCGGTCTGGGCTACAAGATCAGCGACTTCAACCTCTTCGGCATGGCCGGTGGCGGCAAGAAGGTGAAGAAGGCAAAAGGCAAGAGTTCCCAGGAATCGGAACAGAAGAACCAGAAGTCGCAGTCGTCGCAGAAGAACAGCAAGAGCGGTGTGAACCACGACCTGAATATGCGTCTCGACGTGTCGCTGCGCTCGCAGGCTGCCATCACTCGCGACATCGCCAGCGGTGTCTCGTCGGCCAGCAGCGGCAACTCCGCATTCAAGCTGTCGTTCGCCGCCGACTACACGCTGTCGCGTATGCTGACGCTCTCGGCCTACTACGACCGCCAGACGAACACGCCGCTACTGTCGAGCAGCAGCTACCCGACGACCACCCGCGACTTCGGTCTGGCCGTCAAGTTCTCTCTGACTCGATAGGAAAACACAATTGTTTTTAACCACGAATTTCACGAATATAACGAATTATTTAGCTGCGCACAGTAACTAAATATTGATAACGAATTACACGAATGGAATCGTATGCGATTCTTTCCGCGCCAGAAAATTCGTGAAATTCGTGGTTGTAAAAAGAATATCTTTATTTGTCGTAGGCGTGGACGGGATAGTCGATGGTATAGTGCAATCCACGACTCTCCTTACGTTCCAGGGCGAAGCGGGTGATGAGGTAGCCCACGTTAATCATGTTACGCAGCTCGCAGATGTCGCGGCTGGCTTTCACACGCTTAAAGAGGCGTTCCGTCTCCTCGTAGAGCATATCCAGGCGGTCCCAGGCACGGTGCAGACGGAGGTCCGAGCGCACGATGCCGACGTAGTTGGCCATGATCTGGTTCACCTCGCGGACACTCTGCGTGATGAGCACCTTCTCCTCATTGGTCATCGTCCCCTCGTCGTTCCACTCCGGCACTTTCTCGTTGAAGTCGTAAAGGTCCACGTGCTGCAGGGAGTCGCGGGCAGCCGTCTCTGCATAGACGACGGCCTCAATCAGCGAGTTCGAGGCCAGACGGTTGCCGCCGTGCAGACCGGTGCATGAGCACTCACCGAGGGCATAGAGGCGCTCGATGGAGGACTGTCCGTTGAGGTCGACCTTGATGCCGCCGCACATATAGTGGGCAGCGGGCCGAACGGGGATGTAGTCGGTGGTGATGTCGACACCCATGGACAGGCACTTCTGGTAGATATTGGGGAAGTGGTGACGCGTCTCGGCAGGGTCTTTATGGGTGACGTCCAGACAGACGTGGTCCAGACCGTGGATCTTCATCTCCTTATCGATGGCGCGGGCCACGATGTCGCGCGGCGCCAGCGACAGACGCTCGTCGTACTTCTGCATGAACTCCTCGCCGTTGGGCAGCTTCAGGATGCCGCCGTAGCCGCGCATGGCCTCGGTGATAAGGTAGGCGGGGTGCGTCTCCTTCGGGTTGTGGAGCACCGTCGGGTGGAACTGCACGAACTCCATGTCCTGCACCGTTCCCTTGGCACGGTAGACCATGGCGATGCCGTCGCCGGTAGCGATGACGGGGTTCGAGGTGGTCATATAGACAGCGCCGCAGCCGCCGGTACACATCACCGTGACCTTCGAGAGATAGGTGTCGACCTTCTCGTTGTCGGGGTTCAGGACGTAGGCTCCGTAGCACTGGATGTGCGGCGAGCGGCGCGTCACACGGACGCCCAGATGGTGCTGGGTGATGATTTCCACGGCGAAGTGGTTCTCCTTGATATCGATGTCGGGACAGGCACGCACGGCGGCCATCAGGCCGCGTTGTATCTCCGCGCCCGTGTCGTCGGCATGGTGCAGGATACGGAACTCGGAGTGGCCGCCCTCACGGTGCAGGTCGAACGAGCCATCGTCCTTACGGTCGAAGTTCACGCCCCACTCCACCAGTTCCTTGATCTGCTCCGGTGCCATACGTACCACCTGATCCACGGCTGCGCGGTCGCTGATGTAGTCGCCCGCAATCATCGTGTCCTCGATATGCTTGTCGAAGTTGTCGATCGCGAGGTTCGTCACCGAGGCGACACCACCCTGAGCGAACGATGTGTTCGCCTCGTCGAGGCTCGTCTTACAGATCATGCAGATATGAGGGCCCGTTCCTCGCTCCTCGTTCCTCGTTCCTCGTTCTTCTCTCCTCTTCTGGAGCTCACGTGCCACCTTCAGGGCGTAACTCATGCCAGCGACGCCGGCACCGATAATCAGAAAATCATACTTGTAAACCATTTAATTGCTATTTATCGACGGCAAAGGTACAACTTTTTTTTCTCTTATACGACAAAAGGACGAAAAAATGAAAATAAATGAAGATTAGTTGGGGAAATAGGCGGAAAATATGTAACTTTGCCAAGTGAAAACGAAACGGAAACGAAAACTGAAAAAGAAGACCATACACCCATGAAGAGAATCATTCTCGCGACCTTGATGGCCGTACTGGCAGCGGCAGCGACATTTGCCCAGAAGGAACAGAACCCGAAGGGGCTGTACCGCCTGCAACAGTTCATCTACGAGGACGGCCGCCAGACGGCGCCGAACTTCAGTCAGTATAAGTATGCGGCCGACTCCGTGGGGCTGCTGGTGATGTTCCAGCCCTCGCGGCTGGCCACGCGTTGGAGCAACCTGCAGGTGGAGATCCGCGAGTCGTTCCCCCTGCTGAATACCGGGGAGAAGCCACAGGGCGACGACGGCCACGGCATACAGATATTCCGGGTGGACGACCGCCAGTTCTACTTCAAGTGGTACAACGATCGCTGGCCGAACATGAGCAAGCTCAACGAGTTCATCACCGAGGTATACACGAAGGAGGGCATCGATAAAGAGGTGCAGCAGGCCTTCGACATGCTGGAGAATAAGATCGACACGAAGGCCGGCAAGTTCTATGGCTGGTGGGTGCGCGTGGGTGCCACTGCCGCCCCTGACGGCACGGGCCAGCGCTTCCAGGTGCCGACCATCTGGAAGGCCTATAGTCCCGAGCTGTCGATGGTGGTGACTCCGGCCAGCAACGGCATGGTGCTGGGTTGTAACACGACGAACACCGTCAAGTATGAGAACGACACGACCATCTGGGAGATCGGGCACCGCTGCGACATCCATTGGCTGAACGACGACTGCCATGCGCTGACCTTCGTCCAGGAGAACGGCCGTCCGCTGACGGAGATATGGATTCGCGCGGGACTGCCAACGAAGTGGCAGGACGTGTTCAACACCAAGCTCGAGACCTACCGGAACGGCGTGGACTGCGTCATCCAGGCCGTGCAGACAGCCAACAGCGGCGACATCCAGAAGGCAGAGGAGTACATCGGCGAGGCCATGGAGAAGTTTGCCAACATCGAAGTCCTCACCGAGGGAGCAATGGGTATCGCGATGCATCTGCTCGTCAACAAGCAGCAGTACAGGGAGTGTGTGGACTTCAGCAACCGGCAGCTACAGCGCATCAACGACTATGCCGACAAGGGCAATGACCACACCATCTTCTCAAGGCTGAACATCAACCTGATAGAGCTGTTCAAGGCCATCGCCACCTATCGCAGCGGCGACAAGGCGAAGGGCAAGCAGATGCTGGAGGAGCGCCTGTCGATAGTCGACGCCGAGATTGAGCGCTACAAGTCGCTCAGCAGCAGCGCCATGGGACGATACACGAACCTGCTGTACTACCACAATCTCATGTTGTACTTCCTGGGCTACGATATCATGGGGACGGAGCGCACGCTGCTCTATCTCGATGCCCTGACGCTGATGGCCCCCGCCATGACGTCGCAGAACAAGCCGATGCTGCTGAACTGCCGCGGCAACTGCTACTTGTTGGACGGCGACAAGGAGAGCGCCCGTAAGCTGTGGCAGCAGATCAAGGACATCAACCCCGACTACTTCAACAAGCAGCCCGACTTCAATCCGCTGAAACAGGCCTTCGGCCTTTAATGGATAATTGTTATTGAGATATTGAGAGACATGAGGAAATACATTATGACACTCGTTGCTGTGCTGCTGGTGCTACCGCTGACGGCACAGGAGAACGTGGCAACCGACACACTGAAAAAGGACAGCCTGCCGTACGTCCAGCGGCTGCGGCAGGGACTGGACTCGCTGATAGCCACGAGCCGCACGCTGCGCACCTCGCAGCTGGGGCTGATGGTCTACGACCTGACGGCGGACTCGGTGCTCTACACCCATAACCACCGCCAGACTATGCGCCCCGCCTCGACGATGAAGCTGGTGACGGCCATCGCCACCATCGACCGGCTGGGCGGCAGCTACCAGTACCGCACGACGCTGTACTACACGGGCCACATTGCCAACCACACCCTGACGGGCGACCTCTACTGTGTGGGCGGCATGGATCCGCGGTTCAATACCGACGACCTGATGGCGTTCGTCGAGAGCGTGCGCAGCCTGGGCATCGACACCCTGCGCGGCCGCATCGTCGCCGACCGCTCGTTCAAGGAGGAGGAGCTGCTGGGCGAGGGCTGGTGCTGGGACGACGACAACCCCGTGCTGACGCCGCTGCTGCTGAACCGCAAGGACAACCTCACGGAGCGGCTGGCCGAGCGGCTGACGGACAGCGGCGCCGTGGTGGAGGCACAGCTGGCGACGGGCATGCTGCCTGCCGGTGCCACGCGCATCTGCCAGCGCACGCACTCCATAGAACAGGTGCTGCACAAGATGATGAAGGAGAGCGACAACCTCTATGCCGAGGCGACGTTCTTCCAGTTGGCCGCCGCCGAGGGCCAGCGCCCTGCGAAGGCGAAGAATGGTGCCAACGCCGTGAAAAAGCTGATACAGAAGGTAGGGCTGGCGCCGTCGAACTACCGCATTGCCGACGGCAGCGGTCTGTCGCTCTACAACTACGTCTCGCCCGAGCTGATGACGCGTCTGCTGCGCTATGCCTGGCGCAACAAGAACATCAGCGACTGTCTGCTGCCGACGCTGGCCATCGCCGGCGTGGACGGCACGCTGCAGGGGCGCATGAAGAAGACCAAGGCCGAAGGTAACGTCCACGCGAAGACGGGCACGCTGACGGGCATCTCGAGTCTGGCGGGCTACTGCACGTCGCCCGAAGGCCACGAACTCTGCTTCGCCATCATCAACCAGGGCGTGATGCGCAACGGCGACGGCCGCGACTTCCAGGACGAAGTCTGCCAATTGCTATGCAATTGACAACAAAAGTATCCCACACCAAACTTCTTTTAAACAACGAATTAAAACGAATTACACGAATTACATGTTAATTAAAAATCAATCTGTGAAATACAAAAAACAAATTAGTGAAATTCGTGTAATTCGTGTAATTCGTCTTAATTCGTTGTTGAAAGAAAAGGAGTAGTTGAATAAATAATTGAGATGAAAACGATTAAACGTTATCCGCTGTCGACGGTGTGCATCGCCCTCATCTGGGTGCTGTCGCTGATGCCGTTCTTCCCCGAGACGCCGCTCGACGGCGTGGAGTTCATCGACAAGTGGACACACCTGGTGATGTACGGCGGCACGTGCGCCGTCATCTGGTGGGAGCACGGCCACCGCTGCCGCAAGGAGGGGCGTGCGTTCAGCCGCCGGCCGCTGCTGCTGTGGGCGATGCCGGCGATGGTGATGCTGGGCGGACTGATGGAACTGCTCCAGGCCTACTGCACCACCACGCGCTCTGGCGAGTGGCTCGACTTCTGGGCCGACAGCGTGGGTGTGGTGCTGGGCACAGTCGTTGGCATTCTGTCAATGTCATTGCAATGACATTGACAATTGACAATGGATAATTGATAATGGACAATGGATAATGGATAATGAATAATTATCCGCATATTTATGTGTAATAAGATGACCTTTAGCCGCGAAAAGGTCACCTTTAGAATCGTAAAGGTCATCTTCTCGTCGCTAAAGGTCACCTTTTCACGGCTAGGGTCACCTTTTCAGGAAACAGGGAAACGAATACAAAATTGTTGGTATTTTTAAGAAACAAATTATTCCAATTGGCCTTGATTTTTCTAATTGAAATTCCAAAATGAATATTTATACACCCTGACTTTTTTAGAAACGAATATGAATAATAATTCGTTTCTAGAAAAAACACCAATTTGTTTCCCACGAGCCCCTCGCGCGCGTATATATATACTACTGAAACAAGAAAATAACCCACACTTCCTACACTTCCTACACCCAGAACAATGCATAATGCATAATGCTTAATGGTATGCCCGTGGGTGTAGGAAGTGTAGGAAGTGTGGGATAATTTCCGCTTTCCCTATTATAATACGTGCGCGCACATGCGCGCATACGTTGTACCCCGACAAACGTCCAAAAAGAAGCGGGTTAGGTGCAGGATCTGTCATTTATCCCGCACCTAACCCGAAAACTGATTAGCGTCGTAGGGACACCCGGGCTCGAACCGGGGACCTCTGCAATGTGACTGCAGCGCTCTAAACCAACTGGGCTATGCCCCTATCTTTGTTGTTAGCGGGTGCAAAAGTAATGCTTTTTTCTGAAACGACCAAATAATTCCCCTTTTTTTTGTTAATAATTGTAGAGCGGCAGCAAATTCTTCACTCTTCACTCTTCACTCTTCACTTAATTTTAGTACCTTTGCACGCAAAATAACAAGAAGCTAAGAAATTTAGATATTAAGATTATGGCACAAGAAGATGTATTCAAGAAGATTGTGAGCCACTGCAAGGAGTACGGCTTCGTCTTCCCCTCGAGTGAGATTTACGACGGCCTGGGTGCCGTCTACGACTACGGTCAGAACGGTGTAGAACTGAAGAACAACATCAAGCAGTACTGGTGGAAGGCCATGACGATGCTGCACGAGAACATCGTGGGTATCGACAGCGCCATCTTCATGCACCCCACGATATGGAAGGCCTCGGGCCACGTTGACGCATTCAACGACCCCCTCATCGACAACCGCGACTCGAAGAAGCGCTATCGCGCCGACGTGCTGATTGAGGACCAGATTGCCAAGTACGACGAGAAGATCCAGAAGGAGGTCGAGAAGGCCCGCAAGCGTTTCGGCGAGAGCTTCGACGAGGCTAAGTACCTGGAGACCTCGGAGCGCGTCAAGGAGACGAAGGAGAAGCGCGACGCCCTCCACGCTCGCTATGCCGAGGCTATGCAGGGACCGGACCTGGAGGCGCTGAAGCAGATTATCCTCGACGAGGAGATCGTCGACCCCATCAGCGGCACCCGCAACTGGACGGACGTCCGTCAGTTCAACCTGATGTTCTCTACGGAGATGGGTGCCTCGGCCGATGCCTCGATGAAGATCTACCTGCGTCCTGAGACTGCTCAGGGTATTTTTGTCAATTACCTGAACGTGCAGAAGACCGGCCGCATGAAGATTCCCTTCGGTATCGCCCAGATCGGTAAGGCGTTCCGTAACGAGATCGTCGCCCGTCAGTTCATCTTCCGTATGAGGGAGTTCGAGCAGATGGAGATGCAGTTCTTCGTACAGCCCGGCACCGAGCTGGAGTGGTTCCCGAAGTGGAAGGAGACGCGCATGAAGTGGCACCAGGCCCTGGGCTTCGGCGCCGAGAACTACCGTTTCCACGACCACGACAAGCTGGCCCACTACGCCAACGCCGCCACCGACATTGAGTTCAAGATGCCGTTCGGCTTCAAGGAGGTGGAGGGCATCCACTCGCGTACGAACTTCGACCTCTCGCAGCACGAGAAGTTCAGCGGCAAGTCAATCAAGTACTTCGACCCGCAGACCAACGAGAGCTACACGCCGTATGTCATCGAAACCAGTATCGGCGTCGACCGTATGTTCCTCTCGATCATGTGTCACGCCTTCGAGGAGGAGAAGCTGGAGAACGGCGAGACGCGTACCGTGCTGAAGCTGC
>JAEEQH010000053.1 GCA_016285245.1 Prevotella sp.
GCACGCTGAAAACTAAACGGGGTGCCGTTGGTTTTCGAGAAAAGGATACAATAAATTTAAGCTTAAAGAATAAAGATCTTATGAAAATGAACAAAATGATGGTGTTGGCGGCCTCTGTGCTGCTGTTGGCTTCGTGTGCCGGCGGTGGTGGTCGTCCGACGTTTGGTGACAATGAGTATCCCGTGGTGACGGTAGGTACGCAGAATGCTGCTTCGCAGGCTACCTATCCTGCCTCTATCAAGGGTGTGCAGGACGTGCAGATTTCGCCCAAGGTGAGTGGTTTCATTACCAAGATTTACGTGAAGGAGGGTCAGACGGTAAGTGCCGGACAGACGCTGTTTGAGATTGACAACGCCACGTATCAGGCCACGGTGCGCCAGATGCAGGCTTCGGTGAACACTGCCCAGGCTGCCTGTAACACATCGAAGCTGAGTTACGAGAACTCGCTGAAACTGTATGAAAACAAGGTGATTGGTGACTTCGAGCTGCAGTCGGCTACCAATGGCTACGAGAGTGCGAAGGCCCAGCTGGCTCAGGCTCAGGCTGCCCTGGCTTCGGCTAAGGAGACGCTGAGCTTCTGTTTCGTGAAGAGCCCTGCTGCCGGTGTGGTGGGTACGCTGCCGCTGAAGGTGGGTGCGCTGGTGAATACGGCATCGGTGCTGACCACGGTGTCGAACATATCGACGATGGATGTGTATTTCTCGATGACCGAGAAGGACGCGCTGAGCATGTCGAAGAGTGGTGAGGGCCTGGGTGCGCTGCCTGCCGTGAAGCTGCAGCTGGCCGACGGTACCATCTACGGTCACGACGGTAAGGTAGCGAAGATGAGCGGTGTGATTGACCCGACGACGGGTACGGTGCAGATGATTGCCACGTTCCCCAATCCAGAGAAGCTGCTGAAGAGCGGCGGATCGGGCGCCATCGTCATTCCTCACGACAACCAGTCGGCCATCGTCATCCCGCAGTCGTGCGTGATGGAGGTGCAGAACAAGAAGTTCGTCTACCTCCTGGGCAAGGAGAACAAGGTGGTTTACACAGAGATCAAGGTGGCTCCCCAGAACGACGGCAAGAACTATGTGGTGACCGAAGGTCTGAAGGTGGGCGACAAGTATGTGGTCAATGGTATCACGAAGCTGAACGATGGTATGGAAATCGTTCCCATCACTCCCGAGAAGTACCAGCAGAAGATTGATGATCAGGCCAAGGCCATGAGTGCCGGCGACATCGTTAACGCAATGAAGAAGTAATAGAGAATATGACTTTTACGAATTTTATCAAACGCCCGGTATTGTCGACGGTGATCTCTATCCTCATCGTCCTGCTGGGTATCATCGGCCTGGTGTCGCTGCCTATTGAGCAGTACCCGAATATCGCGCCGCCTACTGTTGTGGTGTATACCCAATATCCTGGTGCCGATGCCGAGACGGTGAAGAACTCGGTCATCACCCCGTTGGAGGAGAGTATCAACGGTGTGGAAGGCATGGACTATATCTCGTCAACGGCTTCGACGGGTTCGGCTCAGCTGAGCATCCTGTTCCGTCAGGGACTGAACCCCGATATGTGTGCCGTGAACGTTCAGAACCGCGTGCAGCAGGCTCAGGCGCTGTTGCCTGCCGAGGTGACGCGTATCGGTGTGACGGTGATGAAGCGCCAGACATCGCAGGTGCTCATGTTCACCCTGACCTCTGACGGCCGTTACGACGACGAGTTCCTGACGAACTATAACAACATCAACATTATTCCCGCCATCAAGCGTATCCAGGGTGTGGGTGACGTGCAAAGCCCCGGTCTGAAGACCTACTCGATGCGTATCTGGCTGAAGCCCGACGTGATGAAGCAGTACAACCTGATGCCGAGTGACATCAGCAGCGTGCTGGCTGAGCAGAACATTGAGGCCGCTCCAGGTAAGTTTGGTGAAGAGTCGGACGTGGCCTACGAGTATGCCATGCGCTACACAGGCCGTCTGAAGAGCGCCGAGGAGTTTGGCGACATTATCATTGCGAGCGACCGCAACGGTCAGACGCTGAAGCTGAAGGACGTGGCGAAGATTGAGCTCGGCGGACAGCAGTACAGCGTGTCAATGAGAAACAACAACCTGCCTTCTGTGCTGGGTATGGTGCAGCAGATTGCAGGTTCTAACGCCAACGAGATTGCCAAGCAGGTGAAGGCCGAGCTGGAGGAGCAGGCCAAGCTCTTCCCGCCGGGCATGGAGTATAAGATCAACTACGACGTGACGGAGTTCCTGTACGCCAGTATCGAGGAGGTGGTCTTCACGCTCATCTTCACGCTTGTGCTGGTGTTCATCGTGATTTACGTGTTCCTGCAGGACTGGCGCTCGACGCTCATCCCGCTGATTGCCGTTCCTGTGTCGCTCATTGGTACCTTCTTCTTCTTGAGCGTCTTCGGATTCTCCATCAACCTGCTCACGCTGTCGGCCCTGCTCTTGGCTATCGCCATCGTGGTGGACGACGCTATCGTGGTGGTGGAGGCCGTGCATGCCAAGCTGGACCAGGGATATAAGTCGACGCTGACGGCCTCTATCGATGCCATGAACGAGATTTCGGGCGCTATCATCTCCATCACGCTGGTGATGGCTTCGGTGTTCATTCCCGTGTCGTTCATTGGTGGTACGACGGGTACGTTCTACCGTGAGTTCGGTGTGACGATGGCTGTCAGCATCTTTATCTCGGCCTTGAACGCCCTGACGCTGTCGCCTGCCCTGTGTGCCATCTTCCTGAAACCGCACGACGCAGAAGGCCACGAGAAGAAGATGTCGGTCATCGACCGTTTCCATGCCTCGTTCAATACGGCCTATGACTCTGTGCTCGGAAAATATAAGAAGATTGTCGAGAAGCTGGTGAAGAAGCCGATAGCCATTATCCTTACCGCCATTATCGGTATCGTGGTGCTGGCAGCGACGATGTTTACGGCTAAGACTGGTCTGGTGCCTGACGAGGATACGGGTACCATCTTCTGTACCATCTCCATGCCGCCGGCAACATCGGTGGCCCGTACACGCCAGGTGATCGACGAGGTGGACAAGATTCTTGCTGCCGACCCGGCCATTCAGAGCCGTGAGCAGATCCAGGGTTACAACTTCATTGCCGGTTCGGGTAGCGACCAGGCTACGTTTATCATCAAGCTGAAGCCATTTGCCCAGCGCCAGAAGGGTTTCTGGTGGAAGCTCTCGGGACTGTGGCAGGGTGATGGTATCTACCGTTTCTTCCTGAATCCCCTGGAGTCGACGGGTGTCGTTGCCCAGATATTCATCAAGACCGCCCATATCAAGGATGCTTCCATCCTGGCCTTCTCGCCGCCTATGATTCCCGGTTTCTCGGCCAACTCAGGTGTGTCGATCGTTATGCAGGACCGTACGGGTGGTTCGCTGACCAAGTTCTTTGATATTACAAAGGAGTTCATTGCCGGACTCAACAAGCGTCCCGAGTTCCAGATGGCACAGACGTCCTACAATCCTAACTATCCGCAGTACATGGTCTCTGTCGACGTGGCCAAGTGTAAGCAGTCGGGCGTCTCACCCGCTACTGTGCTCTCGACGCTGCAGGGTTACTATGGTGGTCTCTATGCCTCTAACTTCAACGCCTACGGTAAGCTTTACCGCGTAATGATCCAGGGATTGCCCGAGTCCCGAATGACGGAGGAATCGCTCAATAGTATATATGTACGCACGCCCGCGGGAATGTCGCCCGTTAAGGAGTTCTGCTCGCTGAAGCGTGTCTACGGCCCGTCAAACATCAACCGCTTCAACCTCTTTACGTCTATCAACGTGACGGGTACCGTGGCCAACGGCTACTCTACCGGTGAGGCCATCAAGGCCGCAGAGGAGGTGGCTGCAGAGGTGCTGCCTACGGGCTACAGCTACGACTATCAGGGCCTGACGCGTGAGGAGGCGAAATCGACGAACTCTACGGGACTGATCTTCGTGCTGTGCTTCATCTTTATCTACCTCATCCTGTCGGCACAGTATGAGTCCTATCTGCTGCCGCTGGCCGTGTTGCTCTCCGTGCCCTTCGGTCTGGCAGGCTGTTTCCTGTTTACCATGCTCTTTGGCCATGCCAACGATATCTACATGCAGATCTCGCTGATCATGCTGATTGGTCTGTTGGCTAAGAACGCCATCCTGATTATTCAGTTCGCCCTGGAGCGCCGCCGTCTCGGTATGGCCATCTCGTGGTCGGCAATCTTGGGTTCTGCAGCCCGTCTGCGTCCTATCCTGATGACCTCGCTGGCTATGGTTATCGGTCTGCTGCCCATGATGTTTGCATCGGGCGTAGGCAAGAACGGTAACCAGACGCTGGGTGCTGCTGCCGTGGGCGGTATGTTGATTGGTACGCTGTGCCAGCTGTTCGTGGTGCCCACGCTGTTTATCATCTTCCAGTCGCTGCAGGAGAAGATTCGCCCCATGAAGTTTGAGGAAGAGGAGAACGAGGAAATGGCTACTGAGATTGCACAGTATGCTCATGGTCCTATAGATTATGAACTTGAGAAGTAAAATAGCCCACCCAAGCCCTTCCAAAGGGAGGGATGATTAGAATGACATACGATTATGATAGCATTAAGATTAAAACGAATATTTGGCTGTATGACTAATAAAAAGCCCCTCCCTTGGGGAGGAGTCTGGGTGGGCTTGATCCTGCTCTCTTTGTCGAGCTGCGGCCTTTATAACAAATACGAGCGTCCGGAGGTTGTTGCCGACGGTATCGTCCGCGACCCTGTGGCTGCCAACGGAGCCTTAGAGCAGACAGACACCACGTCGTTTGGCAATATCCCCTGGCGTGAGGTGTTTACCGATCCACAGCTGCAGGCGCTCATCGCCACAGCCTTGGAGAATAACCCTGACCTGCTGAATGCTGCCCTCAACGTGGGAATCGTCAACGAGGCGCTGAAGTGTGCCCGGCTGGCTTTCCTGCCCTCGGTGGCGCTGACGCCTCAGGGAACGATAGCCTCGTTTGACGGAGCCGCTGCTTCGAAAACCTACCAGTTGCCGATCACGGCCAGCTGGAATCTCGACCTCTTCGGCAATCTGCTGAGCCAGAAACGTTCGGCACAGATGCAGCTCATTGCCATGAAGGATTACCAGATCGTGACCCAGTGCAACATCATCTCCGGTGTGGCCAACCTCTATTACACGCTGCTGATGCTCGACCGCCAGGTAGAGATTATCAACGACATGGAGCAGTTGACGAAGGATACCTGGGAAAAGATGAAGTTCATGCACGAGAACCGTATCGGCTACCGCTCTACTGCCGTGCAGAGCGCCGAGGCAGCCCACTATTCCGTTCAGGCACAGAAGGTTGACCTGCTGCGCCAGACGCGAGAGATGGAGAACTCGTTGTCGCTGCTCTTGGGACAGCCCGCACAGGCCATCCAGCGCGGTAAGCTGGCCGACCAGTCGCTGCCTTCGACATTTGCCACAGGTGTCAGCCTACAGTTGCTCAGCAACCGTGCCGATATCCACGCAGCAGAAATGGCTCTGGCACAATGCTTCTACGATGTGGAGACCGCCCGTTCACGCTTCTATCCCAATATTACCGTTACGGGTACCGCTGCCTTTACCAACTCGGCAGGTGGTGCAGTCGTCAATCCAGGAAAGTGGCTCCTCTCGGCTGTCGGTTCATTGGTACAGCCCATCTTCCAGCACGGTCAGATTGTGGCAGGCCTGAAGGTTGCCAAGATGCAGTATGAGCAGAAGTACAATCTCTGGCAGAATGCGGTGCTGAAGGCTGGTAACGAAGTGTCGAATGCCCTCGTCAGCTACAACTCGTCGGCAGAGAAGGCCGTTCTTGACGGCAAGCGCGTGGCTGTGCTGAAGAAGAACGTGGAAGACACGGAGAAGTTGATGAAATCATCGTCTAACACCACCTATCTTGAAGTGATCTCTGCCCAGAGCAATCTGCTGAATGCGGAAATTAACGAGGTTACCGACCAGTTCAATAAGATGCAGGCAGTAGTCAACTTGTACCAAGCCTTAGGTGGCGGTGCGAAGTAAAGCCCCCTCCAACCTCCCCCGACTGGGGGAGGCCTTAATAGTCACATAGGCCCTCGCCCCTGTAGCGGCCTCCCCCCAGTAGGGGGGATATGAGGGGGGCTTAGAATATGGCAAGTGAAATTAGTCCCAAAGCTGAGATTAGCCCCAAGGCGAAAATCGGCGACAACTGTAAGATATTCCCCTTCGTGTACATCGAGGACGACGTGGTGATAGGCGATGGCTGTATCATCTTCCCCTTCGTCAGTATATGTAGCGGTACGCGCATGGGCAAGCGTAACAAGGTGCATCAGGGAAGCGTTATCGGTGCCCTGCCGCAGGACTTTGAGTTCCGCGGCGAGAAATCGGAGTGCATCATTGGCGACAGTAACGTTATCCGTGAGAACGTGGTCATCAACCGTGCCACCCATACCGGTGGACAGACGGTTATTGGCAATGGTAACGTGCTCATGGAGGGTGCCCATATCTCGCACGACACGAAGGTAGGCAACAATTGTGTCTTCGGCTACGGTACGAAGATTGCCG
>JAEEQH010000036.1 GCA_016285245.1 Prevotella sp.
GAACTACGGTACTAACATTGATTATCCGGAATACCCAGTATTCAAGGGGTTGCAACGACCCCTTGAATTCATGGGGCTCCGAGGTCGCTACATCTATTGGGCGGCAATCACGGCAGGAGCAGCTATCCTGTCATTTATCATCATCTATTCGCTTTTGGGCTTTATCATCGGTCTTATTGTCCTTGCAGTTATTAGTTGTAGGTCTCGTCGGTTGTGTGAAGATGTTGAATGCGGTCTAATGAGTAGATGCGTGGCCCCTTCTCATAATAATATGTATAGGTGCTACGGGCAACCATATACCAGCGCTGACGAAACAACTTCACGCAGTAGGGCTGCACGTCGAAGTTGTTCTCCTCGTCCTTCCAATAGCTGTGATAGGTTATGTTGACTACGCGGTTCTCCTTCATGGCCTCAATGATGGGTTGCAGATATTTTTGACCTGATGGTACAAACTCTAGAAGGATGCGGTCTTTGATGCTTTGGCTGTTTGCCAACGCATTGCTCACACAGAACGTGTTGTAGAGCCAAGATCGAAGGCCGTTCTTGCTGATGTCCTCTACGTTCTCAATATAGTAGCGATACTCACCACGATTCTCATTGACGATATTGATGCCGAACATGTCCCAGATAACATAACGCCAGTTGTCAAAGGTGCGTTTGGGAATCTCCACACCTCTGCTGATGTCAGTGTCGCGAAGCCATTTATCGTTCAGTTCCTTAAACGTAATCTTCTCATGGCGATAGATGGCATCTATCACCCAGAAGTATTTGCTAGTGAGGCTCTGGCCTCTGTCGTTGTTAACCATATTATTTGTTTTTTCCGCAAAAGTACACTAAAGGTGCGCTAAACTGTGGCAGAGGTTTTAGGTGTTAGCTGCAAAGATAAAGAAAAAGACGAAAGCATGAAATCTTCGGCAGGTTATTTGTCGGTTCAATGCATTGTCGGTTCAATGTTTTTGGTCAAAAAAAACTGTTTTTCCTTGCTCAGTTCCTTATTTCTTATTACCTTTGCCGAGAAGAACAGTTTAGTTAAGTAATGAGAAAGAATTTTCTATGGATGCTGGCCGTCATCCTGACATGCGGCCTTATGGTAACATCGTGTTCTAACGATGATGAGAAAGAAACACAGGTTGACGATGTGGAGCTTCAGCTGCAACGGATGACATTGCGCGAGAAGGTGGGACAGCTCTTCTACGTGCGCCCCGAAGTCCTAGACACCACGATTCATTATGGTCATATAGGTGGAATAGATGCCAGTACGGTTGACCTTACAAAAATAAAGCTGCAGGCTGTGAACGCCATGATGCTGGCCGTAAACAGGAATTATCCTGTAGGCGGTATCATCCTCTATGCTCACAACATCAATGATGAGGCACAGCTGGCGACCTTTGTGTCACAGATACGTGCTCTGAATGGTTCGCCCCTGCTCTGTATTGACGAGGAGGGTGGACGTGTGGCACGTATCGGGAAAAACGCCAATTTCAATGTGGAGAAGTTTGAGTCGATGGATTCCATCGGCCAGACGGGCAATCCTGCCAATGCCTACTATTGCGGCAACACCATCGGCACCTATCTGCACCGCTACGGCTTCGACATCGACTTTGCACCTGTGGCTGACGTGAATACCAATCCAGAGAACATTGTCATTGGCAAACGTGCCTTCAGTAGCGATCCCGCAGTGGCTGCACCGATGGTGACCAACTACCTGCAGGGCCTGAAGGATGCCGGCGTTACGGGCTGCATCAAGCACTTCCCTGGTCATGGCGACACGAAGGCCGACACTCACTATGGCTACGCCCAATCGACGAAGACATGGGCCGAGATGGTCAACTGCGAGATGGTGACCTTCAAGGCTGGCATCGCGTGGGGATGTCAGCTCATTATGACTGCCCACATTGCCGCTCCTAACGTTACGGGAACGGAGCAGCCTGCCACGATGTCGTCGGTTGTCCTGCAGGATAAGTTGCGTGGAGAGCTGGGCTACCAGAATATCATCGTAACCGATGCTATGGAGATGGGAGCTATTACGCAGCAGTACAACAGCGCAGAGGCTGCTGTAGGCTGTATACTGGCTGGTGTCGACATCGTTCTTGGACCGCAGAACTTTATTGAAGCGTTTGACGCCGTCATTGCTGCCGTTGAGAATGGCACCATCAGCGAGAAACGCATTGACCAGAGTGTCCGCCGCATCCTGAAACTGAAAAAGAATATGAGGAGGAACTAAAGCATCGCGCACAGGAACTGTAGATGATATATAAAAAGAGTGGCGATTCCAATGAAGGAGTCGCCACTCTTTATGTTTGAGGGTGTGTGATTACTTCAAAGCCTTGTTGAGCATGTAGTACATCTCGTTGTTCTGCAACTGCTGCTTGAACTCGTATGATCATGGAGTCGGAGAACCTGATCGTTTCTGGAGATAAAGCATGATCATGGATGTCTTATTATGGGGTGCCACGGACAGGTGACTGACATATCCTTCAGCCCATAGGCACTCCGGTTTTTTGATCAAGGGGTTCTTCAGATCATTCATAAGTCAGTCGTTGTTATCAGTAATCGCGCAGGATCTGCTTCAGACGCTCGCGGCGTCCCGCCTTGGTGTGCTTCTTCCATTTCTCCTTCCATTTCTTGGGAATCAGGTAGTTGATGAGCGCCAGCACATTGACGCCGGAGTTGGGGTCTGCAGCCAGCATTTGTGCCTCGACTGGGTCCAGACGCAGGCTGTTGTTCAGGTTCTTCAGCTCGTCGCGGGGCTTCCCTTTGCCGAACACCACCACCTCCTTCACGTTCAGCAACTTCGAGATGAGGAACACCGTGTCGCGCACCTCCTCCAGGTTAATGATGCGGCTCTCGTAGTTCACGTGCGAGAACACCAGACTGCGACAGCTGTCCTGCACCATGACAATTCCCATGGAGTCCGTCTGCACCGTCTCGGCAGCAGACATGACATTGGCGCCGCTGACAGGCTCCAGCGTCTCCACATCGATTACCGTGAGCCGCCGCTGACCCATTGCCAGCACGCAACACAGCATCGCAAGCACCATGAAGGTGAACCGACTTTTCATCATCGGCTGCAAAGTTAGCCACCCACCGTCTCCCCTCCAAATGTTTTGACGCTATTTAGCCATTATCAAGGGGAGTTAAGTTAAAGAAATGAAAGAATAGTATTGCATACAGGGGAATTACCCCCCATATGTGTGCAAGCAATAATAGTTTTTTTTTTAGTTTTTACTAGTAAATTCTGTACAATAGTTCTCAATTCGTTTTGCAATGTCCGGGCTTATTCGTATCTTTGCAAGTGCTATGGATTGGGAGGCATTTGAGAAACATAAGGCCTTTGCCGGAGAGACGGTGCCGTCGATGCTCCGCCGCCGTGTGGGGCATGACTACGAGGCGAGGTCCGTCTATCTCGTCACGATGACGGTAGAGGGACGGCTGCCGCTGTTAGGGACGCTCGTCGGCGAGGCCGATGCTCCCGACGGCAGCCCCGAAGCTCCGAGGGTAGTGCCGACGGCTTTGGGACGGGAGGTGGAGCGCTGTTGGCAGTCCATTCCCGATTATTATCCCGAGGTGCGCCCGTTGGCGCTACAGCTCATGCCTGACCATCTGCACGGGATTCTCTTCGTTACGCGGCAGATGGACCAGCCCCTGGGGATGGTGCTCAAGGGTTTCAAGGCGGGCTGCAACAAGGCATATCGGGAGTTGGGCTATGCTGCAACACTGTTGCAGCAAAGAGGACCGCAGACAGGAGGACCGCAGACGGGAGGACCGCAGACGCGTAAGGCGGGCTTCCTCTTCGCCCGAAACTATAACGACCACATCTTGGAGGGCGCGGGCGAGCTGGAACGATGGTTCCAGTACTTGCATGACAACCCGCGTCGGTTGGCCGTCAAACGGCAGCACCCCGACTATTTCTCCGTCCGGCGGGATATTGCCTTCGGGGAGTGGACGTCGTGTCAGATGTCTGGCAATCACTTCCTGCTGACAGTTCCTGAACGGGCAGCGGTCGTCGTGCATAGTGCCGACGATGATGCGAAGTATGCCGAGCTGAAGAGGAAATGGCTGGCTTTGGCCGAGCGCGGCGGTGTGCTCATCAGCGCAGCCATAGCTACCCGTGAGAAGATAGTGATGCGCGAGGCGATGGACAAGGGCTGCCGCCTGATTCTGCTTCGCAAGAATGGCTTCCCCGATCTTTACAAACCCTCTGGGGAGTCCTTCATCGCTTGTTCTGAAGGCAGACTCCTGCAGATTAGTCCGTGGGAATACCAGTCGCGGCGGACGACGATTTCACGCGAACAATGTCTGCAGCTCAACCGAATGGCGGAGTTTATTGCAAGTGTCGACATTATGTCACAGGACAGGTGACAGCGATGACGGGCCTTTTTTATATGACAGAAAGAAGAAGCGGAACCGTTGGGGTTCCGCCTCTTCTTATAAGTGAATTCGCGAGATTCGTTCAATTCGTTGTCAAAAATACGAATCTGTTTAATCTGCGTCGCTCGGCTTTGACGCTTGTCAAAGCAAGAATCTGTGGTCGTTTACCGCAGGGCCTTGTTCAGCATGAAGTAGACCTCGTTGTTGCGGAGGGTCTGCTTGAAGTCGGCGATGGTGGTCTGCTTGTTGATGCGGACGTACTCGATGCCGAGCATCTCGGCGAAGTCCTCCCAGTACTCCTCGTTGATGTCGTAGGAGAAGGCTGAGTGGTGGGTACCGCCGGCGAGAATCCAGGCAGCGGCGCCGATCTCGAAGGTGGGCTGAGGAATCCACAGGGCGCTGGCCACGGGGAGCTTGGGCATGGGCTTGGGCTCGATGCACTCCACCTCCTGCGAGATGAGGCGGAAGCGGTTGCCGAGGTCGACGACGGTGGCCTTGATGCCGGCACCGGTCTTCGAGGTGAAGACGAGGCGTGCGGTCTGCTGCTTGCGGATGCCGATGCCGAGGAAGTGTACCTCGAGCTTGGGCTTGTCGCTGGCGATGAGCGGGCAGATCTCGAGCATGTGGCTCTGGAGGCACGACGAGCGGTCGCCGGCGAAGTTGAGCGTGTAGTCCTCGAGGAACGAGCAGCCGACGGGCATGCCCTGCTGGATAACCCAGAGTGTGCGATAGAGGCAGGCGGTCTTCCAGTCGCCCTCGGCGCCGAAGCCGTAGCCCTCCTGCATGAGGCGCTGCGAAGCGAGGCCGGGAATCTGGTCGAAGCCAACGAAGTTCGGGTCGTCGATGTCAGCGTCGCCGAGGTCGTCGAAGTTGGTGGTGAAGGCTGTGGCGCCCTCATCCTTCAGCACGCGGCGCAGGGCAATCTCGGCCTTGGCGGCGTTCTTCACCTTCTGCCAGTAGACCTCCTCGCCGCTCTCGTCAATCTTGATGGTGTAGAGCTTCTTGTACTCCTCGACGAGGGCGTCGGCCTCCTGGTCGGTGACGCGCTTGAAGTAGTCCATGAGCGAGGAGACGGGGTAGTAGTCGACATGGTAGCCGAGACGCTGCTCGAACTCCACACGGTCGCCGTCGGTCACGGCCACGTTGTTCATGTTCATGCCGAACATGAGGCAGCGGACGTTATGGGCGTCGGCCACACCGGCAGCCACGCGTGCCCAGACGGCAATCTGCTTCTGGGCCTTCTCGTCCTTCCAGTAGCCGCAGACCACCTTGCGGGCGATGCGCATACGGGTGCAGATGTGTCCGAACTCGATGTCGCCGTGGGCGCTCTGGTTCAGGTTCATGAAGTCCATGTCGATGTCGGCCCAGGGAATCTCGGCGTTGTACTGTGTGTGGAAGTGGAGTAGGGGCTTCTGCAGCTGCTGCAGACCCTTGATCCACATCTTGGCGGGCGAGAAGGTGTGCATCCATGTGATGATGCCCACGCACTTCGTGTCGTTGTTGGCGGCGAGCATGATCTGCTCCACCTCCTTCGACGAGTTTGCCGTGCCTTTATATACGATTTTCACGGGGATATTGCCTGAAGCGTTCAGTCCGTCGACCATCTCCTTTGAGTGTCCGTCAACGGCTACGACGGCGTCGCCACCATAGAGCAACTGTGCGCCGGTCACCCACCAAATTTCTAAATTTTCAAATGCTTTCATACTACAATTATTTTTTTGACAACGAATTAAAACGAATTACACGAATTGGACGAATTAATTATAATTGGACGATTTATATTCGTGAAATTCGATTAAATTAGAGTAATTGACTTTCCCCCTACGGGGCTGTCGAGCTATACCTTCGTGTAATTCGTCTTAATTCGTTGTTTGATAAATGACTTAGTGTTGCTGTCCCTTCTGACCGTAATAGGCGTTGGGACCGTGCTTGCGCGAGAAGTGCTTCTCGATGAGCAGCGGGTTCATCGTCAGGTCGGGGTTCACGCTGTAGGCGACGAACGCCATCTTGGCCACCTGCTCCATGACAACGGCATTGTAGACGGCGTTGTCGGGGTCCTTACCCCACGAGAACGGACCGTGGTTCTTCACCAGCACACCGGGGGTGTGGACGGGGTTGATGCCGCTGGTCTCGATGCGGTTGACGATGACGACACCCGTCTCCTTCTCGTACTCGGCCATCTGGTCGGCGGTCATGTCGCCGGTGCAGGGAATGGCGTCGTGGAAGTAGTCGGCGTGCGTCGTGCCGATGTTGGGGATGTCCTTGCCGGCCTGTGCCCATGCGGTGGCGTAGGTGGAGTGGGTGTGAACGATGCCGCCCAGGTCAGGGAATGCCTTATATAATATAAGGTGTGTGGGCGTGTCGCTCGAGGGGTTGAGGTCGCCTTCAACGACATTGCCGTCGAGGTCGACGACCACCATGTCCGATGCTTTCATCACGTCATAGTCGACGCCCGAGGGCTTGATGACGACGAGTCCCTTCTCGCGGTCGATGCCTGAGACGTTGCCCCAGGTGAAGATGACCAGATTATGCTTCACGAGGTCCAAGTTGGCCTTGAACACTTTTTCTTTCAGTTCTTCTAACATAATTTTCAATTATCAATTGTCAATTATTAATTGCTTTAAGCGTCGCGCTTAAAGCTTAAAGTTCGGGTCTTCGTTGTAAGTGCGCTTGTTGAAGCGGTAGAGGAAGGCCCCACGCTTGGAGCCGGTCTTGTCGATGAGCTCCGTCTTCTCGATGAAGTCCATGTCCTTGATACGCTTACGGAAGTTACGCTTGTCAATCTCCTCGCCGGTGACGGCCTCGTAGAGCCGCTGCAGCTGTGTCAGCGTGAATAGCGAGGGCAGCAGCCGGAAGCCGACGGGCTCCGTGCGCAGCTTCTGACGCATCAGCTTCAGCGCCTTGCGGATCATCTCGTTGTGGTCCGAGTACAACTGCGGGAGCGCCTGGATGTCTACCCACTCCACGCCATGCTCCTTGAGCTGCTTCTCATCGTAGTCCTTGACGTTGATGAGGGCGTAGTAGGCGATGGAGATGACACGCTCGCCCGGGTCACGGTCGACTTGTCCGAAAGCCCCTACCTGGCGCATATACAGGTTGCGGAGCCCGGTGAGCTCGAAGAGTGTGCGCGCAGCACACTCCTCGATGCTCTCGCTCGCGGCGACGAAGCCTCCGTAGAGACTCCATTCGCCGCGACCGGGATCCATCTGCCGTCGGCCGATGAGCACCTTCAGCTTGCTGTTGTCGAAACCGAAGATGATGCAGTCCACCGACAGGAAGACCTTTTGGAATTCTTTGTAGAACGTTGTCATTTCCCTAACCCCGTGTCTTTACCAGAGGGCAATGTAGAGGATGGTAAGGATAATGATGACACCGAAGGCACCGATATTGAAGATCTTGTCGGTCCTGAAGATGCTCAGGTCGATGGTCACGAGCTTCGGATCCTGAACCTTGTCAAGAGCGTTCGAACGCAGGTAGATACCGATGGTGCCGGTGATGGCAGCAAAGAAGATCATAGCGCCCTCGAAGCCGAGCATATGCATGGTCTCGTTGAAGAAGCCACAGATGCAGAGTGCCAGCGAGATGGCAGCCACGATGAACATGATACGGCTCCACAGCAGCTGGAGCTTGATGGAGCGTGCGTCGAGCTCGTCGGCGGGCACGGACTTCTTGCTCTTCAGCGAGATCCAGACGAACAGGATGACCAGCGTGATGAACACAACGCCGGAGCGTACCAGGAACGGCATGTCGGGGAAGGCGAACTTATAGATGATGGAGAAGGCGAAGGTGCCGATGGCGCAGACGACAGCTGCCGTACCGCTGGCACGCTTCCACAGCAGGCCAAGACCGAAGATGACCACCACGCCGGGATAGACGAAGGCGGAGTACTCCTGGATGAACTGGAAGGCCTGGTCGATACCACCCATCAGCGGGTAGACGGCGATGAGCGCGATGATCAGGGCGCAGACAGAGGTCATACGGCCGACGGTGACCAGACGCTTCTCGGAGGCGTTCTTGTTGATGAACTGCTTGTAGATATCCATCGTGAAGAGGGTAGAGGTAGAGTTGAACATCGATGCCAGCGACGAGATGACGGCGGCAGCGAGTGCTGCGAACGACAGACCCTTGACAACGGTCGGGGTGAAGTTACGGATGAGGAACGGATAGGCGTCGTCGGAACGGCTGATAGAGCCGGCGAGTGTCTCGCGCAGACCGTCGCACTCAGGCGAGTTCATGATGTAGAAAGCGCAGACACCGGGGATGCAGACGATGAACGGGATCAAAATCTTCAGGAAGGCGGCGAAGACCATACCCTTCTTAGCCTCGTCGAGCGACTTGGCAGCCAGACCCTTCTGGATGATGTACTGGTTGAAGCCCCAGTAGCCGAGGTTCGTCAGCCACAGAGCACCGAAGATGAGCACGATACCAGGATTGGTGAAGAACGGGTCGTCCTGAACGGTGGGATAGGCCTCAGCATTACGCGTCACCACCAGGTTGAAGTGCGTGTCGGCAGGATCCTGAGCCAGGTAGTCCTTGATATGTACCAATGCGTCCCAGGCACCACCGATACCCATCTCGGCACCGATGACGGAGAGGGCGGCATAGGCTGTGATCAGACCACCACCGACGAGGAACGTCACCTGCATCACGTCGGTCCAGGCCACGGAAGCCAGACCACCGTAGATGGAGTAGACACCGGCGATGATGAACAGCGAGAGGATGATGCACATACGAACCTGGTCGATCTCGATGCCAGCCACCATGACGGTCATGTCGGTAGGCAGACCGAGGATCTGCTGGATAGCCAGAGCGCCGAGCCATGCCACGGAGGTCAGGTTGACGAAGACATAGAGGAACAGCCACAGCAGCGAGAAGGCGAAGCCCACCCCCCAGTTGTAGCGCTCGCGCAGGAACTGCGGAATGGTAAAGATCTTCTTCTTGATCATCAGCGGCAGCAGGAACTTACCCACGACGAGCAGCGTGGCGGCAGCCATGAGCTCGTAGGCAGCAGGAGCAATACCCGAGGCGAAGGCGGAGCCGGACATACCGATGAACTGCTCGGCCGAGATGTTGGCGGCAATGAGCGAGGCACCCACAGCCCACCATGTCAGGGTGTTACCGGCAAGGAAGTAGTCGGTAGAAGACTTCTCCTCGCCCTTCTTGGTACGCGACAGGAACAGTCCCAGTCCGACCAGGAGGATGATGTAAATGACAAAGACCGCATAGTCGGCTGTAGCAAAGCCATTGTTGCTAAGCGCTTCGAAAATTTTGTCCATTTCTTGAATGTTTTTTAGGTTTTATTATTAATGATTACTGTCGATGGGGGGATAGCCTTACTTCACCGAGAACTTGTAGGCAGCGTGGCTGAAGTACTTCTCGCCGGGGTTCAGCACGGGGCTGGGCCACTCAGGATGGTTGGGGCTGTCGGGATACTTCTGGCTCTCCAGGCAGACGGCAATGTACTGAGGATAGTGCTTGCCCAGCTTGCGGACGATGTTCTCCTCGCCCTGGATGCCCTGGAAGTTGCCGGTATAAACCTGTACGCCCGGCTCGTTGGTGAACATCTCCATGAAGATGCCGCTCTTCGGGCTGTAGAGCGAAGCGGCCACCTGCGTGTCGTCGCCCTTGGTGTTCAGACACCAGTTGTGGTCGTAGCCGCCGTTGGCGTTCTTCACCTGGTCGAACTCACGGTCCAGACCCTCGATGATAGCGTGCTCCTGGCGCAGGTCCATCGTGGTGCCCTCGACGGGACGGATCTCACCGGTAGGCATATAGCTGTCGTCGGCCACCGTCCATGCATCGGCATTGACCATGATGAGCTGGTTCAGACCGCCTGCCTCCTCCTCGAAGTCGCCGGAGAGGTTGTAGTAGTTGTGGTTCGTCTGGTTGATGATGGTGGGCTTGTCGGTCGTAGCCTCCCACGTGATGTCCAGCGTGTTGCCGTTGACAATCTTGTAGGTGGTGATGGCCGTGACGGTACCGGGGAAGCCGTTCTCGCCGTCCTCAGCGACGATGGTCAGTTTCAGCGTCTGGTCGTCCAGCTGCTCAGCCTTGTAAACCTTGTTCATCCAGCCCGTGTCGCCACCGCCGTGCAGACAATGGTCGCGGCCACCGTCGTGCTTGTCGTTCTGCTTCAGCTGGATGGTGTCGCCGTTCAGCACGAAGCGACCCTTGTTGATGCGGTTGGCATAGCGGCCAACGCTGGAACCGTAGTCGCTGGGCGAGTTCTCGGTGTCCATGTACTGGGCGATGTTGTCGAAACCGAGCACGACGTCAACGAGCGAGTCGTTCTTGTCGGGCACCATCAGCGAGACGACACGTCCGCCGTAGTTCGTGATGCACACCTCCATGCCCTTGTCGCCTTTCAGCGTGTAGAGCTTCACGGTGTCACCGTTGACGATGGTGTCAAACTTGGCAGGGTTCAGACCCGATGCCGTGAGCTGCGGAGCTTCCTGTCCGCCAGCACAAGCCGTGAGCATTGCGGCTGCAATACCCATAGCAAAGAATGTACCTTTGAGGTTTTTCATTGTTGTGGTTTTTAGTATAGTATTGTATGAATTGAAATTTTGGGTGTAAATTTACACACTTTTTTTGAAACAGCCATAAAAAATGGAAAAAAAAAAGCGGTAAGGTGTGATTTTTACACCTTACCGCCCATATTTAGCGATTTTTGCTTCGTAATTGCAACGGACAATTATCAATTATCAATTGTCAATTCACAATTCACAATTCACAATTATCCATTATCAATTCAGATTACTCGCCCTTCTCCATCTGAGCCTTGAGGTTGGCCAGTACGTCGAGGTCGCCGAGCGTCGTGCTTGCGGCAACGTTCTCGATCTTCGGGGCGTCCTCCTTCTTGGCACGGGGAGCAGCCTTCTTGGCAGCAGCCTTCTTCTCCTCGCGAGCGGGATCCTCGAAGGTGCGGCTGTGGCTGAGGATGATGCGCTTGCTGTCCTTGTTGAACTCAATCACCTTGAACGGCAGCTCCTCACCCTGCTGAGCCTGAGAGCCATCCTCCTTCTGGAGGTGCTTCGGAGTAGCGAAGCCTTCGACGTTCTCGTCGAGAACGACAACGGCACCCTTCTCCAGCAGCTCAGTAATCTTACCGGTGTGGATAGAACCAACGGTGTACTTCTCCTCGAAGACATCCCAGGGGTTCTCCTCCAGCTGCTTGTGACCGAGAGACAGACGACGGTTCTCCTTGTCGATGTCGAGCACGATAACGTCGATGGGAGCGCCAACCTGTGTGAACTCTGAGGGGTGCTTCACCTTCTTGGTCCAAGAGAGGTCGCTGATGTGGATCAGACCGTCAACACCCTCCTCCAGCTCGACGAATACGCCGAAGTTGGTGAAGTTG
This sequence comes from Prevotella sp., assembly GCA_016285245.1. Classification (GTDB taxonomy): domain Bacteria; phylum Bacteroidota; class Bacteroidia; order Bacteroidales; family Bacteroidaceae; genus Prevotella. The sequence continues at coordinate 11,732 of JAEEQH010000036.1, forward strand.
CGAACCTTTGCATTGTGCTTGCTGCCAACAGGATACTTCGTCTCGATAGCCTCCCAGGGATCTTCCTTCAGCTGCTTGATGCCGAGAGACATCTTGCGCTCGTCGCGGTCGAGAGTCAGGATGACTGCCTCCACCTCGTCGCCAACCTTCAGGAACTCCTGAGCGCTGCGCAGGTGCTGGCTCCACGACATCTCGCTGACGTGGATCAGACCCTCAACACCGGGCTGGATTTCAACGAATGCGCCGTAGTCAGCGATGACAACGACCTTACCCTTGACGTGGTCGCCAACCTTGAGCTCAGCATCCAGAGCATCCCAGGGATGCGGGGTGAGCTGCTTCAGGCCGAGGGCGATACGCTTCTTCTCGTCGTCGAAGTCGAGGATGACGACGTTGATTTTCTGGTCGAGCTCGACAACCTTCTTCGGATCGTCGACACGGCCCCAGCTGAGGTCTGTGATATGGATGAGTCCGTCCACACCGCCAAGGTCGACGAAGACGCCGTACGAGGTGATGTTCTTGACAGTACCCTCGAGGATCTGACCCTTCTCGAGCTTCGAGATGATCTCCTTCTTCTGAGCCTCCAGCTCGGCCTCGATGAGAGCCTTGTGCGAGACAACGACGTTGCGGAACTCCTGGTTGATCTTCACCACCTTGAACTCCATCGTCTTGCCGACGAACTGGTCGTAGTCGCGTATGGGATGAACGTCAATCTGTGAACCGGGCAGGAAGGCCTCGATGCCGAAGACGTCGACAATCATGCCACCCTTCGTGCGGCACTTGATGTAACCCTGGATGATCTGCTCCTGCTCGAGAGCCTCGTTGACGCGGTCCCAAGACTTTGACAGACGAGCCTTCTTGTGCGACAGCACGAGCTGACCCTTCTTGTCCTCGGCGTTCTCGACGTAGACCTCTACGACGTCGCCAACCTTCAGCTCGGGGTTGTAGCGGAACTCGCTGGCGGGGATGATGCCGTCGCTCTTGTAACCAATGTTCACGACGACTTCCTTCTTGTCGACCGAGATGACGGTACCGTCAACTACCTGGTGGTCGGCAACTTTGTTCAGGGTTTCATTGTAGGCCTTGTCAAGCTCTTCCTTGCTGACATTGGCTACAGTACCGTTCTCGAACTCTTCCCAATTGAAGTCTGCCAACGGCTGAACGTTCTTTGTTAATTCTGACATAATGTTTGTTTTCGTGCCCCTTCTCGCGAATGGGGCGATGACCTGGACAGACGTTACCGGGTCGTGGTTTTAATGGGTTAATAATCAATAGGAACGGCGCCTGTTCCGAACCTATCTGCCCCTTTTGGAGCAAAGTGGCTGCAAAGGTACTGATTTTCAGCAAGAAAAAAGCACCGCCTCTGTTGAAAGGCGATGCTTTTACGTTTTTTTAACTATATTCCTTACCTGGCGGCCACATATTTGTGCAGCGTGGCGCGTACGGCACCCTTGCCGGCATACAGTTCCTTGACCATACCCTCGATCTGCTCGCCGAGGCCAGCCTCATAGAGGTCGAGACCGAAGACATCCTTGCGTGAGTACAGTTGTTTCAAGCAACTCCAGTCCTGGTCGGGCTTGCCGATTTCCAGCGGGGCGACGATAGCCTGCAACTCGGCCAGCATGGGGTCTGGCGAGGGCTCGAAGGTGGTGAGGTCGTCTTTGAGACCCTTCAGGTAACGGGCATAGCCAGCCAGCGTCAGGGGTATCAGCACGAGGTTCGACTTGTCCAGTCCGCGTGCCACATACTTCTTCAGCGTCTCACCGAAACGGATGGGCAGCTTCTGCGAGGTGTCCATAGCGATACGCTGCGGGGCGTCGGGCATGAAGGGGTTCGGCAGACGGCGGTTGATGACGGCGCCAATGAACTCGTAGGGGTTCAGCACACCGGGATCAACGACGACGGGCATAGCCTCCATGTAGCCGATTTTCTGAATGAACGCACGCAGGTCGTCGTCCTTCATCTCGGCGGAGATGAGCGTGTAGCCGAGCATACAGCCATAGATGGACATCGCCGTGTGGAGAGGGTTCAGACAGGTGGTCACCTTCATCGTCTCCACCTTGTCGACGGTCTCGCGGGTGGTGTAGAGGGCACCGCCGAGGTCGAGTGGGGGACGGCCGTTGGTGTAGTTGTCCTCGATGACGAGGTACTGCACCTCCTCGGCGTTGACGAACGGCGCGGTAAAGGTGTGCTTCTCAGTCTCGATGTAGTCGTTGTCCTCGAAGCCGTCGGCAGCCAGCAGCTCCTTCACCTTCTCGTGGGGACGCGGCGTAATCTTGTCGATCATCGACCAGGGGAACGTCACCTTCGTCTCGTCCTTCAGGTAGTTGAGGAAGGCTTCGGGCACCAGTCCGTCCTTCACCCAGCGCTCGGCGTAGGCCATGACGCCGGCCTTCACCTTGTCGCCGTTGTGCGAGCAGTTGTCCATCGACTGTACCGTCAGGGGCAGCTCGCCAGCCTTGAAGCGCTCAAACAGCAGGGTGCACACCTTACCCATGGCAAAGACGGGACTCAAGCCTCTGGCGAGGTCGGCTTCGTTAAAGGTATAGCCCTTCTCGGTGATAGTGAACGAGATCATCTGGAGGCTCGGCTGCTTAAAGATTTCCAAGAGCCGTTTCCAGTCATTAAACTGAGGATCAGCCTTTAATGCCTCTGTAACTGATGCAATGACTTTCTTCTCGATAGAGCCGTCAGAGCAAAGGTTAACACAAAGCGACAGGTTGTTGTACGGGGCGTAGGCCTTGTCGATAACCTCGAAGTCGAAGGTCTCGGCAACGATGACGCCACGGTCGTATTTACCGGTGTTCAGCGCATCGTTGAGGATAGCTGCGGGGAAAGCGCGGAAGATGTTTCCGCCGCCGAAGTGTACCCACGTCGGCTCCTTGGCGGTCTTCTCGCGTACGGCCTTGATATCAAACTTCGGGAGCTGGTAGCCTTTCTGCTCCCACTCTGCGGCATTATAATTACCGCTGAAAATATCATTCAGTTTCATAACTTCAATTCTTCAATTCTTAGTCAAAAAAGCCGGGTTGCTTGTATTCGAGGCCTAACTCGCGGTCGATAGTGGCGAGGATACCCTGCACCTGGCCAAGGGCGAACATACGGCCGAGGAGCGTGTAGCCGGCGTTGTGGCCGTGGCTCGACTCATCCATGATACCGCCAGGCTCGTCGGTGAACGTCATGCCGTGGTCGACACGCATGGGCAGCTGCGGATTGGCCTTCTCGAAGATCTTGCACAGCTCGATGATGTCGGCACGACCGCCCAGATGGCTGGCTTCGGTGAAGTCGCCGTTGGGGAAGATGTGGCAGGAGCGCAGGTGAACGAAGTGTGTGCGCGGCGCAAACTTCTTCGCCAGTTCAACGACGTTGTTATAGGTACCAGCCGAGAGACTGCCGGCGCAGAATGTCAGGCCGTTGTGCTTGTTGGGCACGGCGTCGAGGAACCACTGGATATCCTCCTCGGTACGGACGATGCGCGGCAGACCGAGAATCTCGATGGGGGGATCGTCGGGGTGGACGCACATATTCATGCCGTACTCCTCACAAGTGGGCATGATGGCCTCGAGGAAGTACTTCATGTTGGCACGCAGCTGCGCTTTGTCGATACCCTTGTAGAGGTCGAGGAACTCGCGGAACTTCTGGATGGGCGCCTCGTCGTTCTCGGAGAAGTTGCCGCTGACGAAGCCCTGTGTCTTGATGACGATGTTCTCCACCAGCTTGTGGTCCTTCTCGGGTGTCATCGTCTTGGCCAGCTCGTCGCACTCCTGGAGCACGTTACGGTCAATCTTCTCTCCCTTGTCGTTCTTCATTTCGAAGTTGGCCCACTCCTCGCGTGCACCCTCGCGCTTCAGGATGTAGATGTCGAAGTAGGCAAACTCGGCATAGTTGAAGTAGAGGTTTGTGGCACCGTTGGGGTTGTTGTGGAACAGGTCGGTACGCGCCCAGTCCAGCACGGGCATGAAGTTGTAGCAGATGCAATGGATGCCCTCTGCCGAGAGGTTCCTCAGCGACTCCTTGTACACCTCTATCTGGTGGTCGCGGTCAGGGCCGCCATACTTGATGGTCTCCACTACGGGCAGGCTCTCGACGACGCTCCAGCGCATGCCGTAGCTCTCGATGTATTCGCGCAGGTCGCGGATCTTCTCGCGTGTCCATACCTCGCCCAGAGGGACGTCGTGCAGGGCGGTGACGATGCCCTCAACTCCGATTTGTCTCAGCATGGCAAGGGTGATCTTGTCCTTCTTGCCAAACCATCTCCATGTTCTTTCCATAATTGTGTGTTTATAGTTTTACAGTTTTCATAATAGTCCTCTCTTCTTCCGCTCCTTCTTGTTCATCAGGTAGTAGAACGGCGGAATCCCCGTGTCCTGGGGCTTCAGCGGCTTCACGGCGCGTACGCGGGTGGCTTGCTTGTCCGACAGCAGGGCGCTGCTCTCGTTGCCGTAGCGGTCCAGGGCGGTGACGGCGTAGTAGAGCGTCTGTCCGTGGGTGTGGGGCACGCGCAGCTGTGTTGCCATGAGTCTGGTGGCAATGAGGTTACGCGGCTCGTTGGTGTCTACCTCGGGTGTCGTCGAGGCGTATATATTATATAATAGGTACGGGGCTTTTGAGAAGTCCCTGGCACCACTCCAGCTGATGTTGTCGGTGGTCGATGTCCGGCGGACGTCCAGTCGGGTGGGGGCCTCGGGGGCTCTGTTCCATGCCCATGTCATCGGCGGTATCAGCGCCGGCTCACGGTCGAAGTCGCGGGCGAAGGTGTAGAGGCCTTTCGTGTTGTCTGTCAGGAACTTCGCCCTGAAGTAGCAATGGCCGATACTGTTGTCGCGGAGGAAGTGCATTTCGCGGGTGATGTCCTGCAGCGGCCAGTCCTTCTCGCGCGGCGAGAGGAAGTAGATACCCAGTCCCGAGACGATGGTGCGGCCGTAGCTGCGCTCCTGCCAGTCCAGTGCGAAGGGATAGAAGTTGTTGCCGCGGAAGTACATCATCGGGTACAGCTGGTCCATGAGACCGTCGCGCAGCCAGCCCTGTGCATCCTGGAACACGGCTTGGTAAGCGTTCCATCCGCCCGAGCGGTAACGTGTCAAGTCGCCCGACTTGCCGATGGGCGAGCACGACAGCTTCACCCAGGGCTTCTGCTGTTTCACCGCCTGGTGGATCTTCCGGACGATGCTGGTGATGTTCTCTCTCCTTCCTCGTTCCTCGTTCCTCGTTCCTCGTCCTTTGGGCTTTGCCCATGTCTCGGGGTAGCGGATGTAGTCCAGGTGGATGCCGTCGATGTCGTAGTGCTGAGTCACCTCGGCGCAGATGCGGGCCAGATAGTCACCAGTGCCCGGCACATCGGGATTCATGAAGCCTTCCTGTCCGATGGTCTTCACCAGTTCGGGATGGCGGCGCTTGAACTCCTTGAAGCGTGCTTCGCTGGTCTTGCCGATGGGGATGGTGACCATCCATGCGTGACACTCCATGCCGCGGCGGTGGCACTCGTCGACGATGAACTGCAGGGGGTCGTAGCCTGGCGACCGTCCGTGGGTACCCGTCAGACAAATGTCGAAGGGCTCCATCGCCGACGGATAGATGGTCGATGCACGGACGCGTGTCTGTACGAGAACAGTATTGATGCCCACGCGCTGCAGTTGGTCGAGCATCGTGGTGAGCTCGCGTTTCTGTGCTGCTGCGGTGTGGTTACGAGGCCAGTCTATGCCGCCGATGGTCGTCAGCCAGACGGCTCTCACCTCGTGCTTCTGTGCCTGCATCGTGAGGCAAACGAGCGTCAGGAGAATGAGTATTTTTGCTTTCAAAACGTGTTTTCTTAAATATTTGTGTGCAAAATTACGATAATTTTTCCATATCTCAAATAAAAGTATTAACTTTGCCGTCAGAAATAACAACTTTTTTGAGATAATCAATATGATATCGTTTGCATTGAGCCTTGTAGCTCTCATTTTGGGTTATTTCGTCTATGGCCGCTTCGTCGAGCGGGTGTTCGCTCCCGACGACCGCGAGACGCCTGCCGTCGCCAAAGCCGACGGTGTCGACTTCATGGTGCTTCCCTCGTGGAAGATTTTTATGATTCAGTTCCTGAACATCGCCGGCACGGGCCCCATCTTCGGTGCCATCATGGGTGCGCAGTTCGGTCCTGCGGCCTATCTGTGGATTGTCCTCGGCTGTATCTTCGCCGGTTCTGTCCACGACTATCTGAGTGGTATGCTCTCCGTGCGTCATGGTGGCATCAACCAGCCGGAGATCATCGGTAGCTACCTGGGTAAGACGACAAAGCAGGTGATGCTGGTGTTCGCTGTGTTCCTGCTGATGATGGTGGGTGCGGTGTTCGTGTACAGTCCTGCCACCCTGCTCCAGGGCCTGTGTGTGGAGCACGCCCCGTCGGCAAGCCTTTTGGGTGACAGCACGTTCTGGATTATCGTCATCTTTGCCTATTACCTCATCGCCACGATGATGCCTATCGACAAGATCATCGGCAAGGTCTATCCGCTCTTCGCCTTCTCGCTGCTGTTCATGGCTGCCGCCCTGCTGGTCATGCTGTTCGTGAAGCAGCCGAATATCCCTGAGCTGTGGGAGGGCCTCCCCGGCGCTGCCCTCACCCCCGACGCCATCTTCCCCTGTCTGTTCATCACCATCGCCTGTGGTGCCATCTCCGGTTTTCACGCCACGCAGTCGCCGCTGATGGCACGCTGCATGAAGAGCGAGCGTCAGGGACGCCCCATCTTCTACGGCGCAATGATCACCGAGGGCATCGTCGCCCTCATCTGGGCCACGGTGGCCATGTACTTCTTCTACGACCAGCCAACGCCGGGCTACGAGACGATGGAGGGTGGCCGTGACATCATCAACAAGGCGCCGAGCATCGTGAGCATGATCTGCGACAACTGGCTCGGACTCTTCGGCAGCATCCTCGCCATCCTCGGTGTGGTGGCAGCGCCCATCACCAGCGGCGATACCGCGCTGCGCTCGGCCCGTCTCATCATTGCCGACTTCATCCACCTCGAGCAGCGCTCCATCCGCAAGCGCCTCTACGTCTGCGTGCCGCTGTTTGCTGCTGTCATCGCCCTGCTCATCTGGCAGATCAGCGATGCCAACGGTTTCAAGACCATCTGGAGCTGGTTCGGCTGGAGCAACCAGACGCTCTCCGTCTTCATGCTCTGGGCCATCACCGTCTATCTGGTTCGTCAGAAGAAGCCCTACGTCATCACGCTCATCCCCGCGCTGTTCATGACGGTGGTGTGTACCACCTATCTCTTCTCCGCCCAGCTCTTCAAGCTCGAGGGCTCCGCTACCGCTCTCATCGCCGGTGGTGCGCTGGTGGTGGCACTGGTGTGGTTCCTCGTCTGGTACCGTAAGGAAACTAACAAACAATAAAAACTATTCATCATGAAAAAGAAAATCTTCATGCTGCTCTTCGGCCTTATGACGGTCGTTGCTGCTAACGCTCAGTTTGAGCAGGGTAAACTCTACGCTAATGCCGGTCTGTCGGGTCTTGACCTGAACTACAACGCCAACGCCAAGTGGAACATGGACATTAGCGCGAAGGTAGGCTATATGTTTATGGACAGCTGGATGGTGCTGGCAGAAGGCGGATGGGGTATTCATCAGAAAGCCCCCAACAACTGCTTCCTGGGTGCCGGTATGCGCTACCACATCGAGCAGAACGGACTCTATCTTGGTGCCGGCCTTCGCTACAAGCATGCTGAGGACTATGACGACCTGCTGCCCAATGTTAACGTTGGCTACACGTTCTTCCTCAGCCGCACGGTGACCATTGAGCCCGAGCTGTATTACAACCTGAGTACCAAGGATACGAAGGACTTCTCTGATTTCGGCTTCCGCATTGGCTTCGGTATCTATCTTGACGAACTCTTTTAACTGCTGACGCCTATGCTATCCGTTGAAGAACTCGTCGACCGTCTCATCGACCTGTCGTTTGCCGAGGACATCGGCGACGGCGACCATACCACCCTCTGCTGTATCCCCGAGGATGCCATGGGACGTTCCCACCTGCTCATCAAGGAGGACGGCATTCTGGCCGGTGTGGAGATAGCCAAGGAGGTGTTCCGCCGCTTCGACCCCGAGATGCAGGTGGAAGTGCTGATGGGCGACGGCTCCCGTGTGAAGAAGGGCGACATCGCCATGATTGTCACGGGCCGTGTGCGCTCGCTGCTCCAGACGGAGCGTCTGATGCTGAACATCATGCAGCGCATGAGCGGCATCGCCACGATGACTGACCGCTACGTGCAGCGCCTGAAGGGTACCAGTACCCGCGTCCTCGACACCCGCAAGACCACTCCCGGTATGCGTATGCTCGAGAAGCAGGCTGTGAAGATTGGCGGCGGCTGCAACCACCGCATCGGCCTCTTCGACATGATCCTGCTGAAGGACAACCACGTCGACTTCGCCGGTGGCATCACCAACGCCATCGACCGCTGCCATCAGTATCTCCAGGAGAAGGGCCTCGACTTGAAGATCGAGATCGAGGTGCGCAACTTCGACGAGCTACAGCAGGTGCTCGACCACGGTGGCGTCGACCGTATCATGCTCGACAACTTCTCCGTGCCCGACACCAAGAAGGCTGTCGACATCATCAATCATCGCTACGAGACGGAGTCCTCCGGTGGCATCACGTTCGATACCATCCGCGACTATGCCGAGCAGGGCGTCGACTTCATCAGCGTCGGAGCCCTCACGCACTCTGTCAAGGGTCTTGACATGTCGTTCAAAGCATGTTAACGATCCTGCTCAGTATTCTTTTGAATATCTTTGTCCCGCCAGTAGACTACGACATGCTGCTGGCGGGCAATTTCGGTGAGCCCCGTCCCAACCACTTCCATGGCGGTCTCGACGTGAAGACCGGCAATGTCGAGGGCAAGCATATCTATGCCATTGCCGACGGCTACGTCTCGCGTGTCACCGTCGGTCTCTACGGCTTCGGCAATGCCGTCTACGTCACCCATCCCACGGGCCAGACCAGCGTCTACTGCCATCTGCGGGCTTTCTCACCGCGCATCAAGGCCGCCTTGCGCCGTTACCAGTACAGCCACAAGACGAGTGTCGCCGATGCCCGTCTCACACCCCTCGATGTTCCCGTCTCTGCCGGACAGTTCATCGCCCTCAGCGGCAACACCGGCCACAGCACCGGTCCCCACCTGCATCTCGAGCTCCACGACACCCGCACATGGGATATGCTCGACCCCTACGAGGTGCTTGCCGACTACCTCCGCGACACCGTCCCGCCTCAGGCCCACGGCTTCGAGGCCATCCCTCAGTCCGACGGCACGTTCAACGGCGGCCGCAGCCGTCAGAACTTCGGCTTCGCCAGCCACACCCTCGACCGTGAGTTCACCGCCTGGGGCAGGGTGGGCTTTGCCCTCTGGGCCAACGACTATATGCAAGAGACGTACAACCACTACGGCGTGCGCTACACGACGCTCCTCGTCGACGGTCGCGAGGTGTTCCGCTCCGATGTCGGCCGTGTGCCGGTGTCGCTCAACCGCATGGTCAATGCCTGGGGCGACTACGAGCACTACCGCCGCAGCAACGTCTGGTACATGAAGTCGTTTCTGGAGCCCGCCTGCCGTCTGCCCATCCTCTGGGCCGACGAGAACAGGGGCATCATCAACTTCTGCGAGGAGCGCGACTACCACCTGGAGTACGTTCTCCGCGACTATCATGGCAACGAGTCCCACTACCGCTTCACCGTCCGTGGCGTCCGTTCCTCGTTCTTTGCAGAGCAAAGCGGCAGAGCCGAGCGCCTCGTTCCTCCTTCCTCGTACGCTGACACCCCGTGTCAGCCCCGCCTCCGCTCCGACCGCACAAGCACCTACAGCCGCCCCGGCGTCCAGCTCGTCGTGCCCTACGGCTTCATCGCCGCCGACGTAGCCCTCCAGCCGGCTGTGCGCCCTTTGCCCGACGCCCCCTCCGACGGCTACCAGTTCACGGGCTTCTCCACGCCCCTGATGGCCGATGCCCCGCTGAGCATCTTTGTCCGCCGCCCCGTGGCCGACCCCACGAAGATCTTCCTCACCGACGAGCAGGGCCGCTACCTTGGCGGCGACTACCACGACGGCTGGCTCACGGGCCATATCCGTGACTTGGCCGGTGTTCACCACCTCGCCTACGACGCAGAGCCTCCCGCCGTCCGTCCGCTATCCCTGACGGGCGACGTCCTGCGGCTGAGCGTCACCGACGGCGGCAGCGGCATCGCCGTCTGGACGGCCACCGTCGACGACCGTTTCATCGTCTTCGACGCCCTCGAGAAGTCCTCGACCTTCGCCTGTGTGCTGCACGAGTCGTGGCTACGTCCTACGGGCCGTCAGCACCGTCTGCGCTTCGAGGTCACCGACAACCGCCAGAATGGCACCGTCTACGAAACGACGTTCACCTATTAACCCCAATTGCATCATAAAGTAACAAAACCATACAGCTATGGCAACAGTTGACGACAAGAAAGTGATTTTCTCGATGGTCGGAGTGAGCAAGACCATCCAGCAGAACCAGAAACAAGTGCTCAAGAACATCTACCTCTCCTTCTTCTATGGCGCGAAGATCGGCATCATCGGTCTCAACGGTGCCGGTAAGTCGACGCTGATGAAGATCATTGCCGGACTGGACCAGCAGTACCAGGGCCAGGTGGTGTGGAGCCCCGGCTACACGGTGGGCTACCTGCCGCAGGAGCCGCCGCTCAACGAGGAGAAGACCGTCAAGGAGAACGTCATGGAGGGCGTGCAGCACGTCTACGACGCGCTGGCTGAGTACGACGACATCAACGTGAAGTTCGGACTGCCAGAGTACTATGAGGACCCGGACAAAATGGATAAGCTGATGCAGCGTCAGGCCGAGCTGCAGGACATCATCGACGCCACCGACGCTTGGAACATGGACTCTAAGCTCGACCGTGCCATGGCGGCGCTGAACTGTCCGCCGGGCGACTGGCCAGTGACGAACCTCAGCGGTGGTGAGCGCCGTCGTGTGGCCCTCTGCCGCCTGCTGTTGCAGAAGCCCGACGTGCTGCTGCTCGACGAGCCGACGAACCACCTCGACGCCGAGTCCATCGACTGGCTCGAGCAGCACCTCCAGCAGTACGAGGGAACGGTCATCGCCGTCACCCACGACCGCTACTTCCTCGACGACGTGGCAGAGTGGATCCTGGAGCTCGACCGTGGCGAGGGCATCCCTTGGAAGGGCAACTACTCGTCGTGGCTGGAGCAGAAGTCGCAGCGGCTGGCACAGGAGGAGAAGCAGGCCTCTAAGCGCCGCAAGACGCTGGAGCGCGAGCTGGAGTGGGTGCGCATGGCACCGAAGGCCCGTCATGCCAAAGGCAAGGCCCGTCTGAACTCCTACGAGACGATGCTCAACGAGGAGCAGAAGCAGAAGGAGGAGAAGCTTGAGATCTTCATCCCCAATGGTCCGCGACTGGGCAACAAGGTCATCGAGGCCGAGCACGTGGCGAAGGCCTACGGCGAGAAGACGCTCTTCAGCGACCTGAACTTCGTCCTGCCGCCCAACGGCATCGTGGGCGTCATCGGTCCCAACGGCGCCGGCAAGACGACGCTCTTCCGCCTCATCATGGGGCTCGAGCAGGCCGATGCCGGCACGTTCAATGTCGGCGAGACGGTGAAGCTCAGCTATGTCGACCAGCAGCATAAGGACATCGACCCCGCGAAGTCCGTCTACGAGGTCGTCAGCCAGGGCAATGAGACCATCCGCATGGGCGGCAAGGACATCAATGTCCGTGCGTACCTGTCGCGCTTCAACTTCAGCGGTGCCGACCAGGAGAAGAAGTGCGGCGTCCTCTCCGGCGGCGAGCGCAACCGTCTGCATCTGGCCATCGCGCTGAAGCAGGAGGGCAACGTCCTGCTGCTCGACGAGCCGACTAACGACATCGACGTGAACACCCTGCGTGCCCTCGAGGAGGGCCTGGAGTCGTTTGCCGGCTGTGCCGTCGTCATCAGCCACGACCGCTGGTTCCTCGACCGCATCTGTACCCACATCCTCGCCTTCGAGGGCGGCAGCAACGTCTTCTACTTCGAGGGCAACTACAGCGAGTACGAGGCTAACAAAGCCCTTCGCCTGGGTCTCGACGAGCCCAAGCGTGCCCGTTACCGCAAGCTGATGGAGGAGTGAACCGCAGCCTTGATATCCTCTAACAGGTCTTCGCCAGCTTCGAGGCCGATGCTGAGGCGGACGGTGGTGTCGGGGACAGACATCTCCGCACACTGCTCTGCCGTGAAGAGGCCGAAGATGGTGGAGGCGGGATGGATGGCTAGCGACTTGCGGTCGAAGAGGTTCGTTGCGCGACGGATAATCTGCAACTTGTCGATGAACGCGAAGGCGGCTTCCTTTGAGGCGAGATCGATGGTGAAGACAGCGCCTGGCAAGGGGCCGAATTGTGCCTTAGAAAGCTCGTAGAAGGGATTATCCTCCAAGCCGGTATAGTTGACACGCTTGATCTCCGGCAGTTGCTGACATTGTTTCGCGAGCCATAGTGTGGTCTCTGCCTGACGACGGAAACGGATGTCGAGGGTATCGAGGCCGAGGGTTTCCATATAGGCCACCTGGGGCGTCATCAAGGCACCGAGGTTCGTCACGAGCTCCGTTTTTACACGCGCTGTGAAAGCCAGTTTCTTACCGACCTTCTTTGTGCGAGCTTGTAGGGCAGGGGAGGGTGACTGTGACCAGTCGAACTTTCCGTAGTCGATGAGCAGGCCACCGAGTCCCGTGCCACCACCGGAGATATACTTCGTGCTCGACACCACCTCGATATCCACGCCGAAATCGACGGCACGGAAGGTGGAGAACGGCACGATGGTGGTATCGGCAATCAGGGGCACACCCGCCTTGTGGGCGATGTCTGCCAACTTGCGGATATCAGCCACGAACAACTGCGGATTGGTGATGATCTCGAAGAACAGCGCACAGGTCTTGTCGTCAATCTGCGCCGCCACTTCCTCTGGCTTCGTGAAATCCACAAAGCGTGCTTCTACGCCGAAGTTGCCAAGGGTGTCGCGAATCAGCGAGACGCTGTTGCCAAACAGATGCTTCGAGGCCACGATGTTGAGTCCTGCCGCGCTGACAGCCGTGAGGGCGTAGTGAATGGCGGCCATACCTGTGTTGAGTGCTGTCACGCTCGTTGCTCCCGTCAGTTGTCGCACGCGTTCCTCGAGATAGGTCACCGTGGGGTTGGCGATGCGGGCATACGACGGGGCCATGGAACGACCGCAAAATGCGTCGCCCATGGCCTTGGCAGACTCAAACTCAAACGCCGCCGTATAGTAGACGGGCATCGACAATGCCCCGTATATATCAGGTTTCTGATACTTCGTCGTCAGTATTTTCGTTTCGTACTGCATATTTATTTCTACTACGAATTATACGAATTAAACGAATTGCCATGCGGATGAAATAATTCGTGAAATACGTAGTCTTTATTTATCGTCCTATAATTTTCTTAACTGCAATTACTAACTTGTCCACATCCTCGCGGGTATTATAAAGTGCGAAGGTGGGGCGGACGCTCATCTCATAACCGAGGGCACGAAGGGCGGGCTGGGCGCAGTGGTGACCAGCACGCACTGCGATGCCCTCCTTATCTAATAACGTACCTGTTTCGGGGACGGGGATGCCATCGAGCACGAATGACACGACTGACACGCGGTTCTTCGGATTGCCGATAAGCGTCAGACCAGGAATCTGGCCAAGTTGTTCGCGGGCATACTCTGTCAACTGATGCTCATGATGCTCGATGTTGCGGATGCCGAGATGACTCACGTAGTCGAGCGCGGCACCCAGTCCGATGGCGTCGGCCACATTGGGTGTACCAGCCTCGAAGCGGGCGGGCGGCACATTATATTCCGTGCGCTCGATGGTCACATCCTTGATCATATTGCCACCGCCCTGCCAAGGCTGCATCTTATCCAAGAGTTCTTTGCGGCCATACACCACACCAATGCCATTAGGCCCGTAGATTTTATGGCCACTGAACACGAAGAAGTCGGCACCAAGGGCCTGCACATCCACAGGTGTGTGGGCTATTGACTGCGCGCCGTCAATCAGCACGGGAATCTGGTGTGTGTGGGCGATGTCGATGATGCGCCGCACGTCGTTGATGGTGCCGAAAGTGTTGTTCACATGACCCACACTGACGAACCGTGTGCGAGGTGTGATGAGCCGTTCAAGTTCAGAGAGGATGAGGTCGCCATTCTGGTCTGTGGGAATGGCCCTCAATGTAGCGCCACGTTCCTGAGCAACGCGCTGCCAAGGAACGATGTTCGCATGGTGGTCGAGTTCAGAGACAATCACCTCATCGCCAGGTGTCAGGAACTGTCGGCCGTAGGTCTGTGCCACGAGGTTGATGCCCTCGGTGGTACCGCGAACGAAGATAATCTCCTCGCTCGTGGCAGCATTGATGAACCGCTGCACCTTCTCACGGGCCTCTTCATAAGCATCCGTCGCACGGGCTGCCAGCGTGTGGGCTCCGCGATGGATGTTCGAATTATAATTGCGATAGTAATCCGAAATCTTGTCGATGACCTGATTCGGCTTCTGCGTCGTCGCGCCGTTGTCGAGCCACACGAGGTCGTGGCCGTTTACTTTCTGCTGCAGCACAGGGAAGTCGCGTTTGATCTGCTCCGAGTTCAGCGTGTCGGCCTCTTCATAGTGCAAGTCGCGCAGTTTCTGCGTCTCAGGGATGCCGATGCCGAAGCCGTTATCCCGAGAGATTACAGACCCCGCCCCTAACCCCTCCCCTTGAGGGGCGGGGAGTGGCTGCGCATAGTCAGCATCGCCGAAGTATGGCAGGTCGGCATAGCCGCTACCGCCAGCCAGCAGTTGCTTGAAGCCAGCCTCCAGTTCCTCGAGGTGCAGGGCTTCGTCAGGGAATACACTCTGACGAACCTCCCTGGCCTCCTCGGGGCAGTATTTCTGGGCGAGGTCGCGCAACAATGCCAGTGCACCGCCGTCCTGTGCTGGAAAACTATTGAGTTCTGCTATATTGATCATTTATTTCTCAACTTTGTTTCTGTGCTGATAGTCATGATAATAGCCCACCTCGACGTTCTCGAGCACGGCGATAGCGTCGTCGGTCAGTGAGGCCAGCGAGAAGTACTTCGTGAGCAGATAAGAGGCCACGCCAAACTTATCGAGTCCCATCAATCGGGCAGAGAGCGAAGGTGCAATCTCGCCAGGGATACCGCTCTGATGCAGACCGACAACACCCTGATTCTTCTCACCGACGCGCACGAGGATAATCTTGGTCGTACCTACGCCGCGACCTGTCAAGTACTGGCCTTCTACCTCCACCTTGTCAGAAGGAATCAGGGGCACGCCGCGCCAAAGGATGACCTTCGTGCCGAAGAGATCCGTCGTCACAGGCGGCACACCGCGCCAGGTACATTCGCGCTCGAAAGCAGCGATGGCACGAGGATTGGCGATGAAGAAGGCCGGCTCCTTCCATACCAGCGACAGCAGTTCGTCGAGGTCGTCGGGGGTGGGTGCGCCGTAGCGTGTGGTGATGCGGTAGGCGGGGTTGGCTGCTGCCAACAGTCCGAACTTCTTGTTGTTGATGAGTTCCCACTCCTGGCGCTCCTTGATGCTCTCGATCGACAGGCGCAGTTGCTCCTCCAGCTGATTATAAGGATTATTATAAAGGTCTGAGACTCGGGTATGCACACGCACCACCGTTTGGAGCGTATTCAACGAATACTCCGTCGGATTCTCCTCATAATCGATGTAGGTCTCGGGGATGATGTTGTCCTCCTCGTGACCGCTCACCAGGTCGATGTGCTTCTCACCATTATCATTGACAGACGCCTTGAGGCGCAGCTGCTTGTCAACAGCCTTCTCAAACGTCTCGCGGAAATCGGGCACTTCCTTGATGAACTTAATCAGCTCCTTGAGTTTCAGGCCAAGGAATACGGTGGGTGTAATGGCGCGAACGCTGACCGTCGATTCCTGCTCGTCCAGCAGGTCGGCCTCGCCGAAATACTCGCCGTCGCCCAGCAGCGCAATCCGCAGGTCCTCGCCGTGAGGCCCTTTGCTGATGACCTCGGCCTGGCCGCTGGCCACGATGAAGAAGCGCTGCTTGTCCTTGCCCTCCTCCACGAAGAGTTTATCGACATCCACCTCCTTAGCCTCGAACGAACTGACGAGGCGGTTCAGTATCTCGTCGTCAAATTCAGAGAACAGGGGGATGGCCTTCAGGTTCTTCGCCGTAAACGAGGGCACGCCATCCACATACTGGATAGGCAGGCGGTCGTTCTTGCGGAGCTCCACCTTCGTGCGGTTCACACGGAATGTGCCGCCGCTGACCTGCACCCAGGGGAGCAACTTCAGGAGCAAACGAGGAGTGATAGAGCCCATCTGCGGGGCGGTCTTGGTGGTGGTCGCCAGTCTTCTGGCGGTAGCAGTGGTCACACTGCGCTGTAAATTAGAATCTGCCATAATTTTTAATTTTTTATATGTTAATATTTGAGTTCTTTGTCTCTCAGAATATGCTTTGCAGTCATTACAAACGGCACTTTTTGCCTCGGGCGACCGATTTCCGTGGCGGAAAACGGCACTTTTTGCCTCGGGCGACCGATTTCCGTGGCGGAGAACGGCACTTTTTGCCTCGGGCAGCCGATTTCCGTGGTGGAAAACGGCACTTTTTGCCTCGGGCGACCGATTTCCGTGGCGGAGAACGGCACTTTTACCCTCGGGCGACCGATTTCCGTGGCGGAGAACGGCTCTTTTTGCCTCGGGCGACCGATTTCCGTGGCGGAAAACGGTATTTTCCCTACTTCTGGATGGTCACTTTGTGCGTCGTTCCCTCCACGTGCTCCACGCTGATGACGTTATACCCCTGCTCGCGGGCATTGCGGGGCACGTTGTCGAGCGGTTCGCCCTCAGAGAGCAATACTTCGAGCGTGTCGCCCGGCTGTAGTTTCGACAGCTCGATCTTGGTCTTGACGAAGGTCATCGGGCAGTGCTCCTTCGTGATGTCTAAGACGTGGAACCCACCCCCTGCCCCTCCCGAGGGGAGGGGAGACTGATTACTTTTGCTATTATTTATACTCATATCTCATTTGTTTTATTATTGTTTATACTATTTAATTCCCACTCCCTTTGGGAGGGGGTTAGGGGGTGGGTATTAAATGAATAATGTCTGTCCCCCTTCTGAGAGATTGAGGAACGAAGCCACGCCGAGCACGTCCTTCACCTCAGGGATAAAGTCCTCCTTCTTCAGACCGAGCACGTGCATCGCCATCTCGCAGGCATAGAGGTTGATGCCGAGAGCCTTGGCGGCCTCTACCAGTTCTTCGAGCGTCGCCACGTTGTTCTTCCGCATCAGGTAGGGGAAGATCTTCGGACCAGCACCGAGGAAGTTGAAGCGGCTCGTAGGAGTCACCTTCAGACCACCCATCATAAAGCCAAAGATCTTTGTCAGCCAGTTACCGCCGGTAAAGCTTCGGCCCTGCTTTTGTTTGATGGCGTCGAGCCCCCAGAAGGTGAAGAAGATGTTCACTTCATACCCCACTGCTGCCGCGCCCGTACCTAATGTAAATACTGCTGTCAGTTTGTCGAAATCGCCGCTGAAGGCGATGATGCTTAGTTTCTTGTTTTCTGCCATAAAAATAACGTTTGAGTTCGG
>JAEEQH010000037.1 GCA_016285245.1 Prevotella sp.
AGACAATTGATAATTATTACGACCTCAGCGGTCGCAAGGTTGTCAAGGCCAAGAAGGGCGTGTACGTGAAGAACGGCAAAAAGGTTGTGATTAAGTAAGCGAAGACCTGAGCTTGCTCGAGGTCTTCCGAACGGGAACGAGCTCGAGCAAAGCTCAAGGTCGTTGTGAAGTAAGACTGAGAAACGAATGTGATTTTAAGAAACGAATTATTCTAATTTAATTTAATTTGGCCCACGAATTATACTAATTAATATTATACTCTGCAATGATGAAGATTTAATTAATAAAAATTCGTGGATAAAATTAGGATCAATTAGGATAATTCGTTTCTAAGAAAAAATAAAGAATTCGTTTCCAAGAGAAATGTGATAAAGAAAAAACCTCACAGCGGGACCCGTTGTGAGGTTTTGCTATGCTTACACGCAGGCTTTATGCGTTGTACTCCTGCCAGCTCTTGATCTGGATGTCGTCCTGACTCAGGGCGGTGAAGGCCTCGATGAAGGCCTTGGCCAGACGGACGTTGGTCATCAGGGGGATGTTGTGGTCGATGGCACCACGACGGATGCGGTAGCCGTTGGTGAGCTCACGCTTGGTGTGGTTCTTCGGCACGTTGACGATGAGGTCGAACTTGTGGTCGGCAATCATGTCCATCACCTTGTTGTCGCCCTCTTCGTCGGGCCAGCTGACGGTGATGGCGGGTACGCCGTTCTCGTTGAAGAACTTGGCGGTGCCGGGTGTGGCGTAGACCTTGAAACCCTTCTTGACGAGCTGCTGGGCGGGCTCGAGGAGGCTCACCTTGCCCTTGGCGCCGCCGCTGGAGATGAGTACCGACTGCTTGGGCAGACGGTAGCCGGTGGCGATGAGGGCGTTGAGCAGGGCCTCGTTCATGGAGTCGCCGAGACAGCCCACCTCGCCGGTTGACGACATGTCGACGCCGAGGACGGGGTCAGCGTTCTGCAGGCGTGCGAAGGAGAACTGCGAGGCCTTGACGCCGATGCGGTCGATGTCGAACTCGGACTTGTCGGGCTTCGAGTAGGGTGCGTCGAGCATGATCTTCGTGGCGGTCTCGATGAAGTTGCGCTTCAGGATCTTCGACACGAAGGGGAATGAGCGCGAGGCACGGAGGTTGCACTCGATGACCTTCACCTCGCGGTTCTTGGCCAGGAACTGGATGTTGAACGGACCGCTGATGTTCAGCTCAGCGGCTATCTTGCGCGCGATCTTCTTGATCTGACGGATGGTCGAGAAGTAGATGTGCTGTGCGGGGAACACCATCGTGGCGTCGCCGGAGTGGACACCAGCATACTCGACGTGCTCGGAGATGGCGTACTCGACGATCTCGCCCTTGTCGGCCACGGCGTCGAACTCAATCTCCTTGGTCTCGGTCATGAACTTCGACACAACGACGGGGAACTCCTTGGAGACCTCGGTGGCCATGTTCAGGAAGCGGTGCAGCTCCTCCTCGTCGTAGCAGACGTTCATGGCAGCGCCGGAGAGGACGTAGCTGGGACGCACGAGGACGGGGTAGCCCACCTTGGCGACGAACTCCTTGACGTCGTCGAACGAGGTGAGGGCCTGCCACGACGGCTGGTCGATGCCGAGCTTGTCGAGCATGGCCGAGAACTTGTCACGGTTCTCAGCACGGTCGATGTTGACGGGGCTGGTGCCGAGGACGGGAACGCCCTGGCGGTAGAGTTTCATGGCGAGGTTGTTGGGAATCTGACCACCCACGCTGACGATGACGCCGCGGGGCTGCTCGAGCTCGATGACATCGAGGACGCGCTCCAGCGACAGCTCGTCGAAGTAGAGACGGTCGCACATGTCGTAGTCGGTGGAGACGGTCTCGGGGTTGTAGTTGATCATGATGGACTTGTAGCCCAGCTTGCGCGCGGTGTTGATGGCGTTAACCGAGCACCAGTCGAACTCAACGCTGGAGCCGATGCGGTAGGCGCCGGAGCCGAGGACGATGACCGACTTCTCGTTCTTGTAGTAGGAGATGTCGTGCTTCTCCTTGTACTGCTCGCCCGTGGGGTCGCCGAACGCGGGTGTGTGCGTGTAGGTGAAGTAGAGGTAGTTGGTGAGCTCGGGATGCTCGCTGGCCACCGTGGGGATACGCTTCACCGAGGGCACGATGCCACGCTGCTTGCGGTAGGCGCGGACGGTGAGGTTCTCCTTCTCCATATTCGTGGAGCTGGTCTTCAGGACGAAGCGGGCTATCTGGAAGTCGGAGAAGCCGCAGCGCTTCACCTCGAGGAGCAGCTCGTCGGAGAGGTCCTCCAGACGGTTGTACTTCTGCAGCTCGTGCTTCAGGTCAACGATGTGCTTCAGACGCTCCAGGAACCAGACGTCAATCTTCGTCAGCTCTTCGATGCGCTCGACGGTGTACCCCTCCTCCAGCGCCTGGGCAATGGCAAAGATGCGGAGGTCGGTGGGATTCTGAAGGGCGTCGTCGAGATTGTCGAACTTGGTGTGGTCGTTGCCCACGAAGCCGTGCATGCCCTGTCCGATCATGCGCAGACCCTTCTGGATCATCTCCTCGAAGGAGCGGCCGATGGACATGATCTCGCCGACGGACTTCATGCTGGAGCCGATGAGACGGCTGACGCCGGCGAACTTCGTGAGGTCCCAGCGAGGAATCTTACAGATCATGTAGTCGAGCGACGGAGCGACGTAGGCCGACGAGGTGGTACCCATCTCGCCAATCTGGTCGAGGGTGTAGCCCAAGGCAATCTTTGCGGCGACGAAGGCGAGGGGATAACCCGTTGCCTTTGAGGCCAATGCGCTCGAACGGCTCAAGCGAGCGTTTATCTCGATGATGCGGTAGTCGTTGGTCTCGGCGTTGAAGGCAAACTGGATGTTGCACTCGCCGACGATGCCGAGGTGCTTCACGCAACGGATGGTGATGTCCTGGAGCATCTTCACCTGTTCCTCGGTGAGCGAGCAGGTAGGAGCGACGACGATGGACTCGCCGGTGTGGATGCCCAGGGGGTCGAAGTTCTCCATCGAGGCGACGGTGAAGCAGCGGTCGTTCTTGTCGCGGATGGTCTCGAACTCAATCTCCTTCCAACCCTTCAGCGACTCCTCGACAAGAATCTGGGGAGCGAAGGTGAAGGCCGACTCAGCCAGCTCGCAGAAGGCCTTCTCGTCGGGGCAGATACCCGAGCCGAGACCGCCGAGGGCGTAGGCCGAACGGATCATGATGGGGAAGCCAATCTCGCGGGCAGCCTTCAGGGCGTCGTCCATATTCTCCACAGCGTGCGAGACGGGCACTTTCAGGTCGACCTCGGCCAGCTTCTTCACGAAGAGGTCGCGGTCCTCGGTGTTCATGATGGCCTCGACGCTCGTGCCGAGCACCTCGACGCCGTACTCCTTCAGCGTGCCGTTGAGGTAGAGCTCCGTGCCGCAGTTCAGCGCCGTCTGTCCGCCGAAGGCCAGGAGGATGCCGTCAGGACGCTCCTTCTTGATGATCTCCGTGACGAAGTAGGGTGTCACGGGCTGGAAGTAGACCTTGTCGGCGATACCTTCCGACGTCTGGATGGTAGCGATGTTGGGGTTCACCAGCACCGACGAGATACCTTCCTCGCGTAGTGCCTTAAGTGCCTGCGAGCCAGAGTAGTCGAACTCGCCGGCCTGTCCGATTTTCAGAGCGCCGGAGCCGAGCACCAGCACTTTCTTCAGTTTCTTTTCCATCTGTTTCTATTGGGTTTTAAGTCGTAATTACCTTGTAATAAATTGGAATTGAATACTATTCTCGTTCTACTGTTGCAGCAGGTAGCGCTTGAAGTCCTCAAAGTCCTTCGTCATCGGCACACTCTGCTTCTCGCCGCGCATGAAGGCTTGCAGACGCTCGGGGATGGCGACGTCGATGCCGAGGATGTCGTCGACCTTCTCCTTGAACTTGGCAGGATGGGCCGTCTCGCAGAACACACCCACCTCGCCGGGCTGCAGACCGTCGACGAGGGCCTGATAGCCGCAGGCACCGTGGGGGTCGAGGATGTAGCCCGTCTCCTGGTAGCATTGGCGCATGGTCTCGCGAATCTGCTCGTCGCTGTAGGTGGCGCCGCTGATGAGGCTGGTGATGGCCTGGTGGGTCTCCTCAGGCGTCAGGGCGCCGTTGCGGCTGTAGAGGTTGATGATACGAGCGAAGTTCGAGGGGTCGCCGACGTCCATGGCGTTGGCCAGCGTCTGTACCGAGGCCTTCGGCTCGTACTTGCCCGTCTGCAGGTATTTGTAGAAGATGTCGTTGGCGTTGTTGGCAGCGATGAAGCGCTTCACGGGCAGGCCCATCTGGTGGCCGAAGAGTGCCGAGCAGATGTTGCCGAAGTTGCCGCTGGGCACGCACATCACGAGGTCTTCAATTCTTACATTTTTACATTTTTCAGTTTTTACATTTTCCTTCATCCGGGCGTAGGCATTGAAGTAGTAGAACGCCTGGGGCAGGAAGCGGGCCACGTTGATGGAGTTGGCCGATGTGAGCTTCATGTGACCGTTCAGCTCCTCGTCCATGAAGGCCGACTTCACCAGGCGCTGGCAGTCGTCGAAGACACCGTCGACCTCGATGGCCGTGATGTTCTTGCCGAGGGTCGTGAACTGGCACTCCTGGATGGGGCTCACCTTACCCTTCGGATAGAGGACGTAGACGTGGATGCCGTCGACGCCGAGGAAGCCGTTGGCAACAGCCGAGCCCGTGTCGCCGCTGGTGGCCACGAGGACGTTGACCGTTCCGTTTGCTGCGACTGAGTCGCAGCCTACTGAACGCTGGCGCAGGAAGTACTGGAGCAGACGGGCCATGAAACGGGCGCCGACGTCCTTGAAGGCGAGGGTAGGGCCGTGGAAGAGCTCCAGGGAGTAGATGTTGTCCGTGACCTCGACCACAGGGCAGTCGAAGGGCAGGGTGTCGTAGACGAGGTCCTTCAGCGCATCGAGGTCGACGTCCTCGCCGAAGAAGGCGCTGGCGACGTTGTAGGCGATGTCGCGGAACGACATATTCTGGATATTGTCGAAGAACTCCTGCGGCAGACGCTTGATGAGCATCGGCATATAGAGGCCGCGGTCTTCGGCCAGGCCCTTGACGACGGCCTTCTCGAGGGTGGCTATGGGAGCTTTCCCGTTGGTGCTGTAGTATTGCATATCTTCGATAATTATTTCATTTTTACATTGCAACGTTCATAAACGTTTGCATGAACTCATTGAGCTTCAGCAGACCGTAGGCGCCGCTGACGCACGACACCTCGTCGTACTGCTGCACGCCGTCGGGCTCGATGCCGCGATGCCAAATGAGGAACGGCACGGGCTGTCCCACGTGGATGCGCATCTCGACGGGCGTCAGGTGGTCGGGGAGTACGGCGATGCAGACGGGCTCCTGCCACGTCGACACCTCTTTATATATAGGAGCGATGAGTCGCTGGTCCAGATAGCCGATGGTCTTCAGCTTCAGTTCCAGGTCACCGTCGTGGCCGGCCTCGTCGCTGGCCTCCACGTGGACGAAGACGAAGTCGTCACTCTTGAGCGCCTCGATGGCGGCCTCGGCCTTCCCCTCGTAGTTCGTGTCGGCGAGTCCGGTGGCACCAGGCACCTTGATGATGCGCAGACCGGCATACTTGCCGATGCCCTGAATGAGGTCGACGGCCGAGATGACGGCACCACTCTTCACCTGCGGGTACTGCTCCATGAGCGTCTCCATCGTCGGACGGTAGCCGCCGCTCCAGGGCCAGATGCTGTTGGCCTGGCGTTCGCCCTTGGCAGCCTTCGCGAGGTTGTAGGGGTGCTTGGGCAGCAGTTCCTGAGACTTGAGGATGAGCTCGTTGATGAGGTCGGCGGTTTGTTTTGCAGCGACAAAGTCACTGCCTACCAAACCTTCCTCAGGCTTTACCATAAGCGGGCGCCACGGCTCGTTGGGATGGTCGTGTGGCGGGGCGCAGACAATGTGCTTGTTGCCACCTTTGATGACCAGAAGATGGCGGTACTGAATGCCCGTGATGAACTTCACACGCTCGCAGCCCTCCCGTTCGTTGATGGGACGGGCGAGGGTCTCGTTCAGGTAGTCAATCAGCACACGGGCGTCCTCTGTCTCTAGATTGCCACCGTTATGCGTGATGATCTTGCCGTCCTCGAGTGTGATGATATTACAGCGGATGGCGAAGTCGTCGTCGGCCATCTCGTAGCCAATGCTCGCAGCCTCCAACGGGCCGCGACCTTCGTACACCTTATTCAAATCATAGCCCAGAATCGCCGTATTGGCCACCTCCGAGCCAGGAGGGAACCCCTCGGGCACGGTCACCAGGCGTCCGCAGCGGCCTTCACGTGCCAGCTGGTCCATCATGGGCTTATGGGCATATTGCAGCAAGGTCTTCCCGCCGAGACGCTCGACGGGAAGATCTGCCATGCCATCGCCCAGAATAATGATATGTTTCATAAGAAAAAATGGCTGGACGGCAGAACCGTCCAGCACACTATTTTAGATGTTAGCAATAGACATGATGTTCGCGAAGACACCGGCGGCCGTGACGGCGGCACCGGCACCGTAGCCCTGGATGAGCATGGGGTACTCCTTGTAGCGCTCGGTGGTCAGCAGCACGATGTTGTTGGAACCCTCTAGACCGTAGAACGGATGGCCATAAGGCACCTCCTTCAGAGCGACGCTGGTCTTGAAGTTTGACGGGTCGTTCTCGTCGGCTTCCATCGTGGCCACGAAGCGCCAGCGCTTCTTTTCGCTCTCGAGCACCTTGCGACGCTTCTCGAAGTCGGCATCGAGCTCAGGCAGACGCTTCCAGAAGTCCTCAATGCTGCCCTCGAAGTAGCTGTCGGGCACGAAGAGGTGCTTCTCGACATCATCCTGCTCGACCTTGTAGCCAGCCTCACGGGTGAGGATGACCAGCTTGCGGATGACGTCGGTACCGCTGAGGTCGATGCGCGGGTCGGGCTCGGAGTAACGCTGCTCCTTGGCGCGCTTCACCGTCTCGGAGAACGGCACGTCGGCAGCAATCTCGTTGAAGATGAAGTTCAGCGTACCCGAGAGGATAGCCTCGATCTTCAGGATCTTGTCACCCGAGTTGCAGAGGTCGTTGATGGTGCCGATGATGGGCAGGCCGGCGCCGACGTTCGTCTCGTAGCGGAACCAGACACCGCGGTCGCGGGCCGTCTGGCGCAGCTTCAGGTAGCTGTCGTAGTCGCTCGAGGCGGCAATCTTGTTGGCAGCGACGACGCTGATGTTATGCTCCAGGAATGTCTGGTAGAGCGTGGCAATCTGGCGGCTGGCGGTACAGTCGACGAAGACGGAGTTGAAGATGTTCATCTTCACAATCTCGTCGCGCATATGCTCGGTGTTGGCGGGATAGCCGGCACGCAGAATCTTCTCGTAGTTGTCCAGGTCGATGCCGTCGCGGTCGAGGACGAAGTTGTCGACATCGGAGATACCGACCACGTTCAGCTTCAGGCGGCGCGACTGCATAAGGAACTGCTGCTGGGTACGGATCTGCTCGAGGAGCATACCGCCCACGGTACCGATGCCGCAGATGAAGAGGTTCAGCACCTTGTATTCTGACAGGAAGAACGAGTCGTGGAGCACGTTCAGCGACTTGCGCAGGAACTTGCCGTCGACGACGAACGAGATGTTCGTCTCAGAGGCACCCTGGGCACAGGCGATGACCGAGATACCCGAGCGTCCGAGCGTTCCGAACAGCTTACCGGCGATGCCCGGGGTCTGCTTCATGTTCTCGCCGACGATGGCGATGGTAGCCAGACCGCTCTCCACCTGCATGGGGAACATGGCGCCCGTCTCAATCTCCTTGGCGAACTCTTCGTTCAGAACCTCTGCAGCAGCAGCGGCATCCTCGTCGCGCACACCGATAGAGGTGGAGTTCTCGGAAGAGGCCTGCGACACCATGAACACGGAGATGCCCTTGTTGGCCAAGGAGGTGAAGATACGACGGTTCACGCCGATGACACCCACCATCGAGAGACCCGTGACGGTGATCAGCGAGGTGCCCTTGATGCTGGAGATACCCTTGATGGGCTTCATGTCGTCGTCAATCTTGTCCTTGATGAGCGTGCCCGGATGTTCGGGGTTGAAGGTGTTCTTCACCTTGATGGGGATATTCTTGACACAGACGGGATAGATGGTCGGGGGATAGATGACCTTGGCGCCGAAGTTGCACAGCTCCATGGCCTCCACGTAGGAGAGCTCGTTGATGGTGTAGGCCGTCTTGATGACCTTCGGGTCGGCGGTCATAAAGCCGTCGACGTCGGTCCAGATCTCAAGAATCTCTGCGTCGAGGGCTGCGGCGATGATGGCTGCGGTATAGTCGCTGCCGCCACGTCCGAGGTTCGTCGTCTCGTGGCTGTCGCGGTCGCGGGCAATGAAACCAGGCACCACGGCAACGGTCTTGCTGGCGTTGGTATTGTTAGACTGGAACGAAGCAAAGGCTTCCTTCACCAGTTTGTTGGTCAGCTCGGTATCGAGCACATGCTTGCCCTCCTTGTTCTCCGTGCGGATGAAGTCGCGGCTGTTCATGCGCATACCGTTCTTGATCATAGCGGCCACAATGTGTGACGACAGGCGCTCGCCATACGAGATGATGGTGTCCTGCGTCTTCTCGCTCAGGTCGTGAATGAGGAACACACCATAGTAGATGCTCCGCAACTGGTCGAAGAGCTGGTCTACGTTGTTGAATAAGTCGATGCGCTTCTTGTCGTCCTGGATGATGGCGTCGATCATCTGGTGGTGGCGCGTCACCATCGCTTCAAACTCCTCGCGATAGTGGCTGTCGCCATTCTTTGCCAACTCTGACGTTGCAATCAGTTTGTCGGTGATGCCGTTCAGGGCGCTAACTACTACTACGACAGGCCCCCGTCCGGCTTCTGCCTCCACAATCTCTTTTAAGCTCAAAATGCTTTTCACGGAACCTACGGACGTTCCGCCGAATTTCATTACTTTCATATTTCTATGCGATTTTTCTTACCGCCGGTACCCCTTCACAATGGGGGACTCCTCCAACGGCGGTGCAAAGGTAATAGAAAAATCTGATATGACGAAGGAATTCGCTATTTATTTTTTCTCAATCGATTACGCCTGACGGGCGACGGCATAAAGACGGTCGAAATGCTGGCGCAGGAGCAGCGGCTGTGCAATAATGTTGCGCAGCTCGTTCAGGCGTTTCTCGTTAGGTGAGCCAGGAATCCATAGCCGGATGTATCCGTCGGCGGAGTACTTCTCGGCCATGTGCTGGCGGAAACGCTGCCACTGGCCTTCGTCGTCCAGCTCGGGATAGTTGCTGAGACCATATTCTATGGCACGGCGGAACACCGTCTCGACGTCGATGTCGCGGTCGGCCTCGGCGATGATTTTTCCGTAGAGCGAGCGGGGAGCGTGGCTGGCAGAGGCACGGTGGTCCTCGACGGCCTCGCTCATGATCTTGATTTGTTCCGTAGAGAACCAACGCTTCAGACGGGCGTCCTTGGTCAGGATCTTGCCGCCCGTGATGTGGTGGATGGCGCGTGGCCCACTCATGCCCAGGTCGTGATAGGCGGCGATGGTGTAGACCATGTTGATGTCTGCGCCTGTGGTGCGTACCAGCTCGAGGGCGTTGCGGATGACACGTGTGACGTGCTCGAGGTTGTGGGCACGGTCGAAGTCGGCGTACTTTGGAAGAACCTGTGTCTCAATGAATTCGACGAGGTCGAGGCTAGGAGTGGTCATGTGCGTCGCAAATGAGAAATGAGGAATGAGAAATGGGAAGTGAGAAGTGAGGATATCAGAGCAGCAGGAGCCCGAGGGAGCAGGTCAGTCCGTAGACGAGGATGTTGCGTGCCGTGTGTCCGAGGCAGCGGTTCAGGGCCTTGCCGCGGTTGATACGCTTGATGTCGAGATAGGTCATCACATGAAGCACCAGATAGAGCAGGGGCAGAAAGAACGCCAGAGGGTGGCCGGCAATCCATGCTGCGCCGTTAAGGATACAGGCTGTGACGCCCACGCAGAGGTAGGCGTTGCGGCTGTTCTCCTCGCCAATCCTGACGACGAGCGTCCGCTTGCCCACCTGCCGGTCGTTGTCGCGGTCGCGGTAGTTGTTGACAATCAGCAGGGCATCGATGACGAAGCCACAGGCGATGGACATGAG
Source organism: Prevotella sp. (assembly GCA_016285245.1). Lineage (GTDB taxonomy): Bacteria > Bacteroidota > Bacteroidia > Bacteroidales > Bacteroidaceae > Prevotella. Next base: position 10,116 of record JAEEQH010000037.1, read on the forward strand.
GAAGACCGTCCACGTGCAGGTGTGGAGCTGAATGTAGTACGTGATGCAGACGGGTACGATGCCGAAGAACAATAGCACCAGCACGTCGCCCATGCCCAGATAGGAGAGGTGAGTGGTGTAGAGGAAACAGAAGACGACGCAGAACAGTCCGACGAGCACCATCTCCAGTCCGCCATACCAGATGAGCGGTAGTCCGACGACGATGGCCAGGCAGGTGCAGGCGGAGATGCCTCGTTTCATGGCGTCGAGGGTGATCCATCCCTGTGCGCAGGCACGCCGCGGCCCCAGTCGTGTCTCACTGTCGTCGGCACCATTGACGAAGTCGAAGAAATCGTTGATGAAGTTGGCGTTGATCTGCATGATGAATGCAAAGAGGAAGCACAGCACCAGCGGTATCCAGTTGAAGGGCGTATCCTCGTACATCTGCGCGTCAACCCAGCTCCACGCTCCGCCAATCATCACGGGAACGGCAGCGCCCGTGAGGGTCTTGGGACGTGCGGCCAGGAGCCACGCCTTGAGCGAATTAGTCTTTACTTCCATCTATATTCCTCTTTAATTGTACTTTTAGTCAGTAACCCTCTTGTACCTTTAATTAATAAAGTTCCAGGAGATGCCCATCCTAAGGATGGAGCTGTTCGTGGGGTAGTGGGGGGTCAGGAACGACAGTCTGTTGCCGCTACCATAGGCGACGTTGCTCATCATGATGAAGAAACGGGCACGCTTCAGGTGCATATTGGCATAGACATTGACGAAGGGGTAGTCGCCCAGCTTCTTGCGCGTGTCGACGTTCTGCTGTACAGCATACTGGTTCAGCTGCGGGCAGAATTCGGGTGCGTAGTACTTTGTGAAGAAGGTGGCGTCGGCTCCGAGGTCGACGGTCAGCACGCCGGCAATCTTGAAATGGAGGTAGAGGTTCGTGAAGAGGTTGAGCGCAGGAAGTGGCAATACCGACTCGTCGCTGGAGTTCTGGTAGGTGATGACATTGTCCCAATGCAAGGGGCCGAGCTTCAAGTCCTGCGAGAGCTGGGCTGTCAGCACGTTGATGTTGCCGCTATGCTGGAAGACGCCTGCCGTGAGGTCCCAGATGGCGTTGTCTGTACGATCGTTGCTCACGCCAAAATAGGTGTAGTTCTGTATCTCCTCCACGGCCACGCGCAGACGGGTGTTCGTCTTCCCGTAGGTGAAGCGTCCTTCGATGCGTGTGCGTGTCTCCTTGCTAAGGTCGTTGTCCCACCAGAAGTTCCGACTGTGGTAGTGGCGCTGGTAGAAGACGGGATTCAGACGGTAGAAGTAGGCTGAAGCCGCCAGACGGATGGTGTCGCCGAGGAACGGGAAGTTGAGGTCGGTGTCGAAGTCGGCTTTCAGCTGTCCGGCATCCTCGCCAGCGAGCCACAGTTCGGCCGTGGCGTTGTAGTGTAGGGTGTGTCCCTCTGTCTTCGAGATTTTTCCGCCGACGCTGATGTTATGCTCCGTCCACTTCCGCTCGTAGGTGGCGCTGTCTGTGGTGAGGTCGGGTAGCGTGTATTTGCGCAGTTCGTGGGCTGCGAAGACCTTCAGACCGGCCTTTGCATACTTGTTGAAACCCTCGAGCAGGGCTACGCCCAGGTAGTTCTTGATTTGGAGGTGGCGTGTCTCGTCGCGTGCGGTGTCAGAGGGCAGGTAGGTGTTGGCGTAGTACCTCCTGGGATTCTCGTAGGCGATGTATGTGCGCTTGTAGTTGTTCAGCTCCAGGGTGTGGAGGAAGCTGGTTACTGGTACGAACTCCCGTCTGACGATGGTGTCGTTCACGTCCGTCGTGTCGCGCTCCAGCTCACGGTAGAATCCCACGTTGTAGCGGTGTGTGAGGAAGACGTGCTGGTTGTTATTACGGTTCCAGTTCTGCGACAGGATGGTCGGTATCTCACTCTCGGAGTAGCTCTCGCTGTAAGCCTCTGAATGTGTGATGTAGTCGTCGTTCTCCAGTCCGCCGTTCTCTGACGTCTTCTGTTGCAGCGTCGACGCCAGCAGGTGCATCTGGTATTTGTCGCCCAGATAGGATGTGAAGAACGTTGCTCCGAAGTGCGAGGTGTTCTGGTTGCTGAAATAGCCGCGTGCATAGTCGTAGTCCACGGTGAAACCTCCGCCCAGCTGTTTGTTGGCGTTGACGGCAAACTTCGCGTTCAGGCGGTCCTCGCCGTTCGTCTTGTCGCCACAACTGTAATAACTCATGTTCGTCATCGGCGACAGCGTGTTGACGAAGTGGAACTGATCGGGCTCCACACTGACGAAGCTGTAGGGCTGTGTGAACAGGAACTGCGACGTCAGCGGCCTGTCGGCGAAGATACGGTTCTGGCGTGCCGTGAAGTTGTTGCCCGTGGTGTTGTACTCGCCGTGTAGTCCCTCGTTGAACGTTGTCCGCATGAACATGTGGGGCATGGTGTCAATCTCAGCCGGACGGATGTCGCCAAAGCGGCGATCGACAGTCCAGACGTGCAAGCCTACAGGCGTCTCATTGTACGTCGTCGTGTCGTTGTTATGGGGATTGAAGTTAGCGACGCGCTCACGCTCACTACGCTGAGTGACGTTGCCCTGCTCGTCAATCTGGTTATAGGTCTGAGCAGGGGCTGCCGTCGCTATGGCGATGAGGGCAATGGTGTAGAAGAGTCTGAACATCTGTCTCATCTCAGATTCTCATCAGTCTTAGGGTGACCTCCGCAAACTTCAGGATACACGATGCTATCAGCACGTAGACGCCAGTGTCCTTGTCGGCCTTGAAATAGAGCAGCATACCGACAATGGCTCCAACGATGAATAGCGTGTTGAGCACCTGACGCACGCCGTAGAAGCGTCCGCGTTCCTCTCCGATGCGCTCCATTCTCCTCATTTCAGCAGCGACTCCAGTTTGTTGAACAGATAGTCCTTACGGTCGATGGTCTTTTGGCGGAACTTGCCGCTGACACGCGACAGCTTGTCCTGCTTCTTGTTCAGGCCCCACTTGTCGGTAATCCACTCCTCAGCCTTGTACTGCTGGGGTGCGCGATCCTCCTCATAGAGATAGAAGATGTTCGTCAGCGTGACCTCAGCCTTGCCGTCGAAACAGTTGGCGGCGAGGGTGTAGTAGAAACGCGTGCGGTCGAGCACCAGGGCTGTCGACTTGAAGACGAGCCACTCCTGATAGGTGCCGATGACCTGATGCTGCAGGGTGTCAGCAACGGTGATGCGGCTCTGCTCCGTCTGGTTGGGCTCCTTGGTCATCTGCTTAAAATAGTCGCCCACGATGTGGAAGATCTGGTCAGCGCTCTTGCCGGGGGCCTCGATGGTTGTCTTGAAGACGACCTTTCCGTTCTCTTCGGGCACGGCTCCGACGAGGTATTTCTGGCCTACAACCTTCTTCGAGTTCACCTGCGGGGCTTCCCACGTGTTCTGTGCCATCGCCATGAGCGGTGTGCAGAGTAGTACTGCTAAAATCAGTTTTTTCATATCGTTGTTGTTTTTGTTTCTTTTCAGACAAATAGGTTTCAACTTGCAAAGATACGACGATTCTTTGATATAATGGGTATGGCTTAACTTTTTTTATCTTTCAAGCCTTCTGCAAGCTTGCCCTTTTAGCTCTTCAACTCAATTTGTATTATCAGTTCTTCAACTCAATTTCCTTCTGCATACGGATAATCTCGTCGCGATACTGTGCAGCCTGTAGGAAGTCGAGATTCTTAGCCGCCTCCTTCATCAGTTTCGTGGTGTCGGCAATGCTCTTCTCCAGCTGCTGACGCGTCATGCGTTCAATGATAGGATCGGCAGCGTAAGTACCCTCCGCAGGTCCAATGTAGAAGGTCTTTCCCGTCGTTCCCTTGTCTGCGGACGACGCTGTCTCCTCGATGCTTAAATTGCTGTGTCTGATGGACTTGACAATCTGCGTTGGAGTAATACCGTGGGCTTCGTTGTAGTGCATCTGCTTGGTGCGACGACGTTCCGTCTCGTCGATGGTCAGCTGCATCGAGGCCGTGATGGTGTCAGCATACATGATGACCTTTCCGTTGACGTTACGGGCGGCACGTCCTGCGGTCTGTATCAGACTGCGTCGGCTACGCAGGAATCCCTCCTTGTCGGCATCGAGGATGGCTACGAGCGACACTTCCGGCAGGTCCAGTCCCTCGCGCAGCAGGTTCACGCCCACCAACACATCGTAGTTGCCGTTCCTCAGGTCGTCAAGAATCTTTACGCGGTCCAGGGTAGCGACGTCGCTGTGTATATAGGCAGTCTGCACGCCGTGGTTCAGCAGAAATTCCGACAGTTCCTCGGCCATACGTTTTGTCAAGGTTGTTACCAGCACACGCTCCTGTCGGCTGATGCGCTGTTGTATCTCTTCCATGAGGTCGTCAATCTGGTTTTCGCTCGGCCTTACCTCTATCTCCGGGTCGAGTAGTCCCGTGGGACGGATAATCTGCTCGACGACGATGCCTTCCGACTCCTGTAGCTCGAAGTCGGCGGGGGTGGCCGATACATAGATGACCTGATTCACCATCTCCTGGAACTCCTCGAATTTCAGGGGACGGTTGTCGAAGGCGGCGGGCAGGCGGAAGCCATATTCCACGAGGTTCGTCTTGCGGGCACGGTCGCCGCCGTACATCGCGTTGATTTGTGGCACGGAGACATGGCTCTCGTCGATGACCAGCAGATAGTCCTCTGGGAAAAAGTCCAGCAGGCAATAAGGCCGTTCGCCAGCCTGTCGGCCGTCGAAGTAGCGCGAATAGTTCTCTATGCCCGAGCAATGGCCCAGCTCCTTGATCATCTCCATGTCGTACTCCACGCGCTCCTTGATGCGTTCGGCCTTCACGCCGTCGCCCTGTTCCAGGAAGAAGTCCACCTGCTTCGTGAGGTCGTCCTGAATCTGGCGGATGGCGATATTTGTCTGCTCCTGCGAGGTCATGAAGAGGTTGGCGGGATAAAGCTTGTAGTCCTCGAACGATGCCAGCCGCTGGAAGGTGACGGCGTCGACCTCCTCGAGGGCGTCTATCTCGTCGTCCCAGAACGTCACGCGAAGCACCACCTCGCTGTAGGCCATGAAGATGTCCACGGTGTCGCCCTTGACGCGGAAGTTGCCACGCTGCAGATCGATGTCGTTCCTCACGTAGAGGGCAGCCACGAGTCGTCTGAGCAGCATATTACGGTCCAACTTCTGGCCGCGTCTGAGCACGATGACGTTCTCAGCCAGTGCCACGGGGCTGCCCATGCCGTAGATACAGCTCACCGACGAGACGACGACAACGTCCCTACGTCCTGACAGCAGCGACGATACTGCCGAGAGCCTCAGACGGTCAATCTCCTCGTTGATGGCGAGATCCTTTTCAATATAGGTGTCGCTCGACGGCAAGTACGCCTCTGGCTGGTAGTAGTCGTAGTAGCTGACGTAGTACTCCACGGCATTGTCAGGGAAGAAGCCGCGCATCTCGTCGTAGAGCTGTGCGGCGAGTGTCTTGTTGTGGCTGAGGATGAGGGTGGGGCGGTTGACGTTAGCGATGACGTTGGCCACAGTGAAGGTCTTTCCCGAGCCCGTGACGCCCAGCAGTACCTGTGATCTGTCTCCACGCCGCAGTCCGTCCGTCAGTTCGCGGATCGCCTCGGGCTGGTCTCCCGTAGGCTGATATTTCGAGGTAAGTTTGAATTTTGCCATAAACAGGGTGCAAAGTTACGAAAAAATCCGTCGTTTTTCCAAGATTATCTATCAATATTGCTTAAATTTCGCAAAAAGCCTTTGTCGTTCGGCAGAAAATGAGTAATTTTGCACGCTGATGAAGAAAAGTCTCTATTCTTTGGGCCTTGCCCTGCTGCTTTTCAGCAGTTGTGCAGGCGAGTTCAACCAGGTATATAAGTCGCAGGACAGCGACTATCGCTACGAGTATGCCAAGCAATGCTTCGCTCAGGGGAAGTACGCCACGGCTGCCACGTTGCTCCTTGACCTGGTCACCATGAAGAAGGGCTCCGACGATGCTCAGGAGAGCCTTTATATGCTGGCGATGTCGCAGTATATGAGCATGGACTTTGAGAGTGCCTCCGAGACGTTCAAGCGCTACTACCAGACCTATCCCCGTGGCTACTATGCCGAGCTGGCCAGCTTCTACGTCGGCCAGTCGCTCTACGAGAGTGCCCCTGAGCCGCGTCTGGACCAGACGCCTACCATTGGTGCCATGAACGCCTATCAGCAGTTCATCGAGATGTATCCCGACTCCCGTCGCCGTGCTGAGGCACAGGATCGTCTGTACGAGCTTCAGGACAAGCTGATCCAGAAGGAGCTGCTCTCTGCACAGCTGTACTACAACCTTGGTGGATACTTTGGCAACATCAACTCCAACGACGAGAGCAACTACGAAGCTTGCATCATCACCGCCCAGAATGCGTTGAAGCAGTATCCCTACAGTCCGCTTCGCGAGTCTTTCGCCCTGCTGGTCATGAAGAGCAAGTTCGAACTCGCTGAGAATAGTGCCGAGCAGAAGCGTCTGGAGCGCTACCGTGAGGCCGAGGACGAGTGCTACGGCTTCATCAACGAGTACCCTGACTCCAAAGACAAGGCCCTAGCTGAGAAATACATTGCCAAGTGCAAGAAAGTCACCAAGGATTAAGTCGTCGTCAATCGTCAATAGAAAATAGATAAATCGTCAATCGAGAATCGTTAAATCGAAAATAAATCGTCAATCGTTAAAACGTAAATATCAGAGATGGATTACAAGAAATCAAAAGCACCCGTCAACACAGTGACACGCAACATTATGGACCTCTGCAAGGATACTGACAACATCTACGAGAGCGTCGCCATCATCGCCAAGCGTGCCAATCAGATCTCCGTTCAGATCAAGGAAGACCTCTCCAAGAAGCTGGCTGAGTTTGCCAGCTATAACGACTCCCTCGAGGAGGTGTTTGAGAACCGCGAGCAGATTGAGATCTCGCGCTACTACGAGAAGCTGCCGAAGCCCTCGCTGCTGGCTACCCAGGAGTTTGTCGAGGACAAAGTCTATTGGCGCGACCCGCTGAAGGAGAAGGAGCAGCAGATGGCTGAGGCGTAAGCTGAATGGACAATTGATAATGGATAATTGATAATTATCTAAGATGATTCAGCGTATACAGACGGTCTTCCTGCTCTTGGCGGCCATCCTTGCCGTAGTGTGCCTCGTGGTACGCTGGCAGTGGATAGACGTCATCCAGGGACTCTCGGCCGTACTCTCCGTCTACACCATATTTATATATAGGCAGCGTCCCCGTCAGGCACAACTCTGTCTGCTTGGCATAGCGCTCGTCTTCGTGTGGTACATCCTCTTGGCCGTCTATCAGGGCAATGTGACCACCATTGACGCGCTGCCGATGGTCAACGCCATTCTGATTTTCCTGGCGCGCAACCGCATCCTGGCCGACGAGAAGCTCGTCCGTGCCGCCGATCGCATCAGGTAAGACTCATAACAACAGGAACTATAGTTTACAGGAGGCTCATTAGTCTCCTGTTTTTTGTTGGACAGAAGTCTCTGATTACAAATAAGAAAGAAAAAGAGACGAGCCGTTCCTATGACAAAAGTTTTGAAACAAGGGAGATATGACATTAGGGAAATAATGGCTACCTTTGTCGGCAAAAATAACCAAATTCCAAAACTTTAACCTATGAAGAGATTGCTCTTATCTATGAAGCGAATGATCTTACCAATGAAGCGAATATGTTTCCTGATGCCGCTGATAGCCGTGTTGGGCTGTAGCGAGGCCGAGAAAGAGAACCCCGTGCTGACCGTCGAAGGCGGACAGATTGTGGGCATGAGGGTCGATTGCACCGTTGACGGCCAGGAGACCACCTACTACGAGTATCGCGGCATTCCCTATGCTGCCGCACCCATCGGCGACCTGCGCTGGAAGGAACCGCAGCCCGTGGTGGACTGGGATGGGGTGCGTACTTGCGACAAGTTCGGACACCCCGGCTTCCAGTCCGTCCACTATCCTGGCTTCTACACCTCGGAGTGGGGCTACGGCGACGAGGCGCCCTACAGCGAGGACTGCCTGTACCTGAACGTGTGGACGAAGGTTCCCGGCAAGGTGGACAAGAAACTGCCCGTGGCCCTGTGGATACATGGCGGCGGCTACCGCGAGGGCTGGGGCTCGGAGCCTGAGTTCGACGGCAAGGCGTGGGCGCTGAAGGACGTTGTCCTGGTGACCATCAACTACCGCCTGGGCATCTTCGGCTTCATGACCTATCCTGAGCTGTCGGCCGAGAGTCCTAACCACGTCTCTGGCAACTACGGCATCCTGGATCAGATTCAGTCGTTGAAGTGGGTGAAGCAGAACATCGCGCAGTTTGGCGGCGACCCAGACAACGTGACCATCTTCGGACAGAGTGCCGGTGCTGGCAGCGTGCGTGCCCTCTGCGAGAGTCCGTTGGCCCGCGGGCTGTTCCACAAGGCTGTCATCATGAGCGGCGGCGGACTGGACATCCCTGCCAAGGATGGCGAGGAGGCTAAGGCAGCTACGCCGATGAACAAGTTCTTCACCTACAACCCCACGCTGCAGCAGAGCGAGGCTGAGACGAAGAAGGTGATGGACTGGGCAGGACTGACCAGTCTGGAGAAGCTTCGCCAGGCCTCGACGGAGATTATGTACACCGTGGGCCAGCTCTATACGATGGTGACGAAGGACGAGGAGCTGTTCCTTATGCAGCGTCCCATCATCGACGGCTATGTCTGCACGAAGAGTTTCGACGAGGCCACGCGTGCCGGCACCATTGCAGACATCCCTTATATGATTGGCTATACGCTGAACGACATCGGCTCGATGGGCGACGGCATTGCAGAGTTCTGCAAGGTGCGCCAGTCACAGGGCGCTACGGCCTGGGCCTACGAGTTTGCCCGTCCGCTGCCCGACGACGGCAAGCATCCTGAGATTACGGACCGGCTGAAGGGTGCGTTCCACTCCAGCGACCTGTGGTATGTCTTCAAGAGCCTGGAGCATTGCTGGCGCCCGTGGGCACAGGGCGACTGGGACCTGAGCGAGAAGATGCTGACGGCGTGGACGAACTTCGCGAAGTACAGCGACCCCAACGGCGAGGGCGAGGGTCTTGGCTGGGAGCCCTGCACGACGGAGCGTCCGCAGTTCATGCTCTTCAAGCTCGACGGCAACGATGCCGAAGCTTCGGAGATGGGTGCGCCCATTCTGCCGCAGTAAGTGGTGGGTGGTTGTGATGTCACACACAGATGTGAAGTTTTTCGCTGAATCATTTGTGTATTAGAAAAAATTGGCTTACCTTTGCCGCGCGAAAAAAAGGTATATACATTATGAAACGACTCATTGTCTTCCTTGCAATGATAATCAGTATGGGCGTCTCGGCTCAGACGGAGACGGCATCGCTGCATATGCAGCTGAAGTCGAAGTTCGTCGACGGCTCGCCCTTTTTCATGTCGCTGGTGGCCCTGGCCCTGGTGCTGGGACTGGCGTTCTGCATCGAGCGTCTCGTCTATCTGACGCTGTCGGAAATCAATGCCAAGAAGCTGTTGAACGACATCGACGCGCGTATTGTGAATAAGGATATTGAGGGGGCCAAGACACTCTGCCGCAATACCCGTGGCCCTGTGGCCAGCATCTGCTATCAGGGACTGTTGCACATCAACGAGTCGATGGACGACATCGAGCGTTCCGTCATGTCCTACGGCTCCGTCCAGACGGCTAAGCTGGAGAAGGGCTGCTCGTGGATCAAACTGTTCATCGCCATGGCGCCGTCGCTGGGATTCCTGGGCACGGTGATTGGCATGGTGATGGCCTTCGAGAATATTCAGGAGGCTGGCGACATTGGCCCCACGATTGTCGCTGCAGGCATGAAGGTGGCACTCATCACTACCATCTTCGGCATCGTCGTCGCTCTGATTCTGCAGCTGTTCTACAGCTATATCACTTCTAAGATTGAGCACCTGACGTCGCAGATGGAGGAGTCGGCTGTCACGCTGCTCGACTCGATTATGAAGTTCAAGAGAACTGAGAGTTGAGAACTGAGAACTGAAAGTTGAGAACTGAGAGTTGGGAACTGAGGACTGAGAGTTATGGGCGAGAATGATATCCTGATAGACATTATCATTATCCTGATGTACGTGCTGCTGGCTGCCACGCTGGCCGTCAGCGTGTGGTCGGCATGGAACGGGGTGCGCACACACCAGCGTCGCCAGTCCACGCGCATAGGCTATGGCGTCGCCGCTTTCACCGTCGTACTGCTTGCCGTGACGTGGCTCCTGGGCTCCACGCGTCCCATCGTCTCCAACGGTCAGGTGTTCGACAACCCATGGTGGCTGCGCCTGACGGATATGTTCCTCTGGTCGTCACTCATCCTGATTATTGTATGTTCGGTCATCGTCGTCATCGCCAAGTTCCGTCGTTGAACACCACCTCGACAGCAGACATCTCGTTCATGCTGCTGGTGTTCTTCCTTGTCACCTCGTCGATGGATAGTGACAAGGGCCTGCGCCGTCAGCTGCCCCCGCCGCCACAGGAGGAGCAGCAGGCCGTCGACATTCTGGAGGAGGACATCATGACCGTCGCCCTTGACGCCCAGGGTACGCTGACCATCGGCCCAGACACCGTGAACAGTCAGCAGCTGCGCCAGCGTATCGTGGAGTTTGCCGCCGTCGCCCCCAAGCGTCGTGTCGTGGCCCTCGACATTGCTGCCGAGGCCACCTACGATGCCTACTACCACTTGCAGGAGGATGTCGTCGCTGCCTACCGCCGCCTGAAGGTGGCTCCGCGGGTCAGCGAGACGGTTGAAGAGCGAGGAACGAGTAACGAGGAAGGAGTAACGAGTAACGAGGAGGAAAGGAGGACCGAGGAATGAGACACCATATTCGCCGACGTGAGCACGAGGTGCCCGAGCTGAACATGGCCGCGTTGCCCGACCTGATTTTCACCGTGCTGTTCTTCTTCATGATTGTCACACACATGCGTGACGTAGACAAGAAGGTGGCTTACGAGGTGCCTGCGGGACAGTTGACTGAGCAGGTGGGCCACCAGAAGAACGTCATCTACATCTACATTGGCCGTCCCACTGACGGCAGCGGCGACTACTGCGTGCAGCTGGGCAACAACATTGCCACGCCTGCGGACATCCCTGCCTTTATCCGTTCGGAGCACCGCCAGATGTCTGCTGAGGATCAGGAGCGCATGACCGTCTGCATCCGTGCCGACCGCAAGGCCCCCATGAGTCTTATTAACGAGGTGAAGCAGCAGCTTCGCGAGGCTAACGCCCTGAGCGTCACTTACTCGGCCGTTGCCAAGTAGTCGACGAAGGCGTAGCGGTAGTCGTGACGGTCGTCCTTGTCGTGCTCCTCACGCCACACCTCGTGCCAGTCGCTGTAGTCGGGGAAGAAGGTGTCGGCCTCCTCGGGCACGTCGTCAATCTCCGTCAGACACAGGCGGTCGGCCAGCGGCATAGCCTGCTTGTAGACGCTCGCACCACCAATGATATAGACGTCCTCGTCGGGCGTGCAATGAGCCAGGGCCTCCTTCAGCGACGCGTAGGTGTCGCAGCCCGGGAAGTCCTTCTGCGTGCGGCTGAGGACGATGTTCCGGCGGTTGGGTAGGGCACCCTTGGGCAGCGACAGGAACGTGTTGCGCCCCATGATGATGGTGTGGCCTGTCGTCAGCTGCTTGAAGCGTTTCAGGTCGTTCGGCAGCCAGTATATGAGTTTGTTCTTATAGCCGATGGCCCTGTTCTTGGCTACGGCAGCAATGATAGTAATCATCGTCAATTCTTTTAGTCGGCGTTCCGCCTTTGTAAAAGCGGCAAAGCCGAGCGATCAATTAGACAGAAACTTCAGCTTTGATGTGGGGATGGGGATCGTAACCCTCGAGCTGGAAGTCCTCGTACTGGAAGTCGAACAAACTCTTCACATCGGGGTTGATGATCATTTTAGGCAGCGGCCTCGGCTCGCGCGTCAGCTGCAGGCGTGCCTGCTCCAGGTGGTTCAGGTAGAGGTGGGTGTCGCCCGTGGTGTGGACGAAGTCGCCAGGCACCATCCCCGTGACCTGCGCCATCATCTGCAGCAACAGGGCGTAGGAGGCGATGTTGAACGGCACGCCGAGGAACGTGTCGGCACTCCGCTGGTAGAGCTGTAGCGACAGGCGTCGCGTCGCTCCCTCGTATCCCGGCACCTGCGTGCCTTCCTCGATGGGTGCGGTGTAGAACTGGAAGATGGTGTGGCAGGGCGGCAGCGCCATCCGGTTCACCTCGGCGACGTTCCATGCCGAGACGATCATGCGTCGCGAGTCGGGGTTCGTCCGCAACTGGTCCAGCACGTACTGTATCTGGTCTATCGTGCCACCCTGGTAGTCGGGCCACGAACGCCACTGGTGTCCGTAGACGGGCCCCAGCTCGCCGTTCTCGTCGGCCCATTCGTTCCAGATGCGTACGCCGTGCTCCTGCAGGTAGCGGACGTTCGTGTCGCCCTTGAGGAACCACAGCAGTTCGTAGATAATGGACTTCAGGTGCAGCTTCTTCGTGGTCAGCAGGGGGAAGCCGTCGGCCAGGTTGTAGCGGCTCTGTGTTCCGAAGATGCTCAGTGTGCCCGTTCCCGTGCGGTCGCCCTTCTGTGCGCCCTCGGTGAGTATGCTGTTCAGTATGTCCAGGTATTGTTTCATGCTCTGTCGGTGCTATTTCTATGCTGCAAAGTTACAACTTTTTTCCTTTCCTTGCAATGTTTCCCCCCCGTTTTTTTTGGTAAATATATATAAAATGTACGCGCCCGCGTAAAAGACCATCTTTTCACAGAATAAGACCACCTTTTTGGGGAGAAAGACCATCTTGTTACAGATAAGACCAGCTTTTTTTTACACAAATAGACCCCTTATGGCTGCTTTGATTATAGTGGGCACTACACCGCTACGCCGCTACGCCGTTTCATTTGCATTTCCCCATTATCCGCTCTCCCGCCAAAAATAGTCGCTATTGATATTTATAAATATAATATATATTATAATATATATTATATTTATAAATATTTAATGCACTTTTTCCACTCTCCACTCCGATAATCACAAACACTAAATGAAGCGGTGTAGCGGCGTAGCGGTGTAGCACTTTAACATATAATAAGAAGATATTTGCCGGTAATGCTTGCAGGACACGGGATTTTTTCGTATCTTTGTAGTCGAAAATGAAAAGACAACAAGATGGAAAAAACTAACTACATAGCCAGGTTCTTTGTGGGTGTCGTCGTCGGGATGCTCTTAAATATTAATATGTACGCGCAAAAGGTCATCACGCTCGAGGGGGCATGGGACTTCGTGACGCAGCCGGAGGTGAAGCCGACGACCGTCGCCGTGACAGGTGGTGCGACGACGGGTGGTACGATGACAGTTGGTGCGACGACGGGTGGTGCGACGGCGATGCCGCTGCCGCCGGCGACCTACACGGACTACGTGATGCTGCCGGGGTCGATGCTCACCAACGGCAAGGGCGACCTGGTGACGACGGCGACGCCGTGGACGGGCTCGCTCTACGACTCGAGCTACTACTTCAATCCCTACATGGCGCGCTACCGCCAGACGCCGACGGCCGGCAGGGGAAGGACGGCCGACGGTGAGGAAGGGGTGAGCACGGCCGACGGCAAGGACGGGGTGATGAAGCTGCCGTTCTTCCTGACACCCGAGCGCCACTATGTGGGCATGGCCTGGTATCGCCGTCAGATCTATGTGCCTAAGGAGTGGAAGGATCAGCGAGTGACGCTGTTTCTGGAGCGCCCCCACATCGAGACGTTCGTCTACGTCAACGGCAAGGCGATAGGCCACCAGATGGCCCTGTCTGTACCCCACCGCTACGACATCACCGACGCCGTGAAGACGGGTGGCAAGAACGAGGTGGTCATCGGCGTCTACAACGGCATCGAGAACGTCTGCGTGGGCCAGGACTCTCACAGCGTGACCGACCAGACGCAGGGCAACTGGAACGGCATAGCAGGGCGCATTGAGCTGCAGTCGCAGTGGAAGAGGCTTTACGTGAAGCACGTCGCCGTACGCCTGGACAGCGCCTTCACCGGTGTGGTGAAGGGTCGCGGCCGCCACAAGGTGAGGGAGAAGGCACCCGCCGCCATCGTCACCGTGACGCTGGCCGACAAGACGGCCCACCTGCTGGCGCTGTGGGACTACTGCGTCAACGTCAGCCTGAGCAGCATGGCCGACGGCAGAGGGCTCAGCCAGATACGCCGTGAGCAGAAACTGGTGAAGGAGGCGAAGGACGGCAAGCTGGAGTTCACCTTCTTCTGCAAGGACGACCTTCGGCTGTGGGACGAGTTCACCCCCCACCTCTATATGCTCACCGTCGAGGCCGGCGACGACTACTACGAGACGCCCGTGGGCCTACGCCGCCTGGATGTGGAGGGTCGCCAGCTGACGATCAACGGCCGCCCACTGTTCCTTAGAGGCACGGTGGAGAACTGCTGCTTCCCCGAGACGGGCTTCCCGCCGATGGACGAGGACGAGTGGCAGCGTGTCTTCCTGAAGTGCAAGGAGTACGGTCTGAACCACGTCCGCTTCCACAGCTACTGTCCGCCCGAGGCCGCCTTCGCCGCTGCCGACCGTGTGGGCATGTACCTCCAGGTGGAGGGACCGTCGTGGCCTAACCACGGTGTGCGCCTACGTCGCGGCATGGCCATCGACCGTTACCTGCTTGACGAGTCTCGCCGCATCATCGACGAGTACGGCCACCACCCGTCGTTCGTGATGATGGCTGCCGGCAACGAGCCTGCCGGCGACTGGGTGCCCTACTGCAACGACTGGGTGAAGGCGATGAAGGCCTACGACCCCACGAAGCTCTACTGCGGTGCCAGCGTCGGCGGCGGATGGGCATGGGACAGCGGCTCGGAGTACCACGTCAAGGGCGGTGCCCGCGGACTGGACTGGGACAACCGTGCGCCGGGCAGCGCCGACGACTACTTTAGCCAGATAGAATTCCCGCGTAACTACAAGGACACGGCGGCCAACCAGACACCCATCGTCGCACACGAACAGGGACAGTGGTGCGCCTTCCCCGACCTGAAGGAGACCTCGCAGTATACGGGCGTCTACAAGGCCTACAACTTCGACATCTTCGCCGACCTGCTGCGCGATGGCGGCATGGCTACACAGGCCGAGAAGTTCCTGAAAGCCAGCGGACGGCTGCAGACACTCTGCTACAAGTACGAGATAGAACGCAACCTCCGCACCCCCGACTACAGCGGCTTCCAGCTGCTGGGACTTAACGACTACAGTGGCCAGGGAACGGCACTCGTAGGGGCGCTGAACGTCCACTGGCGCGAGAAGGGCTACACCAATGCCAGGGAGTGGACGGAGTTCTGCTCGATGCTCGTGCCGCTGGCACGGTTCCCGCGATTCGTCTACAGCAACCGTGACACGCTACGTGTGCCCGTGGAGTGCTACAACGCCTACTGCACCGAGCTGACGGGCTCGCGACCCGTCTACTACGTGGCCGACGACAGCGCACGCGTCTATGGCGGTGGCCGACTGTCGACAGCCGACCTGCCCATAGGCAAGAACATCCAGCTGGGCGAGGTGGTGCTGCCGCTGGACAGCGTCAAGGCCCCCGCGAAGCTGACGCTCACCGTACAGTTCAACAGCCGCATCAAGAACCATTGGGAGTTCTGGGTGTACCCGGAGGAATCGAGGAATGAGGAGCGAGGAACGAGGAACGAGGAAGGAGTAACGAGGAAGGAGGAACGAGGAACGAGGAAGGAGGAACGAGGAGCGAGGAATGAGGAACGAGGAACGATTGACGTGACGAGCGACTACCAGGAGGCGCTGGCGATGCTGGCCGAGGGACGGACGGTACTGCTCGAGGCGGCAGGACAGGTGACACTGGGCAGCGATGTCCGCCAGACCTACCTGCCCGTCTTCTGGAACACGTCGTGGTTCAAGATGCGGCCGCCGCACACCACCGGCGCCTACATCCAGAAGGAGCACCCGCTGTTCAGCTACGGATTCCCCACCGACGACTGGTCGAACCTGAACTGGTGGGAGCTGCTGAACAAGGCACAGGTGATGAACCTCCGCGAGCTGCCTGCCGACTACCAGCCGCCCATACAGCCCATCGACACGTGGCACGTCTCACGCAAACTCGCCATGCTCGTCGAGGCCAGGGTGGGGCAGGGACGGCTGCTGGTGACGACGATGGACATCAGCCGCGACCTGGACCGCCGGCTCGTGGCACGACAGATGCGCCACGCCATCCTCGCCTATATGCAGAGTGCTGACTTCAAGCCCACACTCCAGCTGTCGCCCGACCAGCTCACCCACTTCTTCACCCTCCAGGCGCCGCCCGTGAATATGTTCACCAACGACTCGCCCGACGAGCTGAAACCGAAGATCAACTGACACGATATTTTAATAAATTGAAAAAGTTTGGGAATTTCTTTGGTAATCTGCGAAAAAAAGAGTAATTTTGCACGTTAACAGAATAGGACACTAAAAGAGCACCTAAAAAACGATTATATAATAAAATAAACAAGGTATTATTAACACATTATCTATGAGTCAGAAAAGAGTTTACCTCTTCGGCAACGGTAAGGCCGAAGGTAATGCAAAAATGCGTGAGGAACTGGGCGGCAAGGGTGCAAACCTTGCTGAGATGAACCACATCGGTGTTCCCGTTCCTCCTGGTTTCACAATCACCACAGACTGCTGTAACGAGTACTATCAGGTTGGTCAGCAGAAGATCATGGAGCTGCTGAACGACGACGTGATGGCAGCCGTGAAGCACATCGAGGACCTGATGAACTGCAAGTTCGGCGATGCCAAGAATCCTCTGTTGGTTTCTGTACGTTCGGGTGCCCGTGCTTCTATGCCTGGCATGATGGATACCATCCTGAACCTCGGTCTGAACGACGAGGTGGCTGAGGGCATGGCCGAGAAAACCAACAATCCTCACTTCGTATACGACTCCTATCGTCGTTTCGTGCAGATGTACGGTGACGTGGTGCTCGAGATGAAGCCCGTTAACAAGACCGACATCGACCCGTTCGAGGAAATTATCGAGAAGGTGAAGAAGGAGAGCGGCGTCGTGCTGGATAAGGACCTCTCTGTCGAGGACCTGAAGAAGCTGGTGAAGCTGTTCAAGGCCGCCATCAAGGAGCGCACCGGTAAGGACTTCCCCAACGATCCTATCGAGCAGCTCTGGGGCGCTATCTGCGCTGTGTTCCGTTCTTGGATGAACGAGCGCGCCATCCTCTATCGTAAGATGGAAGGCATCCCCGACGAGTGGGGTACTGCTGTCAGCGTGATGGCTATGGTATTCGGTAACATGGGCGACACCTCTGCTACTGGTGTTTGCTTCAGCCGTGATGCTGCCAACGGTGAGAACCTGTTCAACGGTGAGTACCTGGTGAACGCTCAGGGTGAGGACGTTGTGGCTGGTATCCGTACCCCGCAGCAGATCACGAAGATCGGCTCTCAGCGCTGGGCTGAGCGCGCAGGCATCTCCGAGGAGGAGCGCGTGGCCAAGTATCCTTCCATGGAGGAGGCTATGCCTGAGATCTATGCCGAGCTGAACGGCATCCAGGAGAAGCTGGAGAACCACTACCACGATATGCAGGACATGGAGTTCACCGTACAGGAGGGTAAGCTCTGGTTCCTCCAGACACGTAACGGTAAGCGTACTGGCGCTGCCATGGTGAAGATCGCCATCGACCTGCTCCACGAGGGTATGATCGACGAGAAGACCGCCATCATGCGCTGCGAGCCCAACAAGCTCGACGAGCTGCTGCACCCCGTATTCGACAAGAAGGCCCTCTCTGCCGCTAAGGTCATCGCTCAGGGTCTGCCCGCATCTCCTGGTGCTGCCTGTGGTCAGATTGTGTTCCACGCTGACGACGCCAAGGCTTGGCACGAGGATGGCCACAAGGTGGTGCTCGTACGTATCGAGACCTCTCCCGAGGACCTCGCTGGTATGGCTGCTGCCGAGGGTATCCTGACTGCTCGTGGTGGTATGACCTCTCATGCTGCTGTGGTTGCCCGTGGTATGGGTAAGTGCTGCGTATCGGGTGTTGGTGCCCTGAACGTCAGCTACAAGGACAAGACCGTTGAGATCGACGGCGTTGTATATAAGGAGGGTGACTACATCTCTCTGAACGGTACCACTGGTCAGGTTTACGCTGGCGAGGTGCCCACGAAGGCTGCTGAGCTTTCTGGCGACTTCAAGGAGCTGATGGACCTCTGCGACAAGTACACCAAGCTGCAGGTTCGTACCAACGCCGATACACCCCACGATGCACAGGTGGCTCGCGCCTTCGGTGCCAAGGGTATCGGTCTGACCCGTACTGAGCACATGTTCTTCGAGGACAAGAAGATCATCGCTATGCGTGAGATGATCCTCAGCGACAGCGTTGCTGGACGTGAGAAGGCTCTCGCTAAGCTGCTGCCCTACCAGAAGGCTGACTTCAAGGGCATCCTCGAGGCTATGGACGGTCTGCCCGTCAACATCCGTCTGCTCGATCCCCCTCTCCATGAGTTCGTTCCCCACGATATTCCTGGTCAGGAGACGATGGCTAAGGAGATGGGCGTCAGCCTGGAGGCTATCCAGCGCCGCGTAGCATCTCTCGCCGAGAACAACCCGATGCTGGGTCACCGTGGTTGCCGTCTGGGCATCACCTTCCCTGAGATCACCGCTATGCAGACCAAGGCTATCCTCTCTGCAGCTTGCGAGCTGAAGAAGGAGGGTAAGAACCCGATGCCCGAGATCATGGTTCCGCTGATTGGTACGCTCTACGAGCTGAAGCAGCAGAAGGAAGTCATCCAGTACGCCGCTAAGGAAGTGTTCCAGGAGTATGGCATGGAGGTTGAGTTCGAGATCGGTACGATGATCGAGATTCCTCGTGCTGCTCTGACAGCTGACCGCATTGCTGAGGAGGCTCAGTACTTCTCATTCGGTACCAACGACCTCACTCAGATGACCTTCGGTTACAGCCGCGACGATATCGCTTCGTTCCTGCCTGTTTACCTCGACAAGAAGATCCTGAAGGTTGACCCGTTCCAGGTGCTCGACCAGAAGGGTGTCGGCCGTCTCATCAAGTTCGCTGTGAAGGAAGGCCGCGAGGTACGTCCTGACCTGCGCTGCGGTATCTGTGGTGAGCATGGTGGTGAGCCCAGCTCTGTGAAGTTCTGCGCTAAGATTGGCATGAACTACGCATCT
>JAEEQH010000038.1 GCA_016285245.1 Prevotella sp.
GATGAAGTATAACCCCATCCTGAAGAAGATGACTCTTCACAAGGAAATTAAATAATAACGACTGAAGTATGGCAAAGAAAACCGTTGCTACCCTCCACGAAGGTTCGAAGGATGGTCGCGCTTACACAAAGGTTATCAAGATGGTGAAGAGCCCGAAGACGGGTGCTTACATCTTCGACGAGCAGATGGTTCCCAACGAGGCCGTTAAGGACTTCTTCAAGAACTAAGAACTGAGTTTGGTTAAAAATATAGAAAAGCCGCACCCCCTGTAGGGTTGCGGCTTTTTTATGCACCATGACTCGCCTGACGGTGTTTTTTTACTAAAAGACATTAAAGAAGCGAAGAAAGTTCAACTGACTGATAGTTTCTCGAGATTTTTCATTACCTTTGCACTCGAAAATGGCAGAGACCCTGATTATAAGCGCGCTGCTGCTGGCCGTCGGTATGGCCCTGCTGCTGGTGAAGGTGCTGGGACGAAAGGACGGCACGTTCTCGTCACAGCATATACACGATAGCGAGGCGATGCGCGAGCGTGGCATCCACTGTGTCATGGATCAGGACCGCGAAATGCGAGAGAAGAAGCCGTTAAGATTGAATAATTAAAGAATTTAGAATTATAAAACGAAGAATGAAAAAGACTCTTTTCTATGCACTCGCCATCGCTGCTGCGATGACATCGTGCAACAACGCCAGTCCCAAGATGGACGAACAACCCGCCGCCGCCACAGCAAGTGCCGATGGCATCAAGATTGCCTATGTGGAGGTGGACTCGCTGATGACACAGTACAACTTCGCCAAGGACTATAGCGTTACCCTGCAGCGCAAGAGCACCAATGCCCGTAACACGCTGACACAGAAGGGTAACCAGCTGCAGGCCGCCGTCGATAACTTCCAGAAGAAGCTGAACAACAACGGCTTCACCAGTCGTGAGCAGGCAGAGAGCCAGCAGGCAGCCATTCAGCGCCAGCAGCGTGACCTCCAGGCCCTTCAAGCTCGTCTTGAGGGTGAGCTCGCCAACGAGACGCAGCAGTTCAATGAGGCGCTGCGCGACTCGCTGAACAACTTCCTGACGCAGTACAACAAGTCGAAGAAGTACGACATTATCCTGTCGCGTGCCGGTGACAATATCCTGTATGCCAACACGAAGTACGACATCACGCAGGACGTCATCAATGGTCTGAACAAGCGCTACAAGGCTCCTGCCAAGGACGCCAAGAAAGCCGAGAAGAAGGACGAGAAGAAGTAATATACCTTGAGAGATTGAGAGATTGAGGAGATGGAGAACATCAGGAACTTCTGTATCATTGCCCACATCGACCACGGGAAGTCGACACTTGCCGACCGTCTGCTTGAATATACCAAGACCATTCAGGTGACGGAGGGACAGATGCTTGACGACATGGACCTGGAGCGCGAGCGAGGCATCACCATCAAGAGTCACGCCATCCAAATGGAGTATGAGCGCGACGGGCAGAAGTACATCCTGAACCTGATCGACACCCCGGGACACGTCGACTTCTCGTACGAGGTGTCACGGTCGATTGCCGCTTGCGAGGGCGCGCTGCTCGTTGTCGACGCTACGCAGGGCGTCCAGGCACAGACCATCTCGAACCTCTACATGGCCATCGACAACAATCTCGAGATTATCCCCGTCATCAACAAGATCGACATGCCAAGCGCCATGCCCGACGAGGTGGAGGACGAGATTATCGACCTCATTGGTTGTGACCGTGCCGACATCATCCGCGCTTCGGGAAAGACCGGCGAGGGTGTCCAGCAGATACTCGATGCCGTCGTCGACCGCATACCGCATCCTGAGGGCGACGAGTCAGCACCCCTCCAGGCGCTAATATTCGACTCCGTCTTCAATTCGTTCCGCGGTATCATTGCCTACTTCAAGATTCTGAACGGTGTCATCCGCAAGGGCGACAAGGTGAAGTTCTTCAATACCGGCATGGAGTACGATGCCGATGAGGTGGGCGTGCTGAAGATGGACATGATACCCCGTCAGGAGCTGCGTACCGGCGACGTGGGCTACATCATCAGCGGCATTAAGGAGTCGAAGGAGGTGAAGGTGGGCGACACCATCACCCACGTCAATCGCCCCTGCGCCGCCGCCATCGAGGGTTTCCAGGAGGTGAAGCCGATGGTCTTCGCCGGTGTCTATCCCATCGACCCTACTGACTACGAGAACCTGCGCGCCTCGCTGGAGAAGCTCCAGTTGAACGACGCCTCGCTGACGTTCACGCCAGAGTCGTCCGTAGCCCTAGGCTTTGGCTTCCGCTGTGGCTTCCTCGGCCTGTTGCACATGGAGATTGTGCAGGAGCGACTGGACCGCGAATTCAATATGGACGTCATCACCACCGTCCCCAACGTCTCGTATATGTGCTATACGAAGCAGAAGGAGGTGAAGGAAGTACACAACCCCTCGGGATTGCCCGACCAGACGATGATAGACCATATCGAGGAACCCTACATCCGCGCCTCGATTATCACAGCTGCCGACTACATCGGCCCCATTATGACGCTCTGTCTCGACAAGCGCGGCGAGCTCATCGACCAACAGTACGTCAGCGGCAACCGCGTGGAGCTTCACTTCATGCTACCTCTGGGTGAGATTGTCATCGACTTCTACGACAAGCTGAAGAGTATCTCCAAGGGCTACGCCTCGTTCGACTACTACATCGACTCCTTCCGTCCCTCGCGGCTCGTGAAGCTCGACATCCTGCTTAACGGCGAGCCCGTCGATGCCTTGTCGACGCTGACACATCAGGACAATGCCGTCACCTTTGGCCGCCGTATGTGCGAGAAGCTCAAGGAGCTCATTCCCCGCCAGCAGTTCGACATCGCCATCCAAGCCGCCATCGGCGCCAAGATCATCGCCCGCGAGACGGTGAAGCAGGTGCGCAAGGACGTCACCGCGAAGTGCTATGGTGGCGACGTCAGCCGTAAGCGTAAGCTGCTCGAGAAGCAGAAGCGCGGCAAGAAGCGCATGAAGCAGATAGGCAACGTCGAGGTGCCGCAGAAAGCGTTCCTCGCCGTCTTGAAACTCGACTAACCCAAAAAACTAAGAATCCTCATAAACGTACGACTATGATAAACTTGACTCTTGCACCACGCGACGTGGCCCGCGAATTGGCCCGCCGATACAGTACGATGACCCACGACGAGTTGGACATCCTGGAGAGCATCCTCGTCCCCAAGCGCTACGCCAAGGGCGAGAAGATTCTCGCCGAGGGTGAGGTGTGTACCAATATTTACTGGATTGTCAAGGGACTCGTCCGTCAGTTCTACTTTAAGAACGGCAAGGAGCTCACGGAGTACATGGCCGCCGAGAACACCATTTGTATGTGCATCGAGAGCCTCTTCCGCGAAGAGCCCACACACCTTCAGATCATGGCCGTTGAGCCCACCGTGCTCTACCTCATCCCCAAGGCCGACCTTGAGGCCGTAGCCATGAAGAGCGTCAACATCCAGATACTCTATCGCAAGATACTTGAGGAGTCGCTCATCCTCAGCCAGAAGCACGCCGATATGTTGCGCTTCGAGAGCGCTCAGGATCGTTATCAGAAGCTTGTGCGACGCAACCCGGAGCTTGTACTCCGCGTACCCCTGGTCTACATCGCCAGCTATCTGCAGATGACTCCCGAGACACTCTCGCGCGTCCGCAACACTGTGCAAATCTGACTTTTTATTTCAGCCAGCGGGCGAGCCAATCAAAATAGGTACGTTGCCAGAGGATGCCGTTCTGCGGTTTCAGCACCCAATGGTTCTCGTCGGGGAAGAGCAATAGCTCGGCCTCGATACCTTTCATGCGGGCTGCGTTGAAGGCCTGCATACCTTGCGTGTAGCAGATGCGGTAGTCCTTCTCGCCGTGGATGCAGAGGATGGGTGTGTCCCAGTTCTCCACCATCTTGTGTGGCGAGTCGTGGTAGGTCTTCTTTGCGTTGGGCATCTGCGGACGGTGCCAGTAGGCCTCGTCGTATTCCCAGTTTGAGAACCAGTTCTCCTCGGTCTCCAGATACATCGATGCGAGGTTGAATGCGCCGTCGTGGGCAATGAAGCACTTGAAGCGCTTTTCGTGTATGCCTGCCAGGTAGTAGACGGAGAATCCTCCGAACGATGCGCCTACAGCCGCCAGCTTGTCTTTGTCGACGTATGGCAGGTTCGTGGCAGCGTCGTCAATAGCCGTCAGGTAGTCCTTCATGCATTGTCCCGTCCAGTCGCCGCTGATTTCCTCGAGCCACTCCTGTCCGAATCCGGGCAGTCCGCGACGGTTTGGCGCAACGATGACGTAGCCCTGGGATGCCATGATGAAGAAGTTCCATCGGTAGCTCCAGAACTGTGAGACGGGGCTTTGTGGTCCACCCTCACAGAAGAGCAGGGTGGGGTACTTCTTGGTCTCGTCGAAGTTCGGTGGCAGCACCACCCAGTAGAGCATCTTCTTCCCGTCGGTCGTCGTGACCCATCGCTGCTGTACGCTGGGTTTGTCGAGCTGGTCGAGGATATGCTTGTTCTCGAATGTCAGCTGCTCGACGACGGTCTTCGCGGGCTTCTTCGTGTTGGGTGTAACGAGATAGAGGTCGGCAGGTGCTGTGTAGCAATGACGCTCGGCGAGCAGGTGCTGTCCGTCGTTCATCATCTGTAACGATCCGTAGTCGGTCCACGTTTCCGTCAGCTGCACCAGTTCGCCTTTCGTTCCGATGGCGTAGAGGTTCTCAGTAGCGTGCCAGACGCCGATGAAGTAGATCTGTGCGTCTTTGTTGTCGCTCCAGCAGAAGTCGTCGACGCTAGAGTCGAAGGCCTCGGTGAGGTATTTCTTCTCGCCTGTCTGCAGGTCGTAGCGGCACAGTCGCTGGCGGTCGCTCTCGTAGCCGTCGCGCTCCATCGATAGCCAGGCTATGTACCGTCCGTCGGGCGAGAACTGCGGATTCTGGTCGTATCCTACGTTGTTCTTCAGGTTATCGCCGTCGTTCACGGCTTGGTTTCTCAGCGTCCTGGTAACGTCCACCTCGGGAGCCTCGTAGTCGGCTGGCTTACAGAGGTTGCGCGTCGTCTTGGTGGCCACGTCGTAGAGGTAGATGTCAGAGTCTGTCGAGATGCTGTATTGCACGCCGGTCTTCTTGCGGCAGGTGTAGGCTATCTGCTTCGAGTCTGGGCTCCATGCCAGCTGCTCTACGCCTCCGAACGGCTCCATCGGACACTCGTAGGGCTCGCCCTCAAGGATGTCCTTCCCGTTGTCGGCAACGGCAAAACCGTCTCCCACATTATATACGAAGGGGTGGGGGATGGTCTCTACGTAGTGATCCCAATGTCGGTACATGAGGTCGGTCACCACGCGTCCCGTTGTCTGTGGCAGGTCGTCGGGCTTTGCCTTGATGCTGCCTGTGTAGGGTATGCTCTTGATGATGATGACCTTCTTGCCGTCTGGCGAGAACTTGAATCCTTCGACGTCTCCACTTTTCGTCAGCTGCCGCCGCCCTGTACCGTCGGCTTTCATCGCCCAGATGTCGCCGCCAGTAGTGAAGGCAATGGTCTCGTTGTCTATCCATTGTGGGTCAGTCTCGCTCTTGCCGCCGGTTGTCAGCAGCTGAGGTTCACCCTTCACGGGTCTGATGAAAAGTTTCTGCTGGCTCTTGTTCGCCTTCACGCTGTAGTAGCCCACCTGGTAGACGATCTTCGTTCCGTCGGGCGAGGCGGCATAGCCACCTATGCGTCCCATCGCCCACAGCACCTCTGGTGTCATGCGTCCGTCGGTCACGCTGACGTTCTGCTTACCTATCTTCACACTCTCCTCACATTTTGCATTGCCCGCCATCATCAAT
The DNA here is from genome assembly GCA_016285245.1 of Prevotella sp. Lineage (GTDB taxonomy): Bacteria > Bacteroidota > Bacteroidia > Bacteroidales > Bacteroidaceae > Prevotella. The sequence goes on from JAEEQH010000038.1 coordinate 5,826, forward strand.
AGTGATGCGGCAATGATGAATTTCATTGCACTCATTCTTACAGTCTCTGAAAGTTATGAATTCTTACTGATGCTGGTCGCGCAGCAGGTCGTTGACGGTCTTCACGGGGTTGAAGGTCCCGAGGGGCACCTCGACGAAGACGGTGTTCCAGTCGCTCATCGCGCCGTTCCACAGTCCCGGCAGCTCGAGTGCCTTGAGTTCCTTGCCGTTCTTTGACTTGCTCGAGATGAATCCCGTTGAGCGGTCAACGAAGTCGGGCAGGTTGAATGGCTGTCCCTTGTAGTCCTTGACGGCGCAGACGAGGTCGACGGGGTTGAAGTGTGTTCCCTTGGTGAACATCTCCATGTACTCCTTGTTGTTCTTGTCAATCTGGCTCGACTCGAGGATCTGTAGCGATATGGTGCCGTCCTGGTTGTACGTCAGGAACGGTCCGCCGCCGGGCTCTCCGACGTTCTTCACGACGCCGCAGACGCGCATCGGTCGGTTGAGTTTCTTCTTCAGGTACTCGGCCAGTTCTGCGTCGCCCAGCGATGCGATATCGGGACGGCGGCAGAAGGCGTGCTCCAGGAAGTGCTGTATCTCGCGCAGCTTCTCGTGTGTGACGTTGCCTCCCTCGAGCTCTTTCAGGTACTTGAAGGCGATTTTCTGGAGGTTCACCAGCACGCCTGCTATGACCTGCTTGTAGTCAACGGTCTCCTGCTTCAGACGGTCGGGTACGACGTTGTCGATGTTCTTGACGAAGATGATGTCTGCGTCAATCTCGTTGAGGTTCTCGATGAGTGCGCCGTGGCCTCCCGGGCGGAACAGCAGCGAACCGTCCTCGTTGCGGAAAGGCGTGTTGTCGGGGTTGGCGGCGATGGTGTCCGTCGACGGCTTCTGCTCCGAGAACGAGATGTTGTACTTCACGCCGTACTTCTCGGCATAGCCGTCGGCCTTCGTAGCCACCTTCTTCTTGAACAGCTCCATGTGTTCGTGCGAGACGGTGAAGTGGACGTTGGCCTCTCCGTTCGAGGCGGCATAGAGGGCGCCCTCCACCAGGTGCTCCTCCATCGGTGTGCGTGCTCCCTCGGGATACTTATGGAACAGCAGCAGGCCCTTGGGCAGCTGGCCGTAGTTCAGTCCCTTCTCGAACAGCATGTTGGCTACTACTTTTTTATATTGTCCCTCCTGGATGAGGTATTTGATGGATTTTCCCTCGTTCTTGCGGCAGACGGCGTCGAGTGCGTCGTAGAAGGCGAACTTCTCGATGTTGTCGAAATACTGCTTCTCGAAGGGTGTGGTGGGCACGTCGTAGTCGGCGTCGAGAAACGCGAACATATCCTTGAACATACGGCTGGCAGCTCCCGATGCAGGCACGAACTTCACAATCTTGTGGCCCTCGGCCTTGTACTTTGCCCAGGCGTCCTCGAAGATCTGGTTGTCCTGCTCGTTGGTGGCCACGATGCCGTCCTCGATGCTGGCAGCAGCCTTGAGTTTCAGGAACGGGAATCCGGTTTTGAACTGTCCTAACTGGGTGTTGATTTGCTCTTCAGCGATGCCTTTCTGGCTCAGCTGAACTAAGTCTTGCTGTGATAACATAATAGTAGTTTTTATAGGTTTTCGTCAATTTCTCCGCAAATATACAAACTTTTCTCAAAAAATGCACAAAAATTGCGCAAAATTTGTATCTTTGCATGAAAATATTCTGATTATGTCTGATAAGTTTGTTTTTTCAACAGCCGAAAAAGAGGAGGTCATGGAGCTCTACACCAGGCTTCGCGAGCAGCTGAGCGGGGCGTTGAGACCCGATGACGAGGAGAAAATCCGTACGCACATCCTGCACAGCATCGAGCTGCAGCAGGTGCGTCGCGACGCCTTCGGACTGAACCCCATCCTGACGGGACTGCAGACGGCAATCATCGTCGTCGACGAGATAGGACTGCGCCGCGACGCCGTGCTGGCCACGCTGCTGCACACCAGCTACGAGGACGGCTACATCACCGCCGATGCCGTTGGCGAGGAGTTCGGTCCCGCCGTGGCACTCATCCTTCGCGGCCTGCAACGCATACACCAGCTCTACGATAAGAACCCCGTCGTCGAGAGCGACAACTTCCGCAACCTCCTGCTGTCGTTTGCCGAGGATATGCGCGTCATCCTCATCATGATTGCCGACCGCGTGAACCTCATGCGACAGATTCGCGACACGGCGAACACGAAGGACAAGGTGGAGGTGAGCCGCGAAGCCGCCTACCTCTATGCCCCGCTGGCCCACAAGCTGGGACTCTACAAACTGAAGTCAGAGCTCGAAGACCTCTCTCTGAAGTACCTTGAGCACGATGCCTACTACATGATCCGCGAGAAGCTCAGCGAGACGAAGCAGAGCCGCGACGCCTACATCGAGAAGTTCATCAAGCCCATCAGCGAACGGCTGACGGCCGCCGGACTGAACTTCCACATCAAGGGTCGCACGAAGTCCATACATTCCATCTGGCAGAAGATGAAGAAGCAGAAGTGCCCCTTCGAGGGTGTCTACGACCTCTTCGCCATCCGCATTATCCTCGACGCCCCTGTCGAGCGTGAGAAGATGCAATGCTGGCAGGTCTACTCCATCGTCACCGATATGTACCAGCCCAACCCCAAGCGCCTGCGCGACTGGCTCAGCGTGCCCAAGTCGAACGGCTACGAGAGCCTCCACATCACCGTCCTCGGACCCGAGCAGAAGTGGGTAGAAGTGCAGATTCGTACTGAGCGCATGGACGAGGTGGCCGAGCGGGGCGTCGCTGCCCACTGGCGCTACAAGGGCGTCAAGGGCGAGACTGGACTCGACGAGTGGCTGACGAACATCCGCCAGATGCTTGAGACCAGCGACGGCATGGAGGCGATGGACCAGTTCAAGATGGACCTCTACGAGGACGAGGTCTACGTCTTCACACCCAAGGGCGACCTTCTGAAGTTCCCCAAAGGCGCCATCGTCCTCGACATGGCCTACCACATCCACTCCAAGATAGGCAACGCGTGCGTGGGTGCGCGCATAGATAACAAGGTGGTGACCTTCCGCCAGCAGCTGCAGAACGGCGACCAGGTCGAGATCATGACTTCGTCCAACCAGAAGCCTCGACGCGAGTGGCTCAGCCTGGTGAAGACCTCGCGAGCCAAGGCGAAAATCCGTCTGGCACTCAAGGAGACGCAGGTGAAGGAGGGCCTCTTCGCCAAGGAGATGCTTGAGCGCAAGTTCAAGAACCACAAGATTGACATCGAGGAACCCATCATCCAGCAGCTCGTCAAGAAACTGGGCTTCAAGGAGATGAGCGACTTCTACCGGCAGGTCGCCGAGGGCTCGCTCGACATCAATACCATCATCGACAAGTACCAGGAACTGCGTCAGGGCGAGCGTACCGTCACCGGCGACAACCAGGCACGTAGCGCCGAGGAGTTCGTCTTCGACCAGACCGCTGCCAACGCTCCCGCCAACGACGACGTGCTCGTCATAGACCGCAACCTGAAGGGCATCGACTACCAGCTGGCACGCTGCTGCAACCCCATCTACGGCGACGATGTCTTCGGCTTCGTCACCGTCAGCGGCGGCATCAAGATTCACCGCACCGACTGCCCCAACGCCCCCGAGCTGCAGAAGCGCTTCGGCTACCGCATCGTGCGCGCCAAGTGGTCGGGCAAGGGCTCTTCGCAGTACACCATCACCCTCCGCGTCATCGGCACCGACGACATCGGCATCCTGAACAACCTCACCAACATCATTTCCAAGGACGAGAAACTCGTGCTGCGCAGCGTCAATATCGACAGCCACGACGGACTTTTCCGCGGCAATCTCATGCTGATGATTGACAACACCGCCCGGCTCGATCTCCTCATCAAGAAGCTCAAGACCGTCAAGGGTGTCAAGTCTGTCGACCGTATCTGAGAATTCCCACTTTCCTCCGCTCATTTTGAAGTATATTAAGACTCAACGACAATGGTAAAGTTTTTGGATTTACAGGCTATCACAGCCATGCATGGCGATGAATACAAAGCAGCGGTCAATCGTGTTGTTGATAGCGGCTGGTTTCTCCAAGGCCGTGAGAATCAACAGTTTGAGGCTGACTATGCTCAGTATGTCGGTACCGACCATTGCGTTGCCGTAGCTAATGGTTTGGACGCCTTGTATCTGCTCCTGCGCGGCTATAAGGAGATGGGGGTGATGAAGGACGGTGACGAGATTATTGTTCCTGCCAATACCTTTATCGCCACTATCCTGGCCATCACGCGTAACAACCTGGTGCCGGTACTGGTGGAACCCACTTTTGAGCATCTGGAACTGGATGTTGAGAGGGTAGAGGATGCCATTACCGCCAAGACCCGGGGCGTGATGACAGTCCACCTCTATGGACGTATTGCCTATAACGACAAGCTTGGTGAGATTTGCAGGCGCCACCATCTGAAGTTGATGGAAGATTGTGCCCAGAGTCATGGCTGTGGTTTCAAGTCTCAGGTTTCAGGTTTCAAGCGGACTGGCGCGCTTGGCGATGTTGCGGCCCACAGTTTCTATCCTGGCAAGAACCTTGGCGCATTTGGTGATGCAGGAGCTGTCACCACCGACGATGCCGAACTGGCTGCTGTCGTCAGGGCTCTGGCCAACTATGGTAGTCAGGAGAAATATGTGTTCAATTATGTAGGCATCAACAGCCGAATGTCGGAAGTGGATGCTGCCGTGCTCGATGTGAAGTTGAAATACTTGGACGAGGATAATAGGAGACGGCAGCAGTTGGCCGCCTACTACTATGAACATATCAATAATCCGCTGATTCTTCTGCCTTCGCGGATTCCAGATGAGAATAACGTCTATCACTTGTTCCCGGTCTTCTGTGAGCGCCGTGACGAACTGCAGGCGTTTCTGAAGGAGAATGGCGTTCAGACCTTGATTCACTATCCCATTCCTCCCCATCAGCAAGCATGCTACAAGGAGTGGCGTGAGCGTCGCTATCCCATCACGGAAAAGATACACCGGCAGGAGCTGTCGATACCGATGAACCAGGCCATTACATCCGCAGAGGCCGAGCAAGTGGTTCGTGTTCTCAACAGCTTCGGGTAATGTTTCGGACAGGTGCCGTGTGTTTGTTGTTTGTCCTGCTGCACTTGTTGCAGTTGCTGCAGTGCTGCAGTTCCCAAACAAGTCATACGAAAGCCAAAATTAATATCTATATTTATATATATAAATATATATATAAATATAGAGGTGTTTTCAGGGGAGGTAAGGGCTTCTCGAGAACTGCAGCAACTGCAACACTGCAACAAATCGCTCAAACACTCAATGTCTTTCCCTGTATAGTGTTGACTCCCTCAGAGCCTTGATTTGTTACTGTTTTGTTAATTACTGTTTATTATACTGATTTTGTTGACTTATCTCTCTGATTAGGTTGTCTGCTTTTCTGCTTTTGTTGTCTCTTTTCCCGGGTTAGTGGACTTCGTACTGGAAACGTTGACCTTTTCATCTGAGAATATGCAACTCCTTGTAGAAGACAGATTGGCGTAGTGCGACAGGTGCCACTTATTTAGAATAGGAGCCACTTATTTTAGAATAGGAGCCACTTTTTTTAGAATAGGAGCCGCTTATCACTAAATAGGTGGCGCTTATTCCTTTCAACAAAAACCACCGTCGCGATTTGCGACGCCCTGATCCCCCTTTAGGGCACCATCCCAATTTGGGAGGGTGTCACGTTTCGTTACCCCATCGTACGGGGGCTGCGCTCTGTTTGTGTACAAGCAGTACCCTAAAACAGGGTAGTGGTTTAACATATTATAAGAAGAAATTATGCCGGTAATGTTTGGCGGATACAGGATTTTTTTGTACCTTTGCCATTGCAATTGAAAAACCAATAACAAACTATAAGAAGATGAAAAAACACGTAATGATGATGCTGGCCATCGCTTGTACTGCAGTACTTAGTAGCTGCTCCGAGAAGAACGGGGAGGCCGTCGGCCTTCAGGTGAAAACGCAGTATGGTGTCCTCGAAGGCTTCGAGGCCGACAGCGTGAAGAAGTTCCTCGGCGTACCCTTCGCCCAGGCTCCCGTTGGTGAGCTGCGCTGGAAGGCTCCGCAGCCCGTTGAGCCTTGGGAGGGTGTGCGCGAGGCGAAGCAGTTTGGCGCCGACCCCATGCAGCCCAATATCTTCGGCGATATGGCGTTCCGTGGCTCCGGGCGCAGCGAGGACTGTCTCTACCTGAACATCTGGACGGCTGCGAAGACGACGGCCGACGCCCTGCCCGTACTTATCTATTTTAATGGCGGCGGACTGATGGCCGGTTCGGGCAGCGAACCCCGTTACGACGGCACGAGCATCGCCAAGGAGGGTGTCATCGGCGTGACGGCCAACTATCGTGAGGGCGTGTTCGGCTTCTTTGCCCATCCTGACCTCACGGCTGCCAGCGACTACAAGGGCAGCGGCAACTACGGATTCCTCGACCAGGTGGCAGCCATCAAGTGGGTGAAGGAGAATATTGCGGCCTTTGGCGGCGACCCTGCCAGGATCACCATCGTCGGCGAGTCGGCTGGCTCCTTCTCGGTCTCGCTGCTGATGTGCTCGCCCCTTTCCAAGGACTTGATTGCCGGTGCCATGCTGTCGTCGGGTGCCGAGGTGCTGCCCTACGTGCCCTCGTCGCAGGCCGATGCCGATGCTGCTGGAGCTGAGCTGCTGAAAAAGGCGGGCATCGCCAGTCTGGCCGACGCGATGGCCCTGAGTGCCGATTCGCTCGAGAAGCTCCTGCCTCCCCGTGGCATGGCCAACGTGGTGCTCGACGGCTACTTCATGAAGGACAAGCCCGACGACATCTTCGAGAAGGGACAACAGGCACAGGTGCCCCTGCTGGCTGGCTGGAACTCGCTGGAAGCCCATCCCATGCAGGCGCTTCAGGGCCAGGCTCCTACACTCGATAACTACAAGAACGCCATGAGGGCGCAGTTTGGCGACATGACCGACGAGATCTTCACGGCCTACGGCATCGAGACCGACGGCGACGTGATGAGCCAGAAGGGCTTCGACCTTGTCAGCGACCTCTTCACGGGCTTCCCCACATGGAAGGTTTGCGACTATCACGCCCGTTCGGGACAGCCCGTCTACCGCTATCATTATATGCACCCGCGTCCGCAGGTGTCGGCAAAGATGGGTGACAAGGTGGGCGCCCTGGCCGGTGGCGTGCGCGAGAAGACCGCCGAGGAGAAGGCCGCTGCCCAGCAGTCCGCCATTGCCCCCGGTGCCGTCCACTCTGCCGACATCGAGTATGCCATGGGCACGCTCGACACCAACGAGTACTACGACTGGCAGGACGAGGACTACGCCATCTCGAAGCTCTTCCTCAGCTACTACGCCAACTTCTGCAAGACGGGCAATCCCAACGGCGACGGTCTGCCCCAGTGGACGGCCATCACCAAGGACAATATCGATGCTGCGCCCGTGATGAAGATTGACGTGGAGTCACGGGAGGTCGGTTCTGCTGAAAGGGAGACGGCCTATCGCACCTTAGAGAGGTTCTACAGGAGCAAACAGTCCGCCAGATAGCACTTTTTTCCTAAAAAAGGCAAAAAAAATGCGAAAATGATAAATTTTGCCAATAATATGTGTAAATTTGCATCGGAAAAGTAAAAACCTAAGATGAGGAATTTGCGCCTTTTGGCAAGTATTGTGCTCTTACTGGCCTGTGTGACAGCTCTGCAGGCTGATAATAGACGTGTCTTCCGTGTCTATACCGCTTCCGATGGCCTGGCGGATAACTCGGCCCAGACCATCAAATGTACGATGACGGGCCGTATGACCATCACCACCATTGGCAACATCAACTTCTACGACGGTGCCAGTTTCTCGTACATCAGCAGCGATCTGGAGCATAAGTACATGCTGGACAACTATAACGGCGGCTACCACTTGTACTATGACCGTCTGCACCACCTGTGGCTGAAGGACAACCATAGCGTGACGTGCGTGAACCTGACGACTGAGCGCTTCATCTCGAATATGGACAGCCTCTATGCCACGTTAGGTATGGAGGGCAGGGTGAAGGACTTGTTCATAGACCAGGAGGGTGACGTCTGGCTCTGCGGTCCCGACTTCATTCAGGATGCCCGCATGAAGAAGCGCGTTCCTCTGGACAAGCGTCTGAACCTGCAGGATGCTGAGGTTTACAACAAGAAGGACCTTCTGCTGTTCTACGAGGACGGATCGGTGGTGTGCTACGACATCGACTCTGGCAAGAAACGCTACCAGAGCCGTGCCTATGAAGGTGAGGCTATCCGTAAGTATGGTGCCACAACCGTGCTGCAGCATTATCAGGAAGGCGTGTTCCAGATCAGGAATGGCGAGGGCGGTTCCATCCTGCTCTTCTTTGATGCCCAGCAGCGAGAGTGGACCACCATCATGGAGACGTCGGAGCGAACGTTGAACAACATGGCTCTCCATAACGATGTCCTATATATCGCTGCCTCCGAGGGCTATTATACCTATAATATTAAGAATGGTACGATGACACATGAACCGGTATTGACGTTGGCTGGCGGTCGCCGCTTGTCGACAGATGTCAATGCCGTGGAGTTCGACCGGCAGGGCGGCATGTGGATTGGTACTGAAAGGCGCGGACTGCTCTATTCACGTCCGCTGGATGCGCCGTTCACATCGCTGAATATGGACCATCCTGATGCTGTGAGATATACGAACATGATGGGTGAGATGCATGGCATCGACGAGTTCAACGGCAAGAAGGCGAATGTCATGTTCATCGACAGCCGACGCTGGACATGGGTAGGCACTTCCGCCGGTCTCTTCCTCTATAAGTCGCCGCAGGCCGAGCCCATCCTGCTGAACCGCAACTCCGGACTGCTGAACGACGTCATCCATGCCATCATCGAGGACAACATGCACAACCTATGGGTTAGCACAAGCTGTGGCATCACCTGTATGCAGATTGCTGACGGTGACATCAAGTACGTCACCAGCTTCGACCGTGCCGACAATGTGCCCAACGAGGCGTTTGTCGACGGCAAGGCGATGAAGCTTGAAGACGGTAGCATCGTGATGCAGACCATCGACCATGTCCTGGTGTTCAATCCGGCGGAGTTCAACAGCCTGCTGTCACAGCAGCCGATGGTGATGTACCCGAAGCTGACCAGCATGCTCATCAATGGTACTTATGTCAATGTGGGTACCGAGATCAACGGTAAGGTCATCCTTGACAAAGCCATCACCCGTACTAGTGAAATCAATCTGAACTACGATCTGAACACCATCACCCTCACCTTCTCGGCCTTGAACTTCGCACGTCCGCTGCAGACGTTCTATCGTGTCAGGGTCAGGGAACTGGGTGAGGACTGGCAGACTTATTCGTATTACAACTCAGGTGGTCTCGTAGACCGTCGCGGACTGCTCCATTTGCCGCTGGTTGACCTCAATCCCGGCACCTATCACATTGAGTTGCAGGCATCTAACGTCATCGATAAGTGGGTGGGAGAACCCTACACGTGGGTGATTAATATCCATGAGCCGTGGTGGCGCCGCTCTGTACTCATTGGTGGCTTGCTGACTTTCCTGCTTGCGCTGATTGCCATCAATTTCTTCCTTTACAACCGCAATACCCGACTGCGTGTACAGCGTAGCAGCAACGAGGGCGACATGGTCCGTCGCATACAAAACTTTGCCGAGCGTTGCGACGAGTATAACAATGAGGAGATTGGCATCGCCCATTACGATCCTAACGCTGTCAGCAGCGACAATGAGGCAGAGCTGAGCAAGGAGTTTATCGACATGATGGTCATCGTGCTGCCATACGTCAAGGAGCAGAACGGCAAGTTCACGATTCGCGAACTGGTGGACTTGACGGGAACAGACGTCAGTACGTTCTTCCAGATTATCTCGTCGAACCTCTATAAGAGCCCGCGTTCACTGACCCGTGTCATGCGTCTCATGCAGGTTCAGGAGATGCTGCGTAATACCAGCAAGTCAGTCGAGGAAATTTCTGTAGAATGTCACTTTGCTTCGCCGAACTGTTTGATTTCCAGTTTCTTCCATCAGTTCCGCATGACGCCGCGCGACTATCGCCTGTCTATTTGAAGACAATCGACTGTCCATTTGAAGTTATCTATTTGAAGACGATTTGTTGATAGCCTGTCAGCCGCCAGGTGCGTTCTCCCGTACCTTTATAATATACCAATGCCTGGTAGCGGTTCTCCGTCTCGTAGAACGACCCTTCCTCGGGCAGACTGTGAGTGGTGCCGTCAAGGTCGCGGAGAACATACTGGTAGGAGTAGTAGCCTTGTTTCAGGAGAATGGTGGCATTGTAGCTCTGGTCGCTCTCGTCGTAGGTCATGACGTAGTCCTCCATCGGCCCTGTGGCCCATGCGCCGTCCACCAGCACGCGTGCTCCTTCGTAATGATGGACGGGCTGCAGCTTGTAGTTCACGTAGACATAGTCGCAGGTGCGGTCGATGTCAATATTGTCGCTGTTGCGGATGATGAAAGCACCGTCGGCATCCTCGTCGTAGACATAGTTTCGGCGTGGCGCGTCCACGAAGGGGAAGACCTGGTAGTTAGTGCCGTCCCATGAAATGCGGTCGATGCCCAAGGTGGGGTGGGAGACATCCAGCACCTCGAACTTGTGGTACTCGTTGCCGCCGTCGAAAATCAGCTGGCGGTTGTGCTCCCAACGCAGTCCCTGAGGCGTCGTATAGTTCGGGCGAACCTCCTGCTTCCACGTGTCCTCACGACCGTTCTGCATGACGATGGTCTTCACCTGCTCCTGCGGATTGGTCACCCGAATGCTGTTGTAGTTGACGGTCATCGACACCTGCTGGTGACTGGCGTTGACGTCGATGTCCGTGTTCGACGTGACGCTGAGACCAACGTTCATCAGCGGCTCCACGACACGGAACTCCACACGGATCACCTCCTCATCGCTCTCCTCGTCGATGATGTGCAGACGGTAGTTACCGCTCATCTTCAGACGGCAGCGTTCGTCGGGAATCTGCAGCTGGTAGTGGGTGTAGAGAACGGTGGTGTTGAGCGACGGTTCGCTGTCGTTGATGGGGTTGTCGTTGAAGCCCACCAGCCAGTCGCTCTCAAAAATCTCTTCTGAGGGTGTCCAGTCATACTCACAGTGTTCCACATGATAGATGTAGCGGTGGTAGTCGTGCGACAACTGGTCGAAGCCGATGTGTAGCACGTCGCCCTTGTTCAGCGACATCACGGGAGGTGACAGCCAGTCGTCGTTGACCACGACCTGCAGCGATTTCACGCTGTTATCGTAGACGATGCTCTTGGCAAACACCGTCAGAGGCAGCAAAGCAATGGCGAGGATGAGCTTTTTCATATACCTTTTTTATATATAGTAACGTTTGGAAACCTAAATTATTACTAAAAACTCTCCGAGTTCAAAAAAATAGTTGTATCTTTGCAGAATATTTATTACAACAACAACTATATTAATAAAAGCTATGTCAAACAACAGAGAGAAACTCTTCACCGAGTTTACCGCACCGACCAAGCAAGAGTGGTTGGACAAGATTGAAGTGGACCTGAAAGGGGCTGACTTCCAGAAGCGGCTTGTGTGGAGAACAAACGAAGGTTTTAACGTACAGCCTTTCTATCGCCGTGAGGACTTGAAGGACTTGAAGACACCCGACGCGCTGCCGGGCGAGTTCCCGTTCGTACGCGGTAACAAGAAAGACTCTAACGAATGGTACGTCCGCCAGAACGTCGTGGTTGGCGGCGACCCGGTGGCAGCCAACAAGAAGGCACTCGACCTGCTGATGAAGGGTGTCGACTCTATCGGCTTCAAGCTGGGGCACGATGAGGTGAGCGCTGACTACATCGACGCGCTGCTCAAGGACATCCGCCTCGACATCGTGGAGGTGAGCTACCGTGCTTGTCTGCGCCACGCCCTCGAGCTGGCCGACCTGCTGGTGGCCTACTTCGAGAAGATGGGTTACGACAAGGAGAAGATTGTCGGCGGCGTGGGCTTCGACCCCATCGAGCGTATGCTGATGAAGGGCAAGGACTCGTCGTTCCTGCTGCCCGACATGCCCAAGCTCGTGGAGAAGCTGAAGGACTATCCCAACCTGCGCTGCGTCATGGTACACAGCGACCTACTGAACAACAGCGGCGCCTACATCGTTCAGGAACTGGGCTATGCTCTGGCCTGGGGTAACGAGTACCTGCAGCAGATGGTGGACGCCGGCGTCGATGTGGACCTCGCCGCCAAGAAGATCAAGTTCTACATGGGCATTTCCGAGAACTACTTCATGGAAATAGCAAAATTCCGCGCTGCCCGTCTGCTCTGGGCTCAGATTGTCAAGCAGTATGAGCCGAAGTGCGACTGCGCCTGCAAGATGGTCATCAACGCCTCGACGTCAACGTACAACCAGACTGTGTTCGACTCCTACGTCAATCTGCTCCGTTCACAGACGGAGGCCATGAGTGCCGCCCTCGGTGGCGTTCACTCGCTGGTCGTCACACCGTTCGACGCTCCCTACGAGAAGCCCACGGACTTCAGCGAGCGCATCGCCCGCAACCAGCAGCTGCTTATCAAGGAGGAGAGCCACTTCGACCGCATCGTCGACCCCTCGGCTGGCTCTTACTACATCGAACACCTCACCGACGCTCTCGCACAGGAGGCCTGGAAGCTTTTCCTCAAGGTGGAGGACGAGGGTGGTTTCCTCGCTGCCGTCAAGGCCGGAACGGTTCAGGCCGACATCAACGCCACGAACGTGAAGCGCCACGGCGATGCCGCCAAGCGCAAGGAGTTCATCCTCGGCACCAACCAGTTCCCCAACTTCACCGAGAAGAGCGAGGGCAAGGAGCCGCTGGTAAGTAGCGAATGTGTTGCTACCCACGCCGGTGACCCCGATGTGCCCGCCTTGAAAGCCAGCCGCCTGGCTTCCGACTTCGAAACCCTGCGCCTGACCACAGAGAAGGCTGCCAAGGTGCCCGTCGCCTTTATGCTGACCATTGGTAACCTCGCCATGCGCCAGGCCCGTGCACAGTTCTCGTGCAACTTCCTCGCCTGTGCAGGTTACAAGGTTATTGACAACCTCGGCTTCAAGACCGTTGAGGAAGGTGTAGATGCTGCTTTGGAGGCTAAGGCCGACATCGTTGTCATCTGCTCAAGCGACGATGAGTATGCTGAATACGCCATCCCCGCCTTCCAGTATCTCAACAACCGCGCCATGTATGTTGTTGCCGGTGCTCCCGCCTGCATGGAAGACCTGAAGGCCGCTGGCATCGAGAACTACATCCACGTGAAGTGCAACGTGCTTGAGACTTTGAAAGAATATAATCAGAAACTTGGTATCTAAAAGAATAGGAGACTTGAATTATGCGTAAACAATTTAAAGATATTGATATCTATGCAGGCATCAAGGCTCAGGATGGTGCCAAGTGGATTAAAGACAATGGAATCGTAGAGAACTGGAAGACCCCCGAGCACATCGAGGTGCGTCCCGCCTATACGAAAGAAGACCTCGAAGGCATGGAGCACCTCGACTTCACAGCCGGTATCCCTCCCTACCTCCGTGGCCCGTACTCAATGATGTACCCCTTCAAGCCTTGGACTATCCGCCAGTATGCAGGATTCTCCACCGCTGAAGAGTCGAATGCCTTCTACCGTCGTAACCTGGCTTCTGGTCAGAAAGGTCTTTCTGTAGCTTTCGACCTGCCTACACACCGTGGTTACGACCCTGACAACGCCCGCGTTGTCGGCGATGTCGGTAAGGCTGGCGTGTCTATCTGCAATGAGGAGAACATGAAGGTGCTCTTCGGCGGCATCCCCTTGAACAAGATGTCTGTCTCGATGACCATGAACGGTGCCGTGTTGCCCATTCTGGCTTTCTACATCGTGGCTGGTCTTGAGCAGGGCGCACAGCTCGAGGAGATGGCCGGAACCATCCAGAACGACATTCTGAAGGAGTTCATGGTGCGTAACACCTACATCTACCCGCCTGCATTCTCGATGAAGATTATTGCCGACATCTTCGAGTACACCTCGCAGAAGATGCCGAAGTTCAACAGCATTTCCATCTCCGGCTACCACATGCAGGAGGCTGGTGCAACCGCTGACATTGAGTTGGCCTATACGCTGGCCGACGGTATGGACTACCTGCGTACGGGTGTCAATGCCGGTATCGACGTCGATGCCTTCGCCCCGCGCCTCAGCTTCTTCTGGGCCATCGGCATGAACCACTTCATGGAGATTGCCAAGATGCGTGCAGGCCGTCTGCTCTGGGCTAAGATCGTGAAGAGCTTCGGTGCCAAGAACCCGAAGTCGCTCGCCCTGCGTACCCACTCGCAGACCTCAGGTTGGTCGCTCACCGAGCAGGACCCCTTCAATAACGTGGGCCGTACCTGTATCGAGGCTATGGCTGCCGTGTTGGGTCACACCCAGTCGCTCCACACCAACGCCCTTGACGAGGCTATCGCCCTGCCTACCGACTTCTCCGCCCGTATCGCTCGTAACACCCAGATCTACATCCAGAACGAGACGAAGGTCTGCAAACAGATTGACCCGTGGGCTGGTTCCTACTATGTGGAGACGCTGACCAACGAGCTGGTGCACAAGGCTTGGGAGCACATCCAGGAGATTGAGAAGCTCGGCGGTATGGCCAAGGCCATCGAGACCGGTCTGCCCAAGATGCGTATTGAGGAGGCCGCTGCCCGCACGCAGGCCCGTATCGACTCTGGCGTTCAGACCATCGTCGGTACCAACAAGTACCGCCTGGAGCACGAGGATCCCATCGATATCCTCGAGGTCGACAACACCGCCGTGCGCAAGCAGCAGGAGGAGAGCCTCAAGCAGGTACGCTCTACCCGCGACGAAGCCGCCTGTCAGGCTGCCCTCAAGGCCATCACCGACTGTGTCCGCGACTTCAACGAGGGTCGCAAGAGTGAAAACAACCTCCTCGACCTCGCCGTCAAGGCCGCCCAACTGCGCTGCACCCTCGGCGAGATTTCCGATGCCTGCGAAGAGATCGTGGGCCGTTACAAAGCAGTAATCAGAACAATTTCAGGCGTGTACAGTTCAGAATCAAAGAACGACAGCGACTTCGAGTTGGCCAAGAAGCTGACTGACGAGTTCGCACAAAAGGAGGGTCGCCGCCCGCGTATCTTCATCGCGAAGATGGGTCAGGACGGTCACGACCGTGGTGCAAAGGTTGTAGCTACCGGCTACGCAGACTGTGGCTTTGACGTCGATATGGGTCCGCTCTTCCAGACGCCCGCCGAGGCTGCTCGCGAGGCCGTTGAGAACGACGTCCATGTAGTGGGTGCTTCGTCCCTCGCCGCCGGTCACAAGACGCTTATCCCGCAGCTCATTGAGGAGCTGAAGAAGCTCGGTCGTGAGGACATCATGGTCATCGCCGGCGGTGTTATCCCCGCCCAGGACTACGACTTCCTCTATAAGGCTGGCGTTGCCGCCATCTTCGGCCCCGGCACCAGCGTCGCCAAGGCTGCTGTCGAGATGATGAAAATCCTACTGGATAACGGCGAGTAGTCGTTATCCTTGTACAGAAAGAAATCCCGTCCTCACATCCGAGGGCGGGATTTCTTCTATAATAATGTGCTGTCAGGGACAGCTCCAAAGCCGTTCTTACGTCCAGGCTGTCAGGTTCTCCTCGGCAATGAACTTCAGGTTGTTCTTCAAGATGGTTTCACGAGCCAGTTCGGCATTGTCGGTACGGAACACGAGGATGCCCTTGCCCCTGAGGAGGAAGGTGTACATATAGGCAATGCTGATGCCTGCCTCGCTGAAGGTGGCGATGGCGTCGGCGGCACGTCCGGGCTCATCGTCGAGCTCCAGGGCGAAGACGTCGCTCTCGGCGACGGCCACGCCAGCCTTCTTCAGCTCCTCGTAAGCACGCTTCGGCTCCGAGCAGATGAGACGGTAGATGCCGTACTCGGCCGTGTCGGCGATGGTCGAAGCGATGATTTGTATACCTGCTTGTTTCAGCACGTTGAGCACCTTAATGAGTGTACCCGAACGGTTCTCGATGAAAATGGATAATTGATTGATAGTCATAGTTTTCGATATTTCGTTATTACGTTTTGTCGTTATTTCGTTATTACGTTATTTCGTTTTGTCGTTATAACGACGAAGTTATTGGTAAACCTTGCGCTTGTCGACGACGCGGACGGCCTTGCCCTCGCTGACGGGTAGCGTGCCCTTCGAGACGAGACGGATGCGTGGCTTCAGCAGGATCTCGTCACCTATCTGGTGGCGCAGCTCGCCTGCCAGCTCCTGCAGCTTAGCGTAGTCGTCGGTACCCTCGTTGAGCTCGACCTCGACGGTCATCTGGTCGTTGTTGTCCTCGGTGGTCAGCGTGATGAGATAGTTGGTGCCCACCTCGGGGAACTTCATGAGGATCTTCTCAATCTGGATGGGGAAGATGTTGACGCCGCGGAGCACAATCATATCGTCCGAACGGCCGCGCATACGGTCTACGCGAACATGGTTGCGACCACAGGGGCAGCCACGACCCAGGATACGGGTCAGGTCACGCGTGCGGTAGCGCAGCAGCGGCATGGCCTCGCGGCAGAGCGACGTGAGCACCAGCTCGCCAATCTCGCCGTCGGGAACGGGCTCCAGAGTCTCGGGGTCAACAATCTCGACGATGTAGTAGTCCTCCCAGAAGTGCAGACCGTTCTGCTCCGGGCACTCGAAGCCCACACCGGGACCGCACATCTCCGACATACCGAAGGAGTTGTAGGCCTTCACACCGAGCATGTCCTCGATGCGCTTGCGCTGTTCCTCGCTGTGGGGCTCGGCACCGATGGCCAGCACCTTCAGCTTAGTGTCGCGGCGGGGGTCTACACCCTCCTGTTTCATCACTTCGTAGAGTCGTGTGACGTATGAGGGGATGGCGTGGATGGCCGTTGTTCCGAAGTCCTTGATGAACTTGATCTGGCGCAGCGAGTTACCGGCAGCAGCGGGCACGGTGAGCATTCCCAGCTTCTCGGCACCATATTGGAAGCCGAGGCCGCCGGTGAACATACCGTAGCCGGAGGAGTTCTGGAACACATCGTCGGGACGCAGGCCTACCATCCAGAGGTTTCGTGCCACCTGGTTGGCCCACTCGTCGAGGTCCTTCTTTGTGTGGAGGATGACGGTGGGGTTGCCCGTGGTACCACTTGACGAGTGCAGGCGCACACAGTCTTTCAGAGGTACACATGCCATGCCGAAGGGGTAGGTCTCGCGCAAGTCCTGCTTCGTCGTGAAGGGAATCTTGCGCACATCGGCCAGCGTCTGGATGTCATCGGGCGTGATGCCGGCCTCCTTGAATTTTTTCTGGTAGAACGGGTTGTTCATGCAGTGGCGGACAGTCTCCTTGAGGCGTTCCAGCTGGTATGCCTCAATCTGTTCGCGTGTCATGGTCTCGCGTTCAGGGTTGAAATACTTAGATGAATTGTCCATAGTGTTATTTATAGTTTACGATTGTCTACGACATGGGCACTCTTGCCTTGCGAGCGCTCGATGGTGCCGGGAGCCTTCAGCTGCACCTTGGCCGAGATGCTGAGTACGCTCTTCAGCTTCGAGGCGAGTTTCTTCTCCAGAGCATCGACGGCAGCGGGCGTGTCGAAGGTGCCGGTGAAGTACTCCTGGCGGATCTCCACCTGAACCTGCAAGGTGTCGAGGTTGTTCACACGGTCGACGACGAGCAGGTAGTGCGGGGCAAACTCCGGCATCGAGAGCACGACGCTCTCCACCTGCGACGGGAACACGTTGATACCGCGGATGATGAGCATATCGTCCGAACGGCCCTCGATGCGACCCATGCGCACGTTGGTGCGACCGCAGTCGCAGACGCCGGGCAGCAGCGAGCAGAGGTCGCGTGTGCGGTAGCGGATGACGGGCATACCCTCCTTCGTCAGCGTGGTGAACACCAGCTCACCGGTCTGTCCTGCGGGCAGCGACTCCAGCGTCGTGGGGTTGATAATCTCAGGATAGAAGTGGTCTTCGTTGATATGCGAACCGTGCTGCAGCTGGCACTCGTAGCTGACGCTCGGGCCCATGACCTCGCTGAGGCCGTAGATGTTATAGCCCTTCAGACCCAGCCGTTCCTCAATCTCCTGACGCATCTTCTCCGTCCATGGCTCAGCGCCAAAGGCACCGATACGCAGTTTGATGTCCTCCTTGCGGATACCCAGCTTCTCCATTGTCTCGGCCAAGTACAAGGCGTACGACGGCGTACAGGCTAGACCGGTGATGCCGAGGTCGCGAATCAGCTTCAAGTGCTTCTCCGTGTTGCCTGTACCGGCGGGGATGACGCTGGCGCCGAGGTGCTCCACACCATAGTGGGCACCCAGTCCGCCCGTGAACAGGCCGTAGCCGTAGGCCACGGAGAAGATGTCGTCACGTGTGACGCCATAGGCTGTCAGACAGCGCGCCATCGTCTCGCTCCATACACCGATGTCTTTGCGCGTGTAGCCTACGATGGTGGGGTTGCCCGTGGTGCCGCTCGAGGCGTGTACACGGATAATCTCGCTCTGCGGAGCGGCCTGCAGACCGAATGGGTAGTTGTCGCGCAGGTCCTTCTTCGTCGTGAACGGCAGTTTCTTGATGTCTTCTATCGTCTGGATGTCATCCGGACGGATGTCCATAGCTTGCAGTTTGTTACGGTAGAAGGGAACATTGTGGTAGACGTATTCCACAATCTTGTGGAGACGTTTGCCCTGGAGCGCGCTCATCTCATCGCGGCTCATACACTCTTTGTTAGGATTCCAAATCATTTTTCGTTTTTTGTTTTCGTATTCGTTTCTTGTTTTAAGTTTCCCTTCGGTGCAAAAGTACACTTTTTTCTGCTTATGACCAAATAAATGACAGAAAAGAATGTCCGTACCGTCATTTTTCTTCATAAAAAACAGAAAAACACGCCGAAAGAATTGGTGGGCTGCGCAAAATGTGGTATTTTTGCAACATCAAATGACACATAATCCCTACGAACCTATGATTAACAAGCAACTTTTAGAGCCGCAGAGTATTGTCGTGATAGGCGGCAGTAACAATACACACAAACCCGGCGGCGCCGTCGTACGTAATCTCATTACCGGCGGTTATGAGGGTACGCTGCGGGTCGTTAACCCCAAGGAGGACGAGGTGCAGGGTATCAAGGCGTTCCACGACGTCAAGGAGCTGCCGCCGACGGACCTTGCCATTCTGGTGGTGGCCGCACGCTTTTGTCCTGACTATGTGGAGCTCCTGGCGGCTGAGAAGCAGGTGCGCGCGTTCATCATCATCTCGGCCGGTTTCGGCGAGGAGACCCATGAGGGGGCGTTGCTCGAGCAGCGTATATTGGACACCTGCGAACGTTATGGCTGTGCGCTGATAGGCCCCAACTGCATAGGCCTGCTGACGCGCTGGCATCACTCCGTTTTCACAAAGCCTATACCGCAACTGAACCCCAAGGGTGTTGACTTCATCTCGGGTAGCGGTGCGACAGCCGTCTTTATTCTGGAGAGTGCCGTCAGCAAGGGCTTGCAGTTCAACAGCGTCTGGTCGATAGGTAATGGTCGTCAGATAGGCATCGAGAGCGTCCTGGAATATATGGACAAGCACTTCGACCCTGAGCACGACTCCATGGTGAAGTTGCTTTACATCGAGAATATCGCCGACCCCGACAAACTGCTCTATCACGCTACGTCGCTCATCCGCAAGGGCTGTCGCATAGCCGCTATCAAGGCGGGCTCCAGCGAGAGCGGCAGTCGCGCCGCCTCAAGTCATACGGGCGCCATCGCCAGCAGCGACTCTGCCGTCGAGGCCCTGTTCCGCAAGGCCGGCATCGTGCGCTGTTTCAGTCGCGAGGAACTGACCACCGTGGGGTGCATCTTCAAGATAACTGAGAACGGAGGACTCTCTCAGTTCTCACCTCTCAGTTCTCCATTAAGAGTCGCCATCATTACCCACGCTGGCGGCCCGGGCGTCATGCTGACCGATGCTCTGTCGAAAGGTGGAATGCAGGTGCCGCCAATCACGGGAGCCATGGCCGACGAGCTGAAGTCGAGGCTGCTGCCGGGTAGTAGTGTGGCCAACCCCATCGACATTCTGGCAACGGGCACGGCCGAGCATCTGGGGATAGCCATCGACTATTGCGAGCAGATGGACGATATTGATGTCATCATGGTCATTTTCGGCACACCCGGACTGGTGAAGATCTTCGAGGTCTACGACGTGCTCGACAAGAAGATCCGTGAGTGCCGGAAGCCCATCTTCCCCATACTGCCCAGTGTCAGCACCGCTGGAGCTGAGGTTCAAGAGTTCCTGAAACGCGGCCATGTGAACTTCTGCGACGAGGTGACGCTGGCCACCGCTCTGACGCAGATTATGAAGACACCGGAGCCCGCTCCTTTCGAGGTGGAGCTCTACGGCACCGACATCCCGCGACTGCATAAGCTCATCAGCGGCATCAAGGAGAGCGGCTACCTGTCGCCCGACCTCGTGCGTCAGATTCTGTCCTGTGCCGGCATACCGCTGGTACCCGAACTTGTCTCCACCTCAAAGGAAGAACTCTCGGCCTTTGCCGAGAAGGTCGGATTCCCTGTCGTGGCCAAAGTCGTGGGTCCCGTCCACAAGAGCGATGTAGGCGGCGTGTCATTGAACATCCGTTCCAAGGAGGTGCTGGTGGCAGAGTTCGACCGCATGATGCAGCTCCCCGATGTCACGGCCGTGATGGTGCAGAAGATGATCCGTGGCACGGAGCTCTTCATCGGTGCCAAGTACGAGGAGCGCTTCGGACACGTTGTGCTCTGCGGTTTGGGTGGCATCTTCGTCGAGGTGCTGCGCGACGTTTCGTCAGGTCTTGCACCGCTGAGCTATGGCGAGGCGCACTCCATGATACACTCCCTGCGTGGCTACAAGATATTGAAAGGTACGCGCGGACAGCAGGGTATCGATGAGCGCAAGTTCATGGAGATCATCGTGCGACTGAGTACCCTCCTGCGCTTTGCCACCGAGATCAAGGAGATAGACATCAACCCTTTGCTTGCCGATGCCAACGATGTCGTCGCCGTCGATGCCCGCATCTGGGTAGAGAAGTGAGGATGCGCTAGAGGCTTGTGACCCTGCAGCCTAAAAGGGGTAACTTTTGGCTCTGAAAAGGTAACCTTTAGCCGCGAAAAGGTGGTCTTTAGAAACGAAAAGATGACCTTTAGCGGGCTAAAGGTCACCTTATTACACATAAATATGCGGATAAATATTCAGCTAAGGAGGAGGTTACTCGATGACGACGGTTGTCCAACCGTGCTTGTCCTCAATCTCACCATACTGGATGCCACGGAGCGTGTCGAACAGCTTCTTTGACATGGGGCCAGGCTTCTCGCCGAAGGAGTAGCGCTTGCCAGTGTCGAGATCGTCGATGTACGAGATGGGGCTGATGACGGCGGCGGTACCGCAGGCACCTGCCTCCTCGAAAGTCTCCAGCTCCTCTTCGGGAATCGGGCGGCGCTCCACTTTCATACCCAGATCCTCGGCCACCTGCATCAGACTCTTGTTGGTGATGGAGGGGAGGATAGAGGTGGACTTCGGTGTGACGTAGGTGTTGTCCTTGATACCGAAGAAGTTGGCGGCACCGCACTCGTCCATGTACTTCTTCTCCTTGGCGTCGAGGTAGAACTCGCAAGCGTAACCCTTCTCGTGAGCCAGGTTGTTGGCGAAGAGGCTGGCGGCGTAGTTGCCACCGACCTTGTACTTACCTGTGCCGAGAGGTGCCGAACGGTCGAAGTCACGGATGATGACGTAGGGGTTAGCGGCGAAGCCACCCTTGAAGTACGGGCCTACGGGCGTGACGAAAATCAGGAAGCAGTACTCCTTCGAGGGGTGTACACCTACCTGTGCGCTGGTACCGATGAGCAGCGGACGGATGTAGAGTGTGGCGCCGCTCTCGTAGGTGGGAATCCACTCCTGGTTCAGGCGCACCACCTTCTTGGCCATCTCGACGAACAGTTCGGTAGGCACCTCGGGCATCATGATGCCGCGGCTGGTGCTTTGCAGGCGTTCGGCGTTGTCCTTTACGCGGAACAGGCGCACCTTGCCGTCCTTGCAACGGTAGGCCTTCAGTCCTTCGAAGGCTTCCTGGCCATAGTGCAGACACACGGCTGCCATGTGCATTTTAATGTACTCGTCGGAGCATACTTCTATCTCGCCCCATTTGCCGTCGCGATAGTAGCAGCGGACGTTGTAATCTGTCGGCATGTAGCCGAATGAAAGGTTTGCCCAATCTAAATTCTTCATATTTGTGTTGTTTATATGATGCGTTCACGCTATTTTTTCAGATTCATAGCGCAAAGGTACGGCAAAAAAATGAAACGGCCAAATTTTTGAGCCTATTCTTTGTCAAGAATCTTTTGGATGGCCTCTTCTGTCTTGGTCAGTTTGTCCTTACACAACGTGATAAGTCGCTGTGCAGCCTTTAGTTGCACGGCGATTTCGTCAATACTGTACTCATCGTTTTCCATCCTGCGCACAATATTCTGCAACTCGGCGAAAGCTTCTTCGTATTTCATTTCTTTTGACATAGCAATTATTTTTAATTTGGTTTGAATTACAATCTAATTTAGTTTGTTTTGCAATCTAATTTAGTTTGTTTTGCAATCTAATTTAGTTTGCTTTGCAATTTAATTTAGTTTGCTTTGCAATCTAATTTAGTTTGCTTTGCAATCATGTTTTGACGGTAGAGCGGACGGTGCCGTTGGCGAGGCGCGTCTCTATCTCG
>JAEEQH010000008.1 GCA_016285245.1 Prevotella sp.
GTGGTGAGGAAGAACTACCTAACGGAGTCGTGTGTGCTGCGCCAGAAAGACTTCTCCGCACTTGAGGAGCAGCGTCGCCGCGAGGCAGAGGAAGAGGAACGCCAGAACGCCTGAGGAAAGCACCTCCTGAGGAAGGTGTGCAGCCGTGAAACTAAAAAAAACGAAATAAATTTGGTTTTTCGCGCACTTCTTCGTACCTTTGCACCTCATTTCAAGAATATATTATAATAAGGTATAAAAAAGAAAACGATGAACATTCAATTTGAAGCCCCCGAAAAGATCAATGGTGTGCTCACCATCACTATCGGGAAGGAGGACTACAACGAGAAGGTCGAGAAGACCCTGAAGGACTACCGCAAGCGTGCCAACGTGCCTGGTTTTCGTCCCGGCATGGCACCGATGGGTATGATTAAGAAGCAGTACGGTACGGCCGTGAAGGTCGACGAGATCAACCGTCTGCTGGGCGACAAGCTCATGGAGTATATTCGCGAGAACAAGATCCAGATGCTGGGCGAACCTCTGCCCAACGAGAAGCAGGTGGAGCAGGACCTGTCGCAGGACGGCCCCTTCACGTTTATCTTCGACATTGCCGTGGCACCGGAGTTTAAGGCTGAGCTGACGGCAAAGGACAAGATCGACTACTATACCATCACCGTCGACGACAAGCTCATCGACGATCAGGTGCAGATGTATGCCTCACAGGCCGGACAGTTCGAGAAGGCCGAGGTGTTCAGCGGCAACGACACCCTCACCGGTGACCTCCGCCAGCTGGACGAGAAGGGTAACACCCTCGAGGGTGGCATCACCACGGAGAGTGGTATGATTATGCCCGCCTATATCAAGGAAAAGAAACAGCAGAAGCTCTTCGACAAGGCCAAGCCCGGCGATATCATTACCTTCAATCCCAAGAAGGCCTATCCCGACAATGATGCCGAGGTGGCTGCCCTTCTGAAGGTAGACAAGGAGCAGGTGAAGGACCTGACGAGCGACTTCAGCTTCCAGGTGACGGAGATCCGTCATTTCCAGCCCGCTCCCGTGGACCAGCAGCTCTTCGACCGCGTTTTTGGCGAAGGTTCCTGCAAGGACGAGAAGGAGTTCCGTCAGAAGATTGCTGACATGGTCAGCGCCCAGCTCGTACAGAACAGCGACTACAAGTTTATGCTCGATATGCGTGCCTACCTCGAGAAGAAGGTCGGTGAGTTGCAGTTCCCCGAGGCCTTGCTGAAGCGCATCATGCTGAACAACAACAAGGACAAGGGTGCCGACTTCGTCGAGAAGAACTTCGAGGGAAGCATCAAGGAGTTGAAGTGGCACCTCATCAAGGAGCAGATTGTCGCTGCTACTGGCATCAAGATTGAGGATGACGACCTGATGGCTGCCGCCAAGGAGGCTGTCCGTGCACAGTTCGCACAGTATGGTATGCAGAACGTTCCCGACGATGTGCTGGAGAACTATGCTGCCGAGCAGCTGAAGAAACGCGAGAATGTCGACAACTTCGTTGACCGTGCCGTCGACGTGAAGCTGATTGACGCTGTGAAGAAGCTGGTCAAGCTCAACGAGAAGGCCGTTTCGCTCGAGGATTTCAACAAGATGATGCGCGGCGAGTAACTGTATTATCTCATCATATCTGACGACCGCTTGAGCGATGCTTGAGCGGTCGTTATTTTTTTTCTTTGGTGAAATTCTCTAAAAATATTTGGAGGTATCACGGAAAATGATTACCTTTGTCTATGAAACAAAAAAGATGATTATGAACGATTTCAGAAAATATGCTACCCAGCATCTGGGTATGAACGGTCTCGTCGTCGACGAAGTGATGAAGACGCAGGCACAGTACTTGAACCCCTACATCCTCGAGGAGCGTCAGCTTAATGTGACGCAGATGGATGTCTACAGCCGTCTGATGATGGACCGCATCATCTTCCTCGGCACACAGGTGGACGACTATACCGCCAACACGCTACAGGCGCAGCTGCTGTACCTCGACTCCGTCGACTCTGGCAAGGATATATCCCTTTATATCAACTCCCCTGGCGGCAGCGTCACCGCTGGACTGGGCATCTACGACACGATGCAGTTCATCGCGAGCGACGTGGCAACCATCTGTACGGGCATGGCTGCCTCGATGGCCGCTGTCCTGCTTGTCGCCGGCACCGAGGGTAAGCGTTCGGCTCTGCCCCACAGCCGCGTGATGATTCACCAGCCGTTGGGTGGTGTGCAGGGCCAGGCTTCCGATATCGAGATCGAGGCCAAGGAGATCCTGAAGTTCAAGAAGGAGCTCTACACCATCATCTCCGAACACTCACATACACCCTACGAGAAAGTGTATCAGGACTCAGACCGTAACTACTGGATGACGGCTGAGGAAGCCAAGGAGTATGGTATGATTGACAATGTGCTGAAGAGGAAGTAACAGATGAAGAAACAGTGTAACTTCTGTGGAAGAAGTGAACGGGAGGTGAAACTGCTGATTACGGGGCTGAACGGCAATATCTGTGAGGACTGTGCCGCGCAGGCATACAGGATTGTCCAGGAGCAGATGGCTCCGAAGAACCCCGCTGCCGCGAAGGCACAGAAGGAGAATAAGAACAGCGTGCCTAAGCCCCGTGAGATCAAGGACTATCTGGACCAGTACGTTATCGGACAGGATGAGGCCAAGCGCTATCTCTCCGTGGCTGTCTACAACCACTATAAGCGTCTGCAGCAGCCGCAGGATCAGGACGGCGTGGAGATTGAGAAGTCGAACATCATCATGGTCGGCTCTACGGGAACGGGTAAGACGCTCCTGGCACGCACCATAGCGAAATTGCTCGACGTGCCGTTCACCATCGTCGACGCGACGGTCTTCACTGAGGCCGGCTATGTCGGCGAGGATGTGGAGAGTATCCTGACACGTCTGCTGCAGGTGGCCGACTATAATGTGGAGGCAACGCAGCGCGGCATCGTGTTCATCGACGAGATAGACAAGATAGCCCGTAAGACCGATAATCCGTCGATTACCCGTGATGTCAGCGGCGAGGGTGTCCAGCAGGGACTGTTGAAGCTCCTCGAGGGAACAACGGTGAACGTGCCGCCCAAGGGCGGGCGTAAGCACCCCGATCAGGAGTACATCGCCGTCGACACACGTAACATCCTGTTTATCTGTGGTGGTGCCTTCGATGGCATCGAACAGAAGATTGCCCATCGTCTAAATACCCGTGTGGTGGGCTATAATTCTGTACAGAATGTAAGAAAAATTGACAAAAACGAACTCATGAAATATGTGCTGCCGCAGGACTTGAAGTCCTTTGGGCTCATCCCCGAGATTATCGGTCGCCTGCCGGTACTGACCTATCTGAACGCACTTGACCGCGAAGCCCTGCGCCGTATCCTGGTGGAGCCGAAGAATTCCATCATCAAGCAGTATGAGAAACTGTTCGAGATGGACGGCGTGAAGCTCGTCTTCACCGAGGATGCCCTGAATCTGATAGTCGACAAGGCAGTGGAGTACAAACTCGGTGCCCGCGGACTGCGTTCCATCGTGGAGAGCATCATGATGGATGCGATGTTCGAGACGCCGTCGAAAAAGCAGAAGACGTTTGAGGTCACCGAGGACTACGCCCGGCAGCAA
Organism: Prevotella sp.; assembly: GCA_016285245.1. GTDB lineage: Bacteria > Bacteroidota > Bacteroidia > Bacteroidales > Bacteroidaceae > Prevotella. The sequence goes on from JAEEQH010000008.1 coordinate 3,611, forward strand.
CTGGACAAATCACACTTACAAGTCTCGTAAGACGGGACAAAGCCTATGAAAGAAGGAAAGATTAATCTTAGTGCAGCCCTGAAGAAATTCTTCGGCTTCGACAAATTCAAAGGAGACCAGGAGGCGATCATCCGCAGCGTCCTCGATGGTAAGGATACCTTTGTGCTCATGCCCACCGGTGGCGGAAAGTCGCTGTGCTACCAGCTGCCGTCGCTGCTCATGGACGGCGTGGCTATTGTTATCTCGCCCCTCATCGCCCTGATGAAGAATCAGGTGGACGTCATCACAAACCTCAGTGAGCACGAGGGAACGGCGCACTACCTGAACTCGTCGCTGAACAAGGCGGCCATCGACCAGGTGAAAAACGACGTGAAGGCAGGTATCACGAAACTGCTGTATGTTGCCCCGGAATCGCTGACGAAGGAGGACAATGTAGAGTTTCTCAAGTCGGTGAAGATATCGTTCTATGCTATCGACGAGGCCCACTGTATATCGGAGTGGGGCCATGACTTCCGTCCGGAATACCGCCGCATACGTCCTATTATCAACGAGATAGGCCGCGCGCCGGTCATCGCCCTTACGGCTACCGCCACCGACAAGGTGCGTACGGACATCAAGAAGAACCTGGGAATATCGGACGCCGCGGAGTTCAAGTCATCGTTCAACCGTCCGAACCTCTATTATGAGGTACGGCCGAAGACGAAGGAGGTGGACAAGGACATCATACGATTCATCAAACAACACCCCTCGAAAAGCGGCATCATCTACTGTCTGTCGCGCAAGAAGGTGGAGGAGTTGGCGGAGATTCTTAAGGCCAACGAGATCAAGGCTGCCGCCTATCATGCCGGCCTCGACAGCGGCACCCGCTCACAGACGCAGGATGACTTCCTAATGGAGAAGATCGATGTCATCGTGGCAACCATTGCCTTCGGCATGGGTATCGACAAGCCCGATGTGCGCTTCGTCATACACTATGACATCCCAAAGTCACTGGAGGGCTACTATCAGGAGACGGGTCGTGCCGGCCGTGACGGCGGCGAGGGCATCTGTCTGGCGTTCTATAGCTACAAGGACTTGCAGAAGCTTGATAAGTTCATGGAAGGCAAGCCTGTGGCCGAGCAGGACATCGGTCGCCAGTTGCTCCAAGAAACCGCCGCCTATGCTGAGACTAGCGTCTGTCGCCGTAAGATGCTCCTGCACTACTTCGGCGAGGAATATACCGTTGAGAACTGCCGCAACTGCGACAACTGTCTGCACCCGAAGACGAAGATAGAGGCGGAGAAACAGTTGGTGCTGACGCTGCAGGTCATCCAGGCGCTGAAGGAGAACTTCCGTAGCGACTATATTATCGACTTTATCATCGGCAAGGAGACGGAGGAGATTATCGCCCACAAGCATCAGGATCACGAGCTCTTCGGTGCTGGCGAGGATGATGACGACAAGCTCTGGAATCCTGTCATCCGCCAGGCGTTAATTGCTGGCTATTTGAAGAAAGAAGTGGAGAACTACGGCCTGCTGCAGATTACGTCGGCTGGTAAGAAGTTCATGAAGCATCCGACGTCGTTTATGATTGTCAAGGATAACGAATTCGTGGCCGATGAGGATGGTACGCCAGAACATGAAGGTGGTACCAGCGCCCTCGATCCCGTGCTGTCGGCGATGCTGCGCGACCTCCGCAAGAAAGTCTCCAAGCGCATGGAGCGCCCACCGTATGTCATCTTCCAGGATGTTAGTATCGAGCAGATGGCCACCGACTATCCTGTGACGCTCGACGAACTGAAGAATATTCAGGGTGTTGGCGAGGGTAAGGTGAAGCAACCCTATGCCAAGGAGTTCGTTGATCTCATCAAGCGCTATTGTGAGGAGAACGACATCGTCCGCCAGGCAGACCTCAGGGTGCGCACCGTTGCCAAGAAGTCGATGCTAAAAGTAAAGATAATTCAAAGTATCGACCGCCAGGTGGCCCTCGATGATATTGCCAACGCTCAGGGCATCGATTTCGACGAGCTCCTTGACGAGGTGGAGGCCATTGTCTACAGCGGCACGAAACTGAATATTGACTATTTTCTTGAGGAGGTCATGGACGAAGACCATATCGATGACATCTACGACTACTTCGCCGATAGCGATACCGACTCTTTGGAAGAAGCCCTTAAAGAACTGGGTGGCGAATGCTCAGAAGATGAAATCCGCCTTGTCCGCATCAAATTCCTCAGTGAAATGGCGAATTGACGTTATTGAGAAATTGAGAAATTGGGAGATTGAGGGATTGAGGGATTGGGAAGTGATAAATTTGTGACGAAGCGTTAAGATTTGAGAAAAACGCTTAGCAGTCTGCAAATTTCTCATTTCTCATTTCTTATTTCTCATTTTATTTTAGTACCTTTGCACGCAATTTTAAGACACGATAGATTATGGCATCATTTATTGCAGACAAGATTGTGATGGACGGCCTGACATTCGACGACGTCCTCCTTATTCCGGCTTACTCGGAAGTACTGCCCAAGACGGTAGAGTTGAAAACCCGCTTCTCGCGAAACATACAGCTGAACGTGCCGTTCGTGACAGCTGCCATGGACACCGTTACAGAGAGCCAGATGGCCATCGCCATTGCTCGTGAAGGTGGCATCGGCGTAATCCACAAGAATATGTCGATAGAAAACCAGGCGCGTGAGGTGGCCATCGTCAAGCGTGCCGAGAACGGTATGATCTATGACCCCATCACCATCCCCCTCGGCTCGACGGTTGCCCAAGCACTCGACATCATGTCCGAGTACCACATCGGCGGCATCCCTGTGGTCGATGATGAGAAACACCTCGTGGGTATCGTCACCAACCGTGACCTCCGCTTCGAGCGTCGTCTGGATCGTCCCGTCGACGAGATTATGTCGAAGGACAACCTCGTGACCACCCATCAGCAGACGGACTTGACCGCTGCTGCCGACATCCTGCAGAAGAACAAAATCGAGAAACTGCCCGTCGTCGACAAGGACAACCGCCTCGTCGGACTGATCACCTATAAGGATATCACTAAGGCCAAGGACAAGCCCATGGCCTGCAAGGACGAGAAGGGACGCCTGCGCGTCGCTGCCGGCGTCGGTGTCACCGCCGACACCCTTGAACGTATGGAGGCGCTGGTCAATGCCGGTGCCGACGCCATCGTCATCGATACGGCCCACGGTCACTCCAAGGGTGTCATCGAGAAACTCCGCGAGGCAAAGATGTCATTCCCCGGCATCGATATCGTCGTGGGTAACATTGCCACAGGTGCCGCCGCGAAGATGCTTGTCGACAACGGTGCCGACTCCGTGAAGGTGGGTATTGGCCCGGGTTCTATCTGTACTACACGTGTCGTCGCAGGTGTGGGCGTTCCCCAGCTGAGTGCCGTCTATGACGTTTACAGCGCGCTGAAGGAGACGGATGTTCCCCTGATTGCCGACGGCGGACTGCGCTACTCCGGTGACATTGTGAAGGCCCTGGCTGCCGGTGGCTCCTGTGTGATGATCGGCTCGCTCGTGGCTGGTACCGAGGAGTCGCCCGGCGACACCATCATTTACAACGGTCGTAAGTTCAAGTCGTACCGCGGCATGGGTTCCCTGGAGGCCATGGAGCATGGTTCCAAGGACCGCTACTTCCAAGCCGACACAAAGGATGTGAAGAAGCTGGTGCCCGAGGGTATAGCTGGTCGTGTGCCCTACAAGGGAACGGTGCAGGAGGTCATCTACCAGATGGTCGGCGGTCTGCGCTCTGGTATGGGCTACTGTGGTGCTGCTACCATCGAGAAGCTGCATGAGGCGAAGTTCACCCGTATCACCAATGCCGGTGTCAACGAGAGCCATCCGCACGACATCACCATTACGTCAGAAGCCCCGAACTATTCACGGCCTAACGACTGATCCTGATCACAGATTACACAGATTTCGCAGATTTATAACGAGATGAAACTGAAAATGCTTTTTGTCGGATTGTTGGTCTGTGCCTCCGCAAGCGCTCAGACTAACGATCCTGTTATTATGACCATCAACGGTGAACCAGTTCTGCGCTCCGAGTTTGAGTATAGCTACAACAAGAACAACTCTGAGGGCGTCATCGATAAGAAGAATGTCGGTGAATATGTGGATCTCTTCGTGAACTATAAACTGAAGGTTTGTGCCGCCATGGATGCGAAGTACGACACTCTGACATCGTTCAAGCAGGAGTTCGCACAGTACCGCGACCAGCAGGTGAAGCCTACCTTCGTCACTGACGACGAGATGATGGTCGAGGCACATAACATCTACGACCGTACGGCCAACATGATCGGTCCCGACGGACTGGTGAAGACATCGCACATATTGCTACGTCTGAACCAGCAGGCTACTGATGCCGAGCGCCAGAAGGTGCGCCAGCGCATCGACTCCGTCTACAACGCCCTGAAACAGGGTGCCGACTTTGCCGAGCTGGCACAGAAGGTCAGCGAGGATCCTGGTTCGGCACGACAGGGTGGCGAACTACCCTTCGTATACCGCGGACAGCTGGTGAAGGAGTTCGAGGATGTCGCCTTTGCTATGAAGGAGGGCGAGATGTCGGGTGTCGTGGAGTCGCCCTATGGTTACCACATCATCCTGATGAAGGAGCGTAAACCCTTCGAGCCGTTCGAATACCATAAGGAGAGCATCTTGAAGTTCATGGAACAGCGTAACATCCGTGACCAGCTGGCCAGCCAGAAGGTTGACTCGCTCGTCAAGCAGTCGGAGGGTCGTTTGACCGCTGAGACGCTGATGGAACAGCGCGCCAAGGAGCTGTCAGCACAGGACGACGAGATGAAGTACCTCATCCAGGAGTACCACGACGGCCTGTTGCTCTATGAGATCAGCAACAAGCTGGTGTGGGAGAAGGCTGCCGAGGACGAGGCTGGCCAGGCACTGTACTTCAAACAGCACAAGAACAAGTACAACTGGGACAAGCCCCATTTCAAGGGTATCGCCTACCATACAAAGGACAAGGCTGACGTCGAGGCTGTCAAACGCTGCGTCAAGAAGCTGAAGTTCGGACAGTGGGCTGAAGCTCTCCGTCAGACGTTCAACGGCGACTCCATCATCCGCATCCGTGTGGAGAAAGGCATCTTCCGTCAGGGCGACAACGCCCTTGTCGACAGCGCTGTTTTCAAGAAGGATACCACCTCTGCGCCGGTGAAGGACTACCCCTACAGCGGCGTCTACGGCAAGGTCCTCAAGAAAGGCCCTGAGGAGTATACCGACGTGAAGGGACAGGTCGTCGCCGACTACCAGGATCAGCTGGAACGCGACTGGGTGGCTGACCTCCGCCGTAAGTACACCTTCACCGTCAACGAAGAGGTGCTCAAAACCGTCAATAACCATTAAACGATGAGAAAATCAGTAATCGTAGCGCTACTATCACTGACCGCTATTCTGGGTGCCATAGGCGATGGGACGTCCGTTGTTTATGCTGCAGCCCCGGCCGATAGTGTCACTTATTCGGCTGCCTCGGTGATCGATGAGGTGGTATGGGTCGTCGGCGATGAGGCTATCCTGAAGTCCGATGTCGAGCAGATGCGTCTGCAGGCAGCTATGGAAGGTGTCCGTTTCAAGGGTGACCCCGACTGTGCCATACCTGAGCAGATAGCCGTCCAGAAGCTGTTCCTCCACCAGGCCGCCATCGACAGTATCGAGGTTAGCGAGGCCGAGATTGCTGCGGGCATCGACCGTCAGATTGAGTCGTGGACTCAGATGGCTGGCTCGCGCGAAAAGCTCGAGGAGTACAAGAAGCAGACCATCAGTCAGCTGCGTGCCAGTCTGCACGACGAGTACCGCGACCGTCTGAAGGTACAGAAGATGCAGGAGAAGCTGGTCGAGAACATCAAGGTGACACCCGCAGAGGTGCGCCGGTTCTTCAAGGACCTGCCACAGGACAGCATCCCCTTCGTACCGACCGAGGTGGAGGTACAGATTATCACGCAGACACCGCGCATAGAGCAGGAGGAGATTAACCGTGTGAAAGACGAGCTGCGTAGCTATACCGACCGTGTGACACGTGGTGAGACGTCGTTCCAGACGCTGGCCCGCCTCTATTCCGAGGACCCAGCCTCTGCCCGTCAGGGTGGTGAGATGGACTATATGGGCCGTGGTGTCCTTGATCCGGCTTTCGCTGCTGTGGCTTTCAACTTGACAGACCCGAAAAAGATCTCGAAGGTCGTTGAGTCGGAGTTCGGCTATCACATCATCCAGTTCGTGGACAAGCGTGGCGATAAGATTAAGGTGCGCCACATCCTGCTTAAGCCGCGCGTCTCTGACGCAGCCATCGAGCAGTCGATCATGCGTCTTGACAGTCTGGCTTCCGATATCCAGGCAGACCGTCTGCCTGAGGCTCTTCAAGGTCATTTTGATGTAGCACATTTCACCTTTGAAGATGCCGTGGCACTGGCTTCCGACGATAAGGACACCCGTAACAACCGCGGTCTGATGTCCCAACTGACGGAGAACGGGCGTACGTCGCGTTTCAAGATGCAGGACCTGCCGCCGGAGGTAGCCCGTGTCGTTGACACCATGCAGGTGGGACAGGTGTCCCGTCCTTTCCAGATGATTAACGAGAAGGGAAAGACCGTCTGTGCCATCGTGAAGCTCAAGAATCGTAGCGAGGGCCATAAGGCCACTATCACCGAGGACTTCCAGGTGATGAAGGAGGTGGTGCTGAACCAACGCCGCATGGAGAAAATCCATGAGTGGGTTGTCAGCAAGATTAAGTCCACCTACGTGCGCATCAATCCTGAGTACAATAACTGCGAGTTTGAATACGAGGGGTGGGTGAGATAGGAAGTTCCGCCGGAATGAGGAATGAGAAATGAGTAATGGGACATGAGGAGGTTGCTGTTTGTCATCATCGGACTCGTCGGACTGGCCATGGTCTTTGCCATGCAGCCGGCACGGAAGCGTACGCCGCGTAAGAAGGCGCCGGACCAGCGTGTCTACTTGGTTCATGCCGACATGCTGCACTACGATCAGTATCGTAACCGTGACGCACAGGTCCTTAACGGCAACGTACACTTCACCCATGCTGGTGCCCGTCTCTACTGCGACAGCGCGTATTTCTACGAGGCATCGAACTCCTTCGAGGCCTTCGGTCATGTGAAGATGTACCAGGGCGACACGCTGTCGCTCTTCTCCGACTACGCCTTTTATGATGGTAACGACCAGATGGCTGAGGCTCGCTACAACGTCGTGCTGAAGAACCGGAAGACGACTCTCTATACCGACTCCCTGAACTTCGACCGTCTCTACGACAATGCCTACTTCTTTGAAGGGGGAAAGATGATTGACCAGGGCACAACACTCACCTCCGACTGGGGTGAGTACAACACGAAGACCAAGATGGCCGTCTTCAACTACGACGTGAAGATGCGCAACAAGAAGTTCTTCCTCACCACAGATACCCTTTATTATGACACGCGTCTGTCTATGGCACATATCGTCGGTCCGTCGGACATCACCTCGGGCAACAGCCATATCTACTCTGAGATGGGCTATTACGACACGAAGCTCGAGCGGGCACGTCTCATGGACCGCTCGGTGCTCAATAACCAGGGCAAGCAGCTCATCGGCGACAGCGTCTACTACGACAGCAAGTCGGGACTGAGCAAGGCCTTCCGCAACGTCGTCTATACCGACAGCATCAACAAGAACCGCCTTACCGGTGAGTATGGCGAGTACCATGAGGAGACGGGCTACGCCCTGTTTACTGATAGTGCCGTAGCTATCGATTTCTCACAGCGCGACTCGCTCTTCATGCATGCTGACACGTTCAAGGTCTTTACCTTCAACATTAATACCGACTCCGTCTACCGTAAGATCCACGCCTACCATCATGTGCGTGCCTACCGTATCGACGTGCAGGCCGTCTGCGATTCATTGGTCTACAACTCCAAGGACTCCTGTATGACGATGTACGACGACCCGATTGTCTGGAACATGTCCCAGCAGCTTGTCGGCGACAGGATAGATGTGTTCCTCAAGGATTCCGTCATCGACCATGCCCATGTCGTCGACAATGCCTTTTCCATAGAGCAGCTGCGCGACAGCGTGAATTTCAACCAGATATCGTCGAAGGAGATGTTCGCGTACTTCCAGAACGGTACCATCCACGAGGCGCAGGCTAAGGACAACGTCCTCATCATCTATTACCCGGAGGACGAAGCCGACAGCACTCTCATCGGTCTCAACTATACCGAGACCACGGAACTGCGCATCTACATGGAGAACGGTAAGATGCAGAAGATATGGATGCCGAAGGCCGAGGGAACACTCTATCCGATGAGTCAGATACCCCCTGCGAAGAAGCAGCTGCCGGGCTATGCCTGGTACGACTATATCCGGCCGTTAAGTAAACAAGACATTTTCGTCTGGCGTCCCAAGAAACAATGAGCGACCTGATACACCTCCTCCCTGATTCCGTTGCCAACCAGATTGCGGCTGGCGAGGTCATCCAGCGGCCAGCATCCGTCATCAAGGAGCTGGTCGAGAATGCCGTCGATGCCGGTGCCACTACCATCCAGGTGCTCATCGTCGATGCCGGTAGGACGTCTATGGAGGTAATTGATGACGGCAAAGGTATGTCCGAGACCGATGCCCGTCTAGCCTTCGAGCGCCATGCCACGTCGAAGATCCGCCAGGCCGACGACCTCTTCGCCCTCCATACGATGGGCTTCCGCGGTGAGGCCCTGCCCTCCATCGCCGCCGTTTCGCAGGTGGAGCTGCTCACACGTACGGCCGATGAGGAGATTGGTACCCATCTCACCCTCGCTGGCTCGAAGGTCATCAGCCAAGAGCCGGTGGCCTGTCCCGTCGGTGCCCACTTCAAGGTAGAGAATATATTTTATAATGTACCCGCGCGTAGGAAGTTCCTCAAGTCGAACGCTACGGAGCTGAACAATATCCTAGCGGCCTACGAGCGGATAGTCCTCGTCTATCCCGACATCAGCTTCTCGCTCCATAACAACGGTGCCGAGCTGATGAATCTCCGCCGTGGCTCGCTGCGCCAGCGTATCAGCGATGTCTTCGGACACCGCTTCAGTCAGGATCTGTTGCCCGTCGAGGTTGAGACGGCCATCTGTCGGATCACGGGCTTCGTCGGTAAGCCGGAGACCTCGCGTCGCCGCACCACCCAGCAGTACTTCTTCGTCAACGGCCGTTACATGAAGCACGCCTATTATCATAAGGCTGTGCTCAACGCCTACGAACGGCTCATCCCCGAGGGGACACAGCCGCCCTATTTCCTCTATTTCGACGTTTCGCCGGCCGACATCGACGTGAATATCCATCCTACGAAGACAGAGATCAAGTTCGAGAACGAGCAGGCTATCTGGCAGATTCTCACGGCAGCTGTCAAGGAGGCCATCGGCAAGTTCTGCGAGGTGCCCGCCATCCAGTTCGATACTGAGGGACGTCCGGACATCCCTGTCTTTGACCCTGTCAATGACGGCGCTCACGCACCGCAGCCAACCTATAACCCTTCCTATAACCCCTTCACGTCGCCATCGCATGGCAGCTCCCGACGGTCTGAAGCTCCTGTTCAAGACTGGACAGCCCTTTACGATGCTGCCCTCCCGAAGAGTGCACCTGCCGAGGCCCCCTCGTTCTTCGACGAGCCCGCCGCCGCTACCATTCTCCAGGAGAAGTCTCCGGCACACTACCAGTACAAGGGCCGTTACATCATGACCGCCGTTAAGTCGGGTCTGATGATTATCGACCAGCATCGTGCCTCCGTCCGCATCATGTATGAACGGTACCTCGCCCAGAAGAGTGCCCACAGCGCCGTGCCGCAGCGTGTCCTTTTCCCCGAGGTGCTCCAGCTTGCTCCCGCCGAGGCCTCCGTGCTCCAGCATCTTCAGGACGATCTCGTCGGTCTGGGTTTTGAGTTGACCGACCTTGGGGGCGGCAGTTTCGTGGTGAACGCCATACCGTCGGGTGTCGATGGCGATCCCCTGACGCTGGTACGCAACATCGTGGCCGATGCCGCAGAGCACGACGGCGCGACGGTCGAGCAGTCCGTCGACACCCTGGCGCTGACGCTGGCCCGCAACACCGCCATTCCCTATGGCCAAGTGCTCACCAACGACGAGATGGAAGCCATTGTCAACCAGCTCTTCTCCTGCTCGAACGTCAACTACACCCCCGACGGTCATGCCGTCCTCAGCATCCTGCCGCAGCACGATATCGAGCATCTGTTGGGCTGAATTAGTTAATTCCTGTTAAGGAAAGAGAAAAATCTCAACCATCAACGCTTAACTATCAATTTATCTTCGTACCTTTGCAGCGCTTTTGGAGAAAAGGGGCGTTTAGCTCAGCTGGTTTAGAGCATCTGCCTTACAAGCAGAGGGTCGGCGGTTCGAATCCGTCAACGCCCACGAAAAGATTGAGAAGATTAACAGGAAAGACTTCCGCAGCCGATGAGGGTTGCGGATTTCAGTTTGCGCAAGAAGAGATAATTATCTAAAAATGGAATTGAGAGAACTGACAGCCATCTCGCCTATTGATGGCCGCTACCGCAGCAAGACGGAACCTCTTGCAGCCTATTTTTCAGAGTATGCACTCGTACGCTACCGCGTGCGCGTAGAAATCGAATACTTTATCACACTGTGCGAACTGCCGCTGCCACAGCTGCAGGACGTTGACCATAGCCTCTTTGAGCCGCTGCGCGACATCTACCGCAACTTCACCGTTGCCGATGCCCAGCGTGTCAAGGATATCGAAGCCATCACGAACCATGACGTCAAGGCCGTCGAGTACTTTATCAAGGAGAAGATTGACGAGTTGGCCAAACTGTCAACGGTCAACTCTCAGCTGTCTACTTGTAAGGAGTTCATCCACTTCGGCCTGACTTCACAGGATATCAACAATACCAGCGTACCCCTCTCCATCAAGGAAGCCCTTGAGCAGGTGTACTACCCCCTCGTTGAGGAGCTCATCGAACAGCTTCACGACTATGCCGAGGAGTGGCGTACCGTCCCCATGCTCGCCAAGACCCACGGACAGCCGGCATCGCCGACGCGCCTGGGTAAGGAGGTCATGGTCTACGTCTACCGTCTCGAGGAGCAGCTGCGCGCCTTGAAGGAGACGCCCCTCACCGCGAAGTTCGGCGGTGCCACCGGCAATTTCAACGCCCACCACGTGGCCTATCCCCAGTACGACTGGCATGAGTTCGGCAACCGCTTCGTCAGCGAGAAGCTCGGACTGGAGCGTGAGCAGTACACCACACAGATCTCTAACTACGACTGGCTCGGTGCTGTCTTTGACGCCATGCGCCGCATCAATACCATCGTCATCGACCTTGACCGCGACTTCTGGATGTACATCTCGATGGATTACTTCAAGCAGAAGATCAAGAAGGGTGAGGTGGGCTCCAGCGCCATGCCCCATAAGGTGAACCCCATCGACTACGAGAACAGTGAGGGTAACCTTGGCATCGCCAATGCCATCCTCCAGTTCCTGGCTGCCAAGCTGCCCGTCAGCCGTCTGCAGCGCGACCTCACGGACTCCACCGTCCTCCGTAATGTCGGTGTGCCCATGGGTCATGCCCTCATCGCCTTCCAGTCGACCCTCAAGGGTCTGCGCAAGCTCATCCTCAACGAGCAGAAGCTGCAGGACGACCTCGACAACACATGGGCCGTCGTCGCCGAAGGCATCCAGACCATTCTGCGCCGCGAGGCGTACCCCAACCCCTACGAGACATTGAAGGCGCTTACCCGTACCAATGAGAAAATGACCGCCGAGACCATTGCCCGCTTCATCGACACCCTTGACGTCAGCGATGCCGTCAAGGACGAACTGCGTGCCATCACCCCATCAACCTATACCGGAATGTAACCAACACGTTTTAACGTCATCGCGTTATAACGATATAACGAAAAAGTAAAGATTATCATGGATTTCGAAAACGAGAAGAGCTTCGAGGAGAAGCAGACAGAGAAGTCGACGAGCAGCCGTGAGGGCTATCAGTCGAACGACCATTCAGGAAACAGTTTCCAGCGCGAGTATCGTCCGGGCCGCTCCCCGCGTCCCCGTATTCACACAGCACAGTCCCGCCCGTTTGGTCAGGATCGTCCTGCGTATAACCGTAATAACGATGAGGGCGGTTTCCGCCCCGAGGGTTTCGGTGCCGGCCTTCAGTCGGCCTCTACCCGTCAGCAGGGTGGCTATGGTCAGCAGGGTGGCTACCAGCCTCGCCAGCAGGGCGGCTATGGCCAGCAGCGTGGCGGCTACCAGCCCCGTCAGCAGGGAGGCTACCAGCCTCGCCAGCAGGGTGGCTATGGTCAGCAGGGTGGCTACCAGCCCCGCCAGCAGGGTGGCTATGGTCAGCAGCGTGGCGGCTACCAGCCCCGTCAGCAGGGTGGCTACGGCCAGCAGCGCGGCGGTTATGGTCAGCAGGGTGGCTACCAGCAGCGCGGCGGCTACGGCCAGCAGCGCGGTGGCTATGGTCAGCAGGGTGGCTACAAGCCTTTCAACAAGCGTCAGCGCACTGCCGACTACGATCCCAATGCTAAGTACAGCATGAAGAAGCGCATCGAGTATAAGGAGGAGCACTTCGATCCCAACGAGCCGATCCGTCTGAACAAGTTCCTCGCCAATGCCGGCGTCTGCAGCCGTCGCGAGGCCGACGAGTTCATCCAGGCTGGTGTCGTTTCCGTCAATGGCGAGGTGGTCACCGAACTGGGCACGAAGGTGCTGCGCACCGACGTGGTGAAGTTCCACGACGACCCCGTGACACTTGAGAAGAAGGTGTACGTCCTGCTCAACAAGCCGAAGGACTATGTCACCACCAGCGACGACCCCCAGCAGCGCAAGACGGTCATGGACCTCGTGAAGAACGCCTGCCCGGAGCGCATCTACCCCGTCGGCCGTCTCGACCGTAACACCACCGGTGTACTGCTGCTCACCAACGATGGCGACCTCGCCTCGAAGCTCACCCACCCGAAGTTCCTCAAGAAGAAGATCTACCATGTCTACCTCGATAAGAACTGCACCGCCCACGACCTCCAGCAGATTGCCGAGGGCATCCAGCTCGACGACGGCGACATCAAGGCCGACGACATCCAGTATGCCGACGCCAACGACAAGAAGCAGGTGGGCATCGAGATTCACAGCGGTCGCAACCGCATCGTCCGCCGTATCTTCGAGAGTCTCGGCTACAAGGTCCTGAAGCTCGACCGCGTCCAGTTCGCCGGTCTCACTAAGAAGAACCTGCGTCGCGGTGACTGGCGCTACCTCACCGAGGAAGAGGTCGACCGTCTGAGGATGGGGGCGTATGAGTAAATAAATTAGAAATAAGATGAAAAGAACAAAGATAATCGACGTGCTCCAGAGCACGGAATATGGAAAGGAAGTCTGTGTGAAGGGCTGGGTGCGTACCCACCGCTCTTCCAAGGCTGTCGACTTCATCGCCCTGAACGATGGCTCGACCATCAAGAACGTACAGATTGTCGTTGACCCCACGAAGTTCGATGAGCAGCTGCTGAAGGACATCACCACCGGTGCCTGCATCGGTGCTGTCGGCACACTCGTCGAGAGCCAGGGTGCCGGCCAGAGTAGCGAGATCCAGGCCACCGCGCTGGAGGTCTACGGTCTCTGCGGCAACGACTACCCCATGCAGAAGAAGGGCCAGTCGTTCGAGGCCATGCGTAAGAACGCCCATATGCGTCTGCGTACGAACACCTTTGGTGCCGTCATGCGCATCCGCCACAATATGGCGATGGCCATCCACACCTATTTCCATGAGCACGGCTTCTACTATTTCCACACGCCGCTCATCACCGCCAGCGACTGCGAGGGTGCCGGTAATATGTTCCAGGTGACCACGAAGAACCTTTACGACCTGAAGAAGGACGAGCAGGGCAAAATCATTTATGACGATGACTTCTTCGGCGAGCAGACGTCGTTGACCGTCAGCGGCCAGCTTGAGGGCGAGCTCGGTGCCACCGCTCTGGGTGCCATCTACACCTTCGGCCCCACGTTCCGTGCCGAGAACAGTAACACCCCGCGCCACCTCGCCGAGTTCTGGATGGTGGAGCCCGAGGTAGCCTTCCTCGACCAGGAGGAGCTGATGGACCTCGAGGAGGACTTCATCAAGTACTGTGTCCGCTGGGCCCTCGACCACTGTAAGGATGACCTGGAGTTCCTGAACAAGATGATTGACAAGACGCTCATCGAGCGTCTCGAGGGTGTGCTGAAGGAGACCTTCGTTCGTCTGCCCTATACCGAAGGAATAAACATCCTGCAGGAAGCCATCAAGAACGGCCACAAGTTCGAGTTCCCCTGCAACTGGGGCGACGACCTCGCTTCCGAGCATGAGCGCTACCTCGTCGAGGAGCACTTCAAGAAGCCCGTCATCATGACCGACTATCCCCGCGCGTTCAAGTCGTTCTATATGAAGCAGAACGAAGAGCAGGGCGAGGGTAGCGTAGGCTACAAGGGCGCCATCGCCCCTGGTCCAACGATGCAGGGCACCGACGTACTGTTCCCGCAGATCGGTGAGATCATCGGCGGCAGCGTCCGTGAGGAGAGCTATGATAAGCTGATGGCTGAGATCGAACGTCGCCAGATGGATCAGACACACCTCTGGTGGTACATCGACACCCGCCGCTGGGGTTCGTGCCCCCATGCCGGCTTCGGTCTGGGCTTCGAGCGACTCATCCTCTTCGTCACTGGTATGTCGAACATCCGCGACGTGATTCCCTTCCCGAGGACACCAAAATCTGCAGACTTTTAAAAAAAACTTAAAAAATGTTTGCATATTCAAGAAAAAGTCGTAACTTTGCACGCTGAAAGCCAAGGTATGGGTTTCCTGAGCCCTACACCTTATTATATATAATAGAAGTTTAACAAAAAAGACTTGCCTATGGTAGCAAACCTCTGTAAACAAAGCCTAAAAGGGCGTAAAAACGTTAAAATGCAGGCAGAATAACGGATTTTGCTCAATTTTTTGGGCAATTTTCGAAAAAATATTCGATTTTGTTTGCAAGATTTCAGATTTATATCTATATTTGCACCAAAAATGTAGCCTCTAATAGGGGATGCATGTGAAAATTGAGAGAAAGAAATAATAAGTGAATAACTAGTTTTTATTAATTTAAATTATTAATCGTATGAAAAAAAGATTAATTGGTACATTGCTTCTGGGAGCACTTATGGTGTCTTCCACAAGCATGTTCACGTCTTGTAAGGACTACGATGACGACATCAACAACATCGTCGCAACGAAGGCCGACAAGACAGAACTCCAGGAGGTCAAGAAGTCTCTTGAGAACGAGATTAGCGGTCTCAAGGATCAGCTTTCGACCGTCACTGGCCAGATCACAACTCTGACCAACAACAAGGCAGACAAGTTCAATGTTGATGGTGAGACCTACAACCTTGAGACTGTCTGGAACCAGCTCTTCCCGCTGATTGAGAAGGAGGCTAACCTCCGCACTCGTATCGGTGAGGCTGAGGAGGCTATCGATCTTCTTGAAGACATGATCGGTAGTAAGATCAGCCAGTCTGAGTACTTCAAGGACTGCAAGAACTACTACGAGGCTCTTGAGAAGACTTGGGCAAAGGTCGCTTCTGTTGACTCTGAGCTGGGTAAGGCTCTGCAGCGTATCGAAGGTCTGGAGAACGCTATCAACGACGAGAAGACCGGTCTGATGGCTGTCTACAACGACCTGCAGGGTCAGATCAAGGCTCTTGGTGCTCTGACTGATCGCGTTCAGACTATTGAGAGCGACTATCTGAAGCAGGCTGATAAGGAAGAACTGCAGAAGAAGATTAAGGATGAGAAGGAAGCTCTCGAGACGAAGATCAATGGCCTCGAGACCGCTTTGAGAACGGCTATCGAGCAGGCTGAGGCTCGTGCTAAGACCTATGCTAAGGATCAGGCTGACGCCGCTCAGGCTGAGGCTATCAGACAGTCTAAGGAGTACACCAACCAGGAGCTGGCCAAGATGGGTCTCCGTGTTGACTCTCTGGCAAATGTGACGAAGGGTCTGTCTGACCGCATCGACAAGAACTTCGCCCTGATCAACATCCTGAACGTTTACGTTCGTCAGGCTCTCCGTGGTCTGGTATTCTCTATGGATACTTACTATGCTGGTATTGAGGCTACTGACCTGACCGTGCTGTGGTACAAGAAGTACACGCTCAATGAGGCTAAGGCTGACGAGATTGAGCTCTACGGCTATGCTGGTCCTGAGCAGGGTTGGAACAATCCTCAGGATGAGCCTATGTCCGCTGACAACTATCTGGAGCGTCTGAATGCTCACAAGCACGTTAATCTTGACTTAACCACTCGCTATGCTGCTACTTCTGAAAGTTATAGCAAGGTGCTGAAGTTCCAGGCTAAGTACTACATGAACCCGTCGAGCGCTGCTATCAGCGACGCCGCTGGTACTGTGAAGGTGTATGCTTTTGACAAGCCCTATCATCTGGCTATCGACACTATCATGGAGGACGGTGATGTTGAAATCGTTCTGCCGAAGAGCGAGTTCAATGGTCTGGAGACTGAGTATGGTGCTGGTATCAAGGTTGTTAACTGGAAGACTGAGAATGGTATGCTGATTGTCGATCTCGACTGCACGAACCCCAACAAGATTCGTAGCATCCTGAATGACAACGCTGTCACCGTCTTCGCTGCTAACGTTAACGATAGCATCACTTCTGATTTCGCCGCTCTGTACAAGCAGGACGTGAAGGATCTCCGCATCTCTCACACCCCGCAGACTGCTAACGGCTATGCTAACCACAATGGTGCTCTGATCCACAACGGTCAGCGCTTCGGTTCTCACAAGGCTGAGCAGGTTAACAAGCACTGCGGTTACTGCTCATATAAGGGCGACAACCAGCTGGCTGAGTATCAGAGTGGCCTCCACCTGATGCAGACTGTTGCTGAGGCAGCAGGTACAAGTGGCGTTACTGGTAACGGTACTGCTAATGCTAAGGCTGACAAGTTCAAGGATTCTCCTGCCGGTGGTTTCGACTGCCAGGATAGCGTTGGCTACAAGGATACCCTTGACCTGATGAAGCTTGTTGAGGTTCACTATACTGTTTACGATGCAAACGGCGAGAACGCTACTCACACCAAGATGTCTGCTGACATGATTAAGGCTGCTGGTCTGAAGTTCCGCTTTGCTCTGACAGGTCTGTTCTATGGTACCAACCAGACCTCTGAGTCTGCTCACGCTGCTATCAAGCACGAGGTTGCCAAGGACGGTAGCGACTCTATCTGGTGGCTGCGTCCTCAGATGCCTGACTCCATCATTAAGGATGGCGTGAAGGAAGGTGTTGCTGTTGCTTGGAACGCTACGAAGAAGGGTACCCTCGTTGGTACACAGGCTCGTCAGACCATCGGTCGTACGCCGCTGGTTCGCGTAGAGCTCTATATGCCCGGTGAGGATGGTAAGGACGTCGTTGTTGACTACGGCTACATCCGCATCAAGATTGTTGAGCATCCGAAGCAGATTGATGAGTATGTTGAGCCTATCTACATGGTTGAGTACAATACTCCGGGTATGACCGCTTCTCAGGACTTCTGTGCTGCACTTGGCGGCAAGGGAATGGAGTTCGTACAGCGCTGGATTGAGATGGAGTACGACATCATGTCCGACATCGACATCACGCAGAATGAGTTCGAGTCTAACTACATCTATGACGGTGATGGTGAAGTCTTCAACCAGTTCTATCTGAAGAAGGTTGGTAATGGCTATGTTCCGACTGCTGTTACAAACGATGGTTCTGCAACTGATGAGCTCGGCCAGATCAGAATCCGCCGTAACTGGGAGGATGAGCAGACTTCTGTAGTCGAGTGGAAGGTTACTGACGCACAGCTGACTGCTTATGCTAACAAGCTTGGTGGTGACGCTTCTAAGGCTAACCTCGTACGTGTCGCTCGCTTCCAGAAGAGAGGCAATAGCACTCTCCCCGCTCCGCAGTATCCGACTTACATCTATGTTGCCTTCATCCCGGCTGGTCTGACCATCAGCGCTGAGCCCACTGTTAGTGGCGTTCTGAACTGGGAGAACGAGTTCAACAGACGTAATACCTCTAACTGGTATGCTAAGAACGCTAATCCTGATCCTGTCACGAGAGTTGTGACTCCGGGTCTTGTTGAGATTCACGCTCAGACGCTGAGCCCCGAGGATACAAGTGCTAAGGAAGAGTGGACTGGCCAGGCTGACTCGCTGACGACTCACCTGCCCGACGTCTTCACCAAGGCTAGCAACGCTGCTGGTGTTCCTAACAAGCTGATCACTCCGACTAACGATGCTTATGACAAGTTCATTACCATCAATGGTGCTGACATCAAGGGTAGAAGCCTGAAGCTCGATCTCGTCTTCGTTGACTCTACCTATAAGGATCAGAAGTTCAAGGCTAACAACGGTAAGAGCTACAAGCTCGAGGTCATCAACAAGGGTAAGGCTCTGGGCGCTTACGAGAGCACCTATACTTCTTGGAAGGATACTCCTGCTGACAAGCGCGATACAGTTGCTATCATGTACTTCGATCAGGACGAAGCTTGTGATGCTAAGGACTCTATCAACCACTGGCAGGTTGGCTATCGCAACAACTACGTTGCTGACGCTCTGCTGAACTATGCTGCTCACGACGAGCTCGCTAACGATATCGTCAAGGCTGTGGTTGGTGTGAAGGCTACTTATGCAACCTGTAATGTGCCTCTGTCTCAGAACACGTTCGACATCCGCTTCCTGCGTCCTATCAACGTCAAGAACTCTGACAAGACCGTGGGTGATGCTGCTGACAACGGTAAGCAGATTATCTACCTCCGCGACTGTGTGAGCTTCACCGACTGGCGTGACGTTCCGTTCAAGACCGAGTACTGGTACTACTATGGCATCCAGTTCATCGAGATTGCTGACGTTGCTGAGGGTCACTTCCTCGCTGAGAATGCTGAGGTGATGACTGACCTTGATGCCGATGGTAACGTTTCGACGAAGGCTCCTCTGGTTGACAAGAACCCGTTGCTTGACCTCGTCTATGAGTACAAGCCTGAGGATGCCGTCGAGGGACCCGGTGAGCAGGAAGACTTCGGTTACATTACCTACAGTAACTTCTCTAACACCACTCAGGAATTCCACCTGTGGCTGCCGATTAAGGTGACCTACATCTGGGGTGAAATCTATACCACTGTCCAGGTGACCGTTAAGGCTACCCAGGGTAACGGCGGTACGGGTACGAATGGAAGCCGTCAGGCTAAGTAAGTAAGATCCTAACGGATATCTATAGATATAGGGGAGGGGTATGATACTCCTCCCCTATTTTTAATCTTAAAACGCGATAATAACCATTTACGCGATGAAACTGAAACAACTGTTTTTTATTTCAATGGTAGCCGTGCTGGCATTCAGCTCCTGCAGCAACAAGAAGAAGCAGGAAATTGATCTTGTTCTCCGTCCTGCCTCGATGGTTTACACTGCCCAGGACTCTGCCGACATCTGGAACCTCTGCCAGCAGTTTGCTGACTTCTTCGGTAAGAACGACTTCGAGTCGTGCTCGATGATGCTCAACACGTTCCGTAACGACAGCATCTTCCCCTATACCGACAAGCAGCGTAAGGAGTATATTCAGAAAGTGCAGATGTTCTCGAACTACGGCTGCCGCATCGATGCCTTTGTGCTCCACAGCGACCGTAACAATGAGATTAGCCTGAAGGTGAAACTTTTCAACATCGGTACGCTCGACGACGATAAGGGCATCACCCACCTGTTCCTGAATCCTGTAAAGGTTGAGGATACCTGGTATCTGACGCTCCGTGACCAACGTGCCGACGGCGTTAAGAAAGTCTATTGATTGTTTTTCAAGATGATGAAAACACTGAATTATCTGTTCCTGTCGCTTTGCCTGCTCCTGATGACGGCCAGTTGCAGTAAGAAACCTGATTCCAGCCTGCCTGCGAAGCTTGTCTACGAGCAGACTGATCAAGACCTCGGGTCAGTCATTATCGAGGATGGTACACGCGTGGTAAAGTACACCATTCGTAACGATGGCGGACATTATATCTACCTCGCTGATGTCGTGTCCTCATGTGACTGTACGAAACTCGATTTCAGCAGAGATAACCTCTGGGCTGGCGAGAAGACCACCATTAAAGTGACGTTCGATCCGAAGGATCTCCCCGAGGGCGACTTCGAACGTATGATCGGCGTCTATACGAATATGAAACAACGTCCCGACACCCTGTACTTCCACGGTGTCGCAAAACATAAGTAAATGAGCAGTATTTTCCGAGGCCTTTATCTGGCCGTTGCTGTCGTGCTGTTATCACCCCCTCTGTTGGCTGATAACGGCACGGTATTGCATTTGTCGAAAAGCGGTTCTGCTGCTGGCGAGAAGACTGTTCCTGTAGGAGCGACGATTACCTTCTCTTCTGAGGGTATGATAATCTCTTCCGAACAAGGCGCTATAGCGTTTGACAGCTTCGATGCCATCGAGTTCAGTGCCGACCGTAGTGCCGCCACCCCGTCACAAAGTGGTTCCGGTTCAACGCCAGGGACCATGAAGACGGTCAACATCCAGTACCCGGCACCAGTCTATCCAGAGCCAAAGGACCTCGGACAGGGCGAGACGACGCCTGAACCGGGACCGGATGACCCCGATCCTCCCACACCTGTGACCTATGACCTGAGTGGTGCCACCATCACGGTGAAGGGTACGTACGTGTATACTGGTGAGGCGGTTTCTCCTGAGTACACCGTTACTTACAACGGCACGCAGCTGACTGCCCACGAGGATTTTACCGCCCAATTGTCTGACAATACCAATGTTGGTACCGCTACCATCACCATTACTGCCGTTGATGGCAGCAGCTATACGGGCAGCACGTCGCAGACGTTCACCATTGCTCCATGTGACCTCAGCGAGGCAACGGTCAGCACAGAGCAGTCGACATATATCTATACCGGCCTGGCCATTGAGCCTGTCGTCACGGTGGTGCTCGACGGCAAGACGCTGACTAAGAATGTCGACTATACGGTGAGTTATAACAAGAATGTCAATGCTGGAACTGCCGTCATTAACGTTCGCGGTAAGGACAACTACACCGGTTCCGTCGAATCGGCGTTCACTATCGAGAAACCTGTTCCCGAGTCTGACATTGTCGTGACCTTAGACGATGAGGCGATAGAGCCGATAGTCGATCCCACGAATACGCTTGCCAGTTATAAATGCTCACATGGAGAAGTGACTTTGATTGGCTATTCTGCCGAAACAGGCGATAGCGTGACCTTGATGGTGTATCCGAAGAGTGGTTATGTCATCAGCAGCTTCTTGCTGTCGGAGAACCTGGACTACAAGGAAAGTCCTATTACGGGCACTTCCATGCAATATAAGTATGCTAAGCCCGCCGGAAAGCTGACGATTGCCATCGTCTTCGAAGAGAAGCAGGCTGACGGAATCGCTGAGAACACCGCCGACGGTCTCCGCTTCACGGTCATCGACCGCCAGACGGTGCGCATCACCGGTGCCGAAGAGACTGCTAAGGTTAACGTCTTCGATGCCCGCGGTCAGCACGTGGCTGCCGATGTGCAGCGTTCTGAGACGGATATTGTTGTCCGTCTGGCCAGTCAGCCGCAGAGTCTCTATATCATCCAAGTCAATAACAACACGTTCAAGATCTATAAAAAATGAAAAAGACAATATTATTAGTGGTTTGTGCCCTCTTGGGCGTGCTGTCGACCTCGGCACAGCAGATGGTGTTGAAATACACTGATCAAGATGGCGTGCAGCAAGTGTTGCAGATGGAGGTGTGGCGCATCGACCAGATGCAGTTCGTACCAGGTAATTCAGTGACGCTGACGGACACCCCTAACATTATCGACTTTGGCTTGGGCGTGCGCTGGGCCGACCGCAACTTGGGTGCTGCCAGTGCGAAAGATCCGGGCCTTCTGATAGGCTGGGGTGACACGACGCTGACGAACTACTCCACGAAACTGCAGTATTTCCCGACCACGACGGCTCCGGCACAGATCTCTGCCAGTCAGTACGACGTCGCCAAAGTGAAATGGGATGAGTCGTGGCATATGCCTACTGAGGCTGAGTTGCAGGAGCTGATTGACGCCTGTAACTGGGAGTGGGTCAACGATGTCGAGAACGATAGCGTGGGTGTCGTGGGTAAGTTGAAGACCGACGAGGCAAAGACGATTTTCTTCCCCGCTGCCGGCTACCGTCAAGGAAAGACCGAGGCTGACAAGACAGCTAAGGGCTACTACTGGACAGGTATGTTGGGGCAGGCAACCGACAAAGCGAAAGCCCGGATGATGAGTTTTTCTGAAGGCACTCCGACACCGACGGTCGCCGAGGATTTCCGCTACCTCGGACTGGCTATCCGTCCCGTCACGGGACCGGTGGTCGTTCCTACGGGTCTTGGCACGGTGACGGCATCCAGCATTGAGGCACAGAGTGCCACGGTGACGGCTACGCTGACGGGTGACTTGGAGGATGCGCCGCAGGTGACTATTAAGTATGGTACGAGTGCAGATAACTTAGCCTACACCAAAACCGTCGATGAGGCAGCGTCTACGATAACCATTAACCTCACCGGTCTTTTGCAGAACACCACCTACTACGTGAAGGTCATTTTGCAGACTGACAATGGCACATTTGACCAGACCATTAGCTTCGATACGAAGAAGTTAGATAAGTTCCCGGTGGCAGAGGCGGTCAACCTTGGTCTGTCCAGCGGCACCAAGTGGGCATCGTGGAACATGGGTTCGACGTCAGCGATGCATGTGCCGGAAACGCAGTATGCTCGTTATGGCTGGGGTGATCCTACGGGAGAAGTGCATTCTCTCTATGCAAGTGATTATCTGATTTCACAGAACACGTCATTCAAGAATGGTAATATCATTGATATTGCCGGCACGCAGTACGATATTGCCACGGTGCAGTGGGGAACGGGCTGGCGTCTGCCGCGTCAGTCTGACTTTGAGGAACTTATCCGTGAGTGTACCGCCGAGAGAGGAACCTTCACCGATGCCAATGGTGTGTCGCATTACGGCATTAAGTTTATCGGTCCGAATGGCAGATCTATCCTCCTTCCTGCGGCAGGCTTGAGGAATTCAAAGGGCAACCTCGTCTCCGATAACAGCCTGTGTGCTTACTGGGCGAGCACCAACCTGAATAACGTCAGCGTACCTATCCCTATTGTCTATTCGACCTCTTTGAGTGTCGATTCTAAGGGCCCCATCTATTACCAGTTGGCCATTCGTCCAGTCTATGAAGAGACCAGCGGCTCTTCGTCAGGCAGTGGCGGCGGTGAGTCTGGTGGTGAGTCTGGTGGAGAGCCTGGTGGTGAGTCCGGCGGTGATTCTGGACAGACACAGCCCGAGACACCTTCTGCAGGTAATGCCGTTGACTTGGGTTTGAGTATCTACTGGGCTGACAGGAACGTCGGCAGCTCTAGTGCATCGAATGTTGGCTACTACATCCCCTGGGGCGATACGCAGTCGCGTAGCGATTATTCGCAGTCGACCTATATTCACTACAAGAACAATGCCTACGTGGTGACTGGCCTACAGCCGCTGCCAGCGCAGTATGATGCTGCTTCTCAGGTATGGGGTGGCGATTGGCGTATGCCGACGATGGAGGAATGGAGCGATCTGATAAACTATTGTGACTGGGTAGAAGAAGGTGACGGCTTCCGTGTCTATAAAAAAGGCTCCACGAAGAAGAGCGAGAGTATCTATCTGCCTACATCGGGCTATAAGATTACGGATAAAGGCAGCGTTACTACTATGAGTCGGAGTTACTGTACCTACTGGACCAGTACGTTGAGTACGACGGTACAGTATAAAGGAGCAAAGGGTATGGCCTTCTTGGGAAGGCCGAGCTCAGACTACAAGACCGTGACTGTCTACGACCGTTATCAGGGTATGCCCATCCGACCAGTGAAGAACAAGTAAGATCAGATACCTCTTTATAAGGGCGTTTTCTACCGAAAAACGGCCGGAAACGCCCTTCTTTTGGGAAAAAAGCACGTTTTTTTAAAGATTTTTGCAAAAATTTGTAGGTAAATCAAAAAAATAATGTAACTTTGCCCCCGAAAAGTGTAGATATATATCATTATCAATTAAATACAAATTATGAAAGCATTAAAGACTTTGTTTGCTGTAGCCCTCTTCGCTATGGGTGCTGTTACAGCAAATGCCCAGGCTACATATACTGATGCCTCGGGTAACAAGTATGAGTTCCAGAAGCACTTCTTCCTCAACCTCGAAGGTGGCGCACAGTACACGCTTGGTGAGGCAAAGTTCAAGGATCTGATCTCTCCGAACGTACAGCTCGGACTGGGCTATCAGTTCTCGCCCGTCATCGCTGCTCGCCTGCAGGCTAACGCTTGGCAGTCGAAGGGTGGCTGGAACGGTTTCTATGTTGGCAATGAGGCTCCTCACACCGAGACCTACAAGTGGAACTACGTGGCTCCCGGCATCGATGTGATGTTCAACCTCTCGAACCTCATCTGCGGCTACAACCCCCTCCGTGTGTTCAACGTGACCGCCTTCATCGGTGGTGGTGCCAACTTCGGCTGGGGCAACGAAGAGGTTAACGACATCGCTAACCAGCTCGTAGCCAACCAGAAGAACCTGAGCAACTTTGAGCTGGAGTATCTCTGGGATGGCAGCAAGATTCGTCCCTTCGGACGTGCCGGCCTCGAGCTCGGTTTCCGTCTGAGCGACGCTGTCAGCATCATCGTCGAGGGTAACGCCAACATCCTGAGCGACCACTACAACTCTAAGAAGGCTGAGAACGCTGACTGGTACTTCAACGCACTGGCTGGCCTCCGCATCAACCTCGGTAAGACCTACAACAAGATTGTGCCTCCCGCACCCGTTCCCGAGCCGGAGCCCGTTGTTGAGCCCGAGCCCGCACCTGCTCCCGCTCCCGCACCTGTCGTAGAGAAGATCGAGCCCATCCGCCGCGACGTCTTCTTCCTCATCAACAAGACTGACATCCGCGACACCGAGGCCCAGAAGGTGAAGGACATCGCCGACTACCTGCAGAAGTATCCGAAGGCTAAGGTCGTCGTTACTGGCTATGCTGACGCTGGCACTGGTAACGACAAGATCAACGACCGTCTCGCTGCACAGCGTGCTGACGTCGTCGTGAAGGCCCTGAAGGAGCAGTATGGTATCGCTGAGGATCGCATCAGCTACGACTCTAAGGGTTCGCGCGTACAGCCGTTCGCTGAGAACGACCTGAACCGTGTCTCTATCTGTATCGCAGAGTAATCCGCACACACTATAGGAAATTTTGCAAAATAGGTTGCAAAGTTGCTGAAACCTTTTGGGACAGCAGCTTTGCAACCTTTTTTAGGTTACAAAGGTTGCATGAGGTTGTATGGGATACCTTTAGCCGTGAAAAGATGGTCTTTAGCCGCAAAAAGGTCACCTTTAGCCGCGAAAAGATGACCTTTAGAAAGCTAAAGCTTACCTTTACACTCAGAGCTCAGCGCGCATATCCATGGGGGTAATAAGCTCTGCGGGAGCAACCGGCTCTTCGGGGCTAACAGGCTCTACAGGGCAGATGGCACCGTCCTTGAGGTGGATAGTGCGGTCGGTCAGGGTGGCCAGCTGCTCGTCGTGTGTGACAATGACAAAGGTCTGTCCGAATTGGTTGCGCAAGTCGAAGAAGAGCTGGTGGAGCTCCTGTTTGTTCTGCGTGTCGAGGGAACCGGAGGGTTCATCGGCGAGGATGACAGCGGGGTTATTGACGAGGGCGCGTGCCACGGCGACGCGCTGCTTCTCGCCGCCGGAGAGTTCGGCGGGCTTGTGGTCGGCACGGTCGGCGAGGCCCATGAACTGCAGCAGCTCGCGTGCGCGTTCCTTGGCTTCTTTGTTGGCCTTGCCGGCAATGTAGGCGGGAATCATGATGTTCTCCAGGGCGGTGAACTCCGGCAGCAACTGGTGGAATTGGAAGACGAAGCCGAGGTGGCGGTTGCGGAAGTCGGCGAGGGCCTTCTGCGAGAGAGTGGTCACGTCGATACCATCGACACACACGGAACCCGAGTCCGGGCGGTCGAGGGTGCCAATGATTTGCAACAGCGTGGTCTTGCCGGCGCCCGATGGTCCGACAATACTGACTACTTCTCCACGGTCGATGTGGAGGTCAATGCCTTTGAGTACTTGTAGTGAGCCGAAACTCTTCTTAATTTCTGTAACGTCAATCATTTGTTCTTGATTTTATCAATATTGCGCAGCAGCCAGTCGTAGACGGACTTCTCTTCATGGTGCTGTGCCTCGGTGAAGCTCATGCGATCCTCCTTTTGGTCACCATACTGGTCGGGGAAGATGATCATGAGATTCTTGCCAGAGAAGTAGTGCTGGAGCTCGTCGGGCAGGCGCTCGAGGGCGTTCTTGTAGGAGATGGTGCCCTTACGGGCGGTGACGACGACGAAGAGTTGGTCGTCGGCGATGTGTGCGGCGAGCTGCGGTAGCTCGTTCCAATGGGCCATGGGCGTGAACTCCGTGCGTACGGAGGGGTGCAGGTTGTTAATGTACTCGGCGATGAGCACCAGCGACTCCTGACGTCCGTGGAACTGTATGCGGCAGTCGAGCTGTCCTGCGAGTCGGCAGAGGCGCTCAAGCCAGCGGTGGAAGCCAGGCTCGAACTCGGCGCGGCTGGGCACGGCGACCTGTATGCGGCGCAGCGTCGTCAGCGGCTGTACGAATCGCGAGAGCATAATCTGGCGGTTCAGACCGTTGTAGAGACTCTGCAGGAAGTCGCCCCAGAACTTCGCGTTGCGCTCAGTATGTACGTGCATACCGAGGATAATCTCTGAGCAGCCGTATTCGCGGAAGGCGTGCTTGATGCCGTTGGCGATGTTCGTGGCCAGGCGTACCTGCGTCTGCATGGGCACGTCGGCGGCAGCGGCCTGCTGCTCGAGCTTCTCCAGGAGATGGAGACCCTCTTCGCGGTGGCGGCTGGCCGACTCGTCGTCGTAGACGACGTTCAGCGCCACCAGCCCCTGCTGCTTACTGCTTGGCGTGTGGCGCATGAGGATGGCCTGCTCGAGCAGCTGCGGCGCAATCTCAGGGTATTTGACGCAGAGAAGTACCTTCTCGTGCGTGGTGCGTGGTGAGTGGTCTGCGGAGGACAGTGAAGACTGGTGCTGGGCGAGGGTCACCTGCTGGGCGGCGTGCTGGGTCATCAGCGACGAGATGACGCAGGTGACGAGGATCATCAGCACGACGCCATTGAGCATATCGTCGCTGACCAGGAAGACGCCGGGTTCCACCTCCAGTCGCATACCCACCATGACCATCGCGATGGCGCCGGCGGCGTGTGCGGACGTCAGACCGAACATCATATGGCCGTCGCGCTTCGGCAGACGGAACAGGAGGCTGGAGAGGTAGGCAGCGACGGCCTTGCCGAAGGTGCCGAAGAAGGCGATGAGCAGCATCACCCACAGCACGTAGGGACCCTGTGCGATGGTACGTACATTGATGAGCATACCCACGCCGATGAGGAAGTAGGGTATGAACAGGGCGTTGCCGATGAACTCCAGACGGTTCATCAGGGGCGACACGTGGGGTATGTAGCGGCTGAGAATAAGTCCTGAGAAGAAGGCGCCGAAGATGCCCTCTAGGCCGATGAAGTCCGTCAGCGCGGCATTGAGGAACATCACCGCGAGGATGAAGATAAACTGCATGACGGCATCGCTGTAACGGCGCAGGAAGTAGCGCGTCAGGTGGGGGATGATCCATAGCATGGCGGCGATGTATCCCGCTAACTTCAGCACGAACAGCGGCCAGAAGAGAAGTTGGTAGTTGATGGTTGACGGTTGGCTTTCATCGTGACTACGGAACTGGGCGGCCAGTCCGGCAATCATCACGAGCGACAGGAACAGCGAGATCATCGACGCCCCGACGGAGAGGGCCACGCTGCTGTGCTTCTGCAGGCCGTAGCGGCTGATGATGGGATAGGCGATGAGTGTGTTCGACGCCATGATACAGCCCAGCAGGAACGCCGCCGTCGGCGAGTAGTGGAGCAGGGTGACGGCCATGACGTAGGTGAGCCCCAGGGGCACGAGACACGTCAGCAGTCCGAAGACAAGGAAGCGGCGGGTGTTGCGCTTCACGCCCTCCATGTCCATCTCCAGACCGGCAAGGAACATGATGTAGTAGAGTCCCACCCGGCCAAAGAGGTCGAAAGAGCTGTCGCGCTCGAGGATGTCCAGTCCGTAGTGGCCGACGATGACACCCGCCAGTACCAGTCCGATGATATGCGGTATGCGCAGTTTGCTCATGATGATAGGAGCAAACAGAATCATCAGCAGGACCACGAAGAAGATGAGCGTGGGGTCGGTGATGGGAAAATACGCCGCTAATTGTGCCATTCTGCGTGCAAAGTTACAAAATAATTGAGAATTGAGAATTGAGAATTGAGAAATTTTAGTACCTTTGCAGCCAAAATTGTAACATTAATAGTTTTTACGCTGATGAAAGTAGCAATTGTGGGCGCTTCAGGCGCCGTGGGCCAGGAGTTCCTGCGCCTGCTTGACGAGAGAAATTTCCCGATGGATGAACTGGTGCTGTTCGGCTCTGAGCGTAGCGCCGGCACGAAGTATACGTTCCGTGGTAAGGAGCTGACGGTGAAACTGCTGCAGCATAACGACGACTTCAAGGACATCGATATCGCCTTCACCAGCGCCGGTGCCGGCACGTCGAAGGAGTTTGCCGAGACCATCACGAAGTATGGTGCCGTGATGATCGACAACTCCAGCGCCTTCCGCATGGACGACGATGTGCCCCTGGTGGTGCCCGAGTGCAACGCCGAGGACGCCCTGAAGCGTCCCCGCGGTATCATCGCCAACCCGAACTGTACGACCATCATGATGGTTGTCGTTCTGCAGCCGCTGGAGCAGCTGAGCCACATCAAGCGCATCCACGTCGCCTCGTACCAGAGTGCTTCGGGTGCCGGTGCCGCCGCCATGGCCGAACTGCAGCAGCAGTACAAGGAGATGGTTGAAGAGGGTGAGGTGAAGACAGTAAAGAAGTTCCCGCACCAGCTGGCCTACAATGTCATTCCGCAGATAGACGTCTTCCAGCCCAACGGCTATACGAAGGAGGAGATGAAGATGTACAACGAGACGCGCAAAATCATGCATACCGACGCCAAGTGCTCGGCCATGTGCGTGCGTGTCAGCTCGCTGCGCTCACATTCCGAGAGCGTGTGGATTGAGACCGAGCGTCCCATCAGCGTTGAGGAGGCCCAGCAGGCTATCGCCGCCGCCCCCGGCTGTACGCTCGTCGACGACCCCGCCAACCTCGTCTACCCCATGCCGCTGGAGACCGCAGGCAAGGACGACGTTTTCGTAGGTCGTGTACGTAAGGATCTCAGCGACGAGAATGGCCTGACGTTCTGGCTCTCTGGTGACCAGATCCGTAAGGGTGCCGCCCTGAACGCCGTTCAGATAGGTGAGTACCTGATTAAGGTCGGTAACGTGAAGTAAACATAACGCGCCAAACTTAAACAAAAATCTTCAAAAATCTAACAAAAATAAGCCCATCGCAAGTCATTTTGTTAGATTTTTGAAGATTTTTGTTTAAGTACTTTCTTGTTTTGTTTCTTGCCTATTTCTTTCCCTTCTTCTGGTAATATTCTAGTCCCAGTTGGACGTTCTTGATGACAGCGTCGGACGACATCGTGGCACCGGTGACAGCGTCGACCTTCAACTTCTGGGCGTCGGCCACCTTCTGGCCGTTCCACTTGTCCAGAAGGGCGTTCTTCACCTTGACGAAATACTTGGGTGTCTCCTGGTTCTTCAGGGCCTCGACTTTCACCACTTTATTTTTCTGGATATAGATCTTCAGCGGCGTGGGGCTGATGTAGCCGATGACGTCCTTACCTAGTTCGGTAGTATTCACAACGGTCATGCCGTCCTCCTTGGTGATGACCTTCTCAGCCTGACGGCTGCTGGTCAGGGTGGCGGCGACGATGATGCCTGCCACGAGTGTCAGAATTCTCTTCATATGCGCTTTTGTGTTATTTGAAATTTGGGGGCAAAGGTACGAAAAAAACACGCTTCACGAACGTTCTGAAACGTATTTTATGTTAATGTTACGTAAATGCTTGGCCGTTTGCTGCTTTTTCCGTACCTTCGCACCATATTATTCCTAAACTTTAAATGTTATGAAGAAACTGATTTTTGCTTTTGCGGCGCTTTGTTTGATGGCTGCCTGCTCAGGCGAGCGCGGCTACATTAACTACCGTGGCTTGACGATGGGTATGTCGGCTAAGTCGATGGTCGACTCCATCCAGCAGAAGGTGCCTAACCTGTGGCTCGACACCACGAAGTATGAAGACCGTTACGTGATGGTCGACACCCTGGCCCGTAACTTCACCGTGGCCGTATACCACCAAAACGACACCATCCTTGACATCCTGGAGAACTACACCGCTACCTATAACGACTCGACGAGCAACCTGTGGCAGGCGCTACACGATGAATTCGAGAAGGAATTCGGATGGCCGAACATGGGTAAGCACGGTGACCTGCACAAGGAGGCCACCTTCCAGAACGACAAGGGTACCATCCTGCTCACCCTCCTAAACACTTATGCACCGACGGTCGTTGTACGCTACTCGACAGAGCGGCGAGAGTAATAAACAAAAATCTTCAAAAATCTGACATAAATAAGCCTGACGAAAGCCATTTCGTTAGATTTTTGAAGATTTTCGTTCAACTCAGTGTGTTGTTACATCTTATAGTGAAACGTAAAAACAAAAAAGCAAGCCTTTCGGGCTTGCTTTCTTTGTGTCGACACTTGGATTCGAACCAAGGACCCCCACCATGTCAAGGTGATACTCTAACCAGCTGAGCTATGCCGACTTACTGTGCGCCTGACAGGACTCGAACCTGCACTTCGTGAGAAACCAGATCCTAAGTCTGGCGCGTCTACCAATTCCGCCACAGGCGCAAAAGGGGGCTCTGCCTGTCAATTGCGGGTGCAAAGGTACAAAGAATAAATGAGAAATGAGAAAGGAGAAAGGGAAAATTTTCCGAAGTGTCTCATTTTTTTTATTTTGTTAACAACTTGCGGGCAAACTCGATGATGGTATCCTTACCCCGCAGGAAGTCCTCGCTGGTGAGGTCGACATGGTAGTCGGCCTCAATGCCAAACTCCGTCGGCTGGCGCTCTGTGTCGTACATAGGCACGGCAGAGAAGCGGATACTCCAGCCATTGGGCAGCGACGAGCTGAAGGGCATTCCCGAGCCGCCGCCGGTATGGTCGCCCACCAGTTTGACGTTGGGCAGGGCGTGCATATAGAGGGTGAACTCGTTGGCGGCGGAGAAGACATGGCGGTTGGTGAGCACGCAGACGGGTTTGTGCCAGCGTAACTGACTGGACGGCTCGAGGTAGCGTGGCTCCATGGCTGAGAAGTCGCTGTGACCCTTGCCCGTCTTGTGCTGGATATAGCCCACGAGCGTCTTCTCCTGGGCGAAGCGGGCGGCGAGCTTCTCGGCGTTGGTGAGGTTGCCGCCGCCGTTGTTGCGGATGTCGATGATCAGTCCGCTGCAGGTGATGAGGTCGCTGAGTACCTCGTTGAGGTTGCCGTCGCCGGTACCCTGCTGGAACGATTCATAACGCAGGTAGCCGATGTTGTCGTCGAGGATGCGGTAGTCGATGCCCCCGGCAATCTTGTAGTCGCGCCCCAGGTAGATGCGCAGCAGCGAGTCGCTGAAGTTCGCGGGGTAGTTCTCGTGCCACGACCAGTTGCGGGCGTAGTCGTGGGCAGCACTCATGTTCACATGGCCGTCGCGCAGCTCTGAGAGCATCGAGGCCAGCACCTCGAAGAGTTGGTGGTTGTCCATCACGGGGCTCACGCGTACCTTATACTTATCGTAGACAGCCTGCCAATCGAGGCCGTACTCATGTTGTTTGTAGTCGAGGAAGCAGTAGTGCTCGTCGATGATCCGCCAGAGTGCCTCGAAGTTGCCTTGCGGCGTGTCGGGGTACTCGTCCTCGTCGATACAGCCAACCATCAGTACGGTAGCAATGTAAAAATAGAGGAATTTGGGAATTAGAACAGCAAGCCTTCTCATTTTTACATTTTATAATTTTATCATTTTTACATTTCTCACGATGCCAATCATTACGCGGTCGTGGTAGATGTGCGTCTTCAGATGGTTGACGTTCGACTGCTGGTAGTGTCCTAGGTAGCTGATGCGCAGGCTGGTGCCGCGGCCAATGGGGTATTCGGCCGACAGCTGCTGGCGCCAGGTTGGGGCGCTGACGAATGTTGTCATCACAACGTTATGGTCGTAGTTGCCCAGCGAGAATATCTCGTAGTAGGACTGTCCGTAGTTCGGGCTGAACATCACACCGCCCAGCGGCAGCTGCAGCTCGTAGCGCAGCTGCAGGGGACGGCGCCACAGCTTGAATGTGTAGGCGGCGGTACCCGTCGGCATGAGCTGTAACGACAGACGGCCCTGGGCGGGGTTGTTGCTGTTGCTGGTGTTGTAGGTGAAGCCGACATCGACGGCACCCATGGCGCCGCCCTGCAGACGTAGCGGACCGAAGCGCCACTGGCGCAGGCCACCGACGAAGAGGGTGTAGCTGCCTTCCAGCTCCTCGCGCTTGTCGGCGCGGTCGGCTGCCGTGGCGATGTTCAGCTCATGTTCCGTGAGCATCGTCCAGTGCCTGTTGGGGCGTTGCCGTTCGTTACTGTTGAGAATAGTGATGCCAGCGCCGCTGAACTTCTCCTGCGAGAGGTAGGTGTCTAGGATGCGTGTGCCGCCAACGCCCACCTGCCAGCTGCTGGTGACGTCGGTCTGGGCCAGCGCCCCTACGGGACTAACGAACATTGAACAGTGAATAGTGAAGAGTATTACTGTTACCTTTCTTGATATGCTAATAAACATACTGTTCACTCTTCGTTATTATCTTGGTCGAAGGCATCAAACAGGTTGGTCTGACCAGTGATCTCGTCGATGACCTGCTGCTCGCTCTTGTCGGCATCGGGGTCGAGGTCTTCGTCCGCGTCTTCTGACTCCTCTGCGTCTTCCGCGTCTTCCGGTGGTTCGGGGAAACGGGTAGGTTCCAGCTCGGTGATGCTCTCCAACTGGTAGGTCGTCAGGCGCTTGCCCTTGGCCTTGAAGCCCTTGACGGTGATGAACTGCTCGACGTCAATTTCCTCGCTGCCGCGGAACTCGTCCTGTCCGCCGTAGACGACCTGCAGACGCGGGTACACCTGGTCGGTGAGGAGGATGAGCTTCGAGAGCGGGTTCTCGCCCAGGAAGTTCTGCTTGCGCTTTGTAGCCTCCATCAGGAAGCGCTTCACGTAGGGATAGCCCTGGTTGTCGGCGTCGTAGAGGACAGCGCTCCACACCTTGTCTTGCTCCCATTTCTCGATGCGTAGGATGTTTGCCTCGTAGTGGTTGTTCACGTCGAAGTTCGTCAGGTAGAAGTCACCGTTCTCGAGGACGACGAGTATCTGGTCGTCGTCAAAGAACTCACCGAGGAGCCGTCCGTGTTCATCGTAGTTCAGACGGTTCACGTCGGGGTCGTACCACACCTTGCGACCTCCCAGTGTGGAGCGTCCGTGGCTCTTCAGGCCGATGCGGTGTACGGGGTTCCTTGTCAGCAGGTTACCCTTCGAGGCGCGTCCCTTGATAATGACCTCGGAGAAGTCCTTGTCGATGAAGATGCGCTTCAGCTTCGGGTTCGGCTCCAGCGTCACCTTGATAATCTCCGCCTCGCCGTTGGGGTTGGCAGTGAAGTACATCAGCTTCGAGCCAGGGGTGCCCTGCGTCAGGTCGTACTCCTTGTCGCGTGTCATCGACGTGACGTTGAAACGTTTGATGAAGCAGGCGCCCTTCTTGCCGTCGCGGTAGACGACGTTATAGATGGTACGTGTGTCGTTCTTCTTGAAGACTGCCACGTAGTGGACGTTCTTGCCGACGAACACCTTCTCAGCCACGCGGATGACCTTGTACTTGCCGTCCTTGTAGAACAGGATGATATCGTCGATGTCGGAGCAGTTGCAGACGAACTCGTCCTTCTTCAGACCGGTACCGATGAAGCCGTCCACGCGATTGATGTACAGCTTCTGGTTGGCCTCGGCGACCTTCGTGGCCTCGATGGTGTCGAAGTTGCGGATCTCCGTCAGCCGCGGGTGGTCCTTGCCGTACTTGTCCTTGAGGAACTGGAACCATGAGGCGGTTACCTCTATCATGTTCGCCAGGTCGCGGTCTATCTCGTCGATCTCGCCCTTGATGCGGGCCATGAGCTCGTCGGCCTTGTCCTTGTTGAACTTTAGGATGCGTTGCATCTTGATCTCCAGGAGTTTCAGGATGTCATCCTTGGTCACCTCACGCACCAGGGTGGGGTAGTAGGGTGTCAGACGCTCGTCTATATGCTCGCAGACAGCGTCGATGGTCGGCGCCTGCTCGAACTTCTTATCCTTATAGATGCGCTCCTCGATGAAGATTTTCTCCAGCGAGCAGAAGTGTAGCTGCTCGAGCAGCTCGCCCTTGCGGATCTCCAGTTCCTGGCGTATCAGATCCTTCGTGCGCTCCACGGAGTGTCGCAGCACGTCGCTGATGGTGAGGAACTGCGGCTTCTGTTCGCTGATGACGCAACAGTTCGGCGAGATGTTGATCTCGCAGTCGGTAAAGGCGTAGAGGGCATCGAGGGTCTTGTCGCTGGAGACGCCTGGTGCCAGGTGTACGACGATCTCGACGCTTGCCGAGGTGAGGTCGTCGACGCGCTTGGCTTTGATTTTTCCTTTCTCGATGGCCTTGGTGATGCTCTCGCAGAGGGCCGGTACGGTTTTTGAGTATGGCAGCTCGCGGATGACGAGCGTCTTCTGGTCTATCTTCTCAATCTTGGCACGTACCTTCAGTACGCCGCCGCGCTGTCCGTCGTTGTATTTCGAGACGTCGATGCTGCCGCCTGTCTGGAAGTCGGGATAGAGCTGGAACTCCTCGCCGTGAAGATAGTGGATGGCGGCGTCGCAGATGTCATTGAAGTTGTGGGGGAGAATCTTTGACGAGAGACCTACGGCGATGCCCTCGGCACCCTGTGCCAGGAGCAGAGGGAATTTCACGGGGAGCGTGATAGGCTCCTTGTTACGGCCATCGTAGGAGAGCTGCCATTCCGTGGTCTTCGGGTTGA
Source organism: Prevotella sp. (assembly GCA_016285245.1). GTDB lineage: Bacteria > Bacteroidota > Bacteroidia > Bacteroidales > Bacteroidaceae > Prevotella. The sequence continues at coordinate 38,766 of JAEEQH010000008.1, forward strand.
AGACGGTGTCCAGGGCAAACTTCGACAGGCGGGCTTCGATATATCGCGGGGCGGCGGCACGGTCGCCGGTGAGGATGTTGCCCCAGTTTCCCTGGGTGTCCACGAGTAGGTCCTTCTGACCCAACTGCACCAGGGCGTCGCCGATGGAGGCGTCGCCGTGAGGGTGGAACTGCATGGTGTGTCCCACGATGTTCGCCACCTTGTTGTAGCGGCCGTCGTCCATACGCTTCATGGAGTGCATGATACGTCGCTGTACGGGCTTGAAGCCGTCCTCGATGTTCGGCACGGCACGCTCCAGGATGACATACGAGGCGTAGTCGAGGAACCAGTTCTGGTACATCCCCGAGAGGTGGTGTACGGCCGATGCGTCGAAGCGGTTCACGGGCTTGTAGTCGGAGTGGGCCTCGGAGGTGTCTGAGGCTTCTGGCGCTTCGGGGACTTCCAGATTTTCCGGGTTCTCGGTGTTCAGTATTTCTTCGTCCATATCGGGTTTTTAGTTTCTTTGCAGGCAAAGGTACAAAAAAAATGAGAAATGAGAAATGAGAAATGAGAAATATTTTGTAATTTTGCACCAAAATTATCTAAAAAAGCAAACTGATGAAAAAACTACTACTGACAATTGCAGTCCTGCTGTCGCTGACAGTTGCTGCTGACGACTACCAGAAATACTATGAGGCACTGCCAACTCCCGTCAAGGCCGTCGTGCCTGTCGTCATCCCCCAGAATGTGGTCAACTTGAAGGACTGTGGTGCCGTCGGCGACGGCTTCACCCTCTGTACAGAGGCCTTCCAGAAGGGCATTTCCCAGCTGACGAAGCTCGGCGGCGGCCGCCTCGTCATCCCCGAGGGCGTCTGGCTCACGGGGCCCATCGTACTGAAGGACAACATCGAGCTCCATCTGGAGAAGAACGCCATCATCTACTTCTCGCCCGACAAGTCGCTCTACGTCGACAAGGAGGGGAAGTCCAGTCGCGTCTCCCCCTGCATCAAGGCCTCGAAGCGCCGTAACATCGCCATCACCGGCGAGGGCATTATCGACGGCAACGGCAGCCAGTGGCGCCCCGTCAAGCGCAGCAAGATGAGCGACGTGGAGTGGAACCAGTACTTGGAGATGGGTGGTCAGGTGACGGAGAAAGGCGACCTCTGGTATCCCTGGCAGATGAAGAACGGCTACCCGGACATCGCCGACGACCCGAAGACACAGGAGGGTATGCGCAACGACCTCGTGCGCTTTGAACAGTGCGAGAATATCCTCTTCCAGGGCGTGACGTTCCAGAACTCCCCCCGCTTCCATGTCCATCCCTGCTACTGTCGTAACATTATCATCGACGGCATCACCGTGCGTTGTCCATGGAACGTGCAGAACGGCGACGGCATAGACCTCAGCGACTGCCACCAGGCACTTATCGTCAACTCGACGGTCAATGTCGGTGACGATGGCCTCTGCATGAAGAGCGGCTCACAGAAGAAAGGGTGGGACGTCTGGGGCTGTCAGGACGTGCTCATACAGGACAATACCGTCTATCATGCCCATGGCGGCTTCGTGCTGGGCAGCGAGACTGTCGGCGGCATCCGTGACATGGTGGTGCGCCACAACCGTTTCCTCGGCACTGACGTGGGTCTGCGCTTCAAGAGCGGACTGGGGCGTGGCGGCAAGACTGAGCGCCTGTATATCAGCGACATCATGATGGCCGACATAGCAGGTGAGGCTATTATCTTCCAGTGCGACTACGTCAACCGTCATGCTGGCGACGACGGCAGCACGCCGACGTTCACCGACGAGGAGCGCCGGCTGGCCCCGAACTTCCAGGACATCCACATCACCAACGTCGTCTGCCGTGGTGCCGGCACGGCCATCAAGGCCAGCGGCATCAAGGGGCTGTCCTGCGTCCATGACATCGACATCAGCAACAGCACCATTGTCTACAACAAGCAGGCCACCGTCATCGACGAGGCGACGGCCCAGCTGAAGCTCACCTACTTAAAGACGTTCCATTCGTCGCGCCAGTAGACAACGGGCTTGCCGTCCTCAAAGTCGATGGGTAGCCAGATGTAGCGGGCGTCAATGGGGTGGTTGGGTCGCCAGATGTCAGCCATGAAGATGTAGTGACCGTTGACGGGCAGTATGAACGTCGATTGTCCGTTAAAGGTCTTCTCGGCCAGCGGTCCACGGCAGGGGTTGGGATGCTGTGTCCACGGCCCCCAGATGCTGGGAGCGGAGAACATACGTGCCTCGTTGGGTGCCCAGCCGGTACACCCACTGGTAATCATCCAATAGGTGCCGTCGTGCTTGAAGATGGCCGGCGCCTCGTTCTGACCGCCGGGAGCCATGCGGGTGTAACGGCCGGTATGATGCAGGTAGTCACCTGTCAGCTCTGCGATATGCAGTGTGAAGTTCTCCTCGCTGGAGAATATGTGATAGGCCTTGCCGTCATCATCGACGTAGAGTGTCATGTCCCGAGCCATCTGCCCCGTACCGAAGTCGCGCTTCAGGTACTCATCGAAGTTCATGGGCGAGCCCTCTACAGGCCACGTGCCGGCGTTGGCCCTCGACGAGTAGAGAAACTTATACGGGCCTTCAGGCCTGTCGGCTACAGCCACGCCATAACGGGCAGCGCTGTACCCTTGCCCTTTCAACTCTAAGTGGAACCACATACAGAACTTCTTCGTCACGGGATTGTAGATGACCTTCGGACGCTCCAGAATGCAGCCGCGCTCGATGTCGTGACCGTGCTCGTCCGTTACAGACAGGGCAACACCATGGTTTTTCCAGTTCACCAGGTCTTTTGATGAGTAGCACATCACGCCGACCAATGCATCGCTGGTGTGCTCGCTTTTGTGCTCACCAAACCAGTAGTACGTGTCGCCATACTTCATGATGCCGCCACCGTGGGCATTGATGTGTACTCCTTGGTCGTCGGGCCAAATCTCACCTGAGCGGATGACCTTCTGGGCGAGGGTACGCTGCGTTGAGGCCGACAGCGCGAACAGCGCTGCCAGCACGGTCAGTATAAACTGCTTTTTCATTTGGGTTGTAAATTTTCTAGTCCATGGGATAGCGGACGTCCCACTTGTGGCGCAGGTCGTCCATGAGCTGCATGATATAGAGCGTCTCGGCGTGCGGCATCTCACGGGGCTCCAGCAGGCCTTCAGTAAGCGCATCACGGCAGGCCAGGAACTGGTATTCGTAGCCGGTAATCTGTTCGGGCACGTGAATAGTCTCAACGTAGGTGCGGTCGGGGCCGTTGACCGTGATGGTCTGCGGGTTGTTGATGTTGTCGATGATGAGGTTGCCCTCAGTACCGGCGATGACACCGATGTTGTCGCCTACACATTGTGCTGACGACTGCAGGTTGCAGAGCATACCGTCCTTCAATACGAGGGTCATGGCATTGGTGAGGTCCATGCCCGTGGAACTCTTGACGGCAAAACCGTCAAGCACACTGATGTCGGCCGGGAAGAACATCCGCGTGAAGTTCAGCGCATAGACGCCAAGGTCGAGCAGGGCACCACCGCAGAGGTCGGGCCGGAATATGCGCTCCTTGTTCCCCATAGAATAGCCGAGGGTGGCTGTGAGCAGGCGTGGCTGGCCGATGCGACCATCGGCGATGAGCTTGCGTACGATGTCAACGACTGGCTGGTAGCGCGTCCAAATGGCTTCGGCGACGAAGACCCCGCGTTTGTGAGCCAGGTTGATAATATCTTCTGTCTGCCAGGCGTTCGCCATGAACGCCTTTTCCACTAGACAGGGCTTGCCGGCTTCTATCGCCATTTTTGTCACGTCGTAGTGGTGTGAGTGGGGCGTGCCCACATAGACGAGGTCAACGTCGGGGTCGGCAATGAGCTCCGCATACGAGCCATAAGCCTTAGCAAGCCCCCACTTCTCGGCGAAAGCCTCCGCCGTCGCTATTGAGCGTGAGCCGACGGCGTAGGCCTCGCAAGCTGCGGCCGACGCGTCGCCCTTTCGTGTCCGCTCGGCCAGCCCGTTCAGGGTGATTGCCGCTTTCTCGGCAATCCACCCTGTTCCGATAATTCCTACTCTCATATATGATTCAGCCTGTAAATATCTTAATCCGCCATCAGCAAGTCCACCAGTCCCTTGTCCTTGAAGTCATGCTTTTGCTGGTCCCAGAAGCCGAAGTCGGCATCGTAGCACCAGGTTGTCCAGGCGATATTGTTCTCCTTGAACACAGTCAGCATATCCTTTGTCCACTTGTAGGCCAGCTCACGGTCGACGGGCTCATAGACGCCCCACTCGCCACAGAACAGCTGCAGGCCGTACTTGTTGGCAGCGGCGATGGCGTCGGCGAAGTCCTGACGGATCTTGTCGATGTTCCACTCCTGTGTCAGGTACTGCTCCAGCTCCGGCTTTATCGAATCGGGAGCAGCCTCGTAGTCCTCCTTCGACACGAGCACGCCGGGATAGTTCACCTTGCCCGTATAGTTCTTGAGTGGTGTCCACCACGCACCGTAGTGGGTCAGCAGCATGGGATTGTAGTAGTGGAATGAGAGGATGATGTTCTTGTCGCCCTCAGGCACCTTCAGGTACTGGATGGTCTGGTAGCCCTGCCACAGGTTACTGCCGATGACGAGGGTGCGTTGCGGCTCGCGTTCGCGCAGGGCCTTGTGAACCTTGGCGATGAGGGCGTTCCACTGCTCATGGTCTTCAGCCACCGGCTCGTTCATGAACTCATAGGCCACGGAGTCGCAGCTGTAGCCTTTCAGTACGTCGCTCAGCTGGTACCACATGTCGATGAGTTGCTGCTGTGCCTCGTCGGACGTGAAGAGCGTGTTGGCGCTGGCTCCGCCCTCGTTGACGGCGTTAAAGTAGTGTGAACGGATGATGTGCAGGTCGACGATGGTGCGCAGGTGGTGCTTCTCGGCCCACTGTATGGCGTTGTCCATCAGCTCCCAAGCTTCTGGCAGCTTGTTACCCTCCTCGTCCCAGAATTGTACCTCGTCGATGGGCAGGCGCACGAAGTCGAAGCCCAGCGAATCCAGGCGTGCGAAGTCGTCCTCCTGGATGTGCTTTGCCCTTGCCTCGCCACGCTCCTCGCTCTGCGACAGCCAGTGGCTCACGTTCGTGCCGCGCTGGATCTTGAAGTTGTTCACGCCGTCATTTTTCTCACTCTTCTGTGTGCAGGCCGTTAGTGCCATCAGCAGCACGGCCAGGGAAAAGAATACTTTTTTCATAGTTTCTGTTCTTTTACTAATAATGGTTTTAGCTTTCTTTTTTACCTTTTTACTTTCTTACTTTTTAAAAGAACTTCACAACTTCATCCAGCTTCCTGTGAACCGGCTGACGCGGTTCGCCGGCACGATAGCCAAGGGCGATGACGGCCATGACGGTCTCATCGTCGGGGATGCTGAATATCTGGCGCAGTTTGTCGGCCTCGCGCATACCCATGATGAGGGTGTCGAAGCCCATGGCACGCGCCTTGAGGATCAGATAGCAGTTCGACAGACCATTGTCGTAAGCGCCCCAGCCATCGCCAATCTCGTTGGTGGCCGTGCCGCCGAAGAAGCCAGACTTGCCGCGCTCGTAGGTCGAGACGATGAGCACGGGGGCATTCTTGATGCGGTCTTTATTCCCGCCGACGAGGTCTCGTATGGCAGCGAGCTTGTCGGGGCTCATCGCCACGTAGTATTTCGAGGGCTGCTGGTTGGCCCACGACGGGGCTTCCTGCGTGGCTGTCAGCAGTTCGCGTACCTCCGCCTCCGAGATTTTCTTCGTGGCGTCATAGCTGCGAATGCTGCGACGGCTGGTTAATACTTCGTCGAATGACGGTGACTTTGTCTGTGAATAGCCAGACAGCACCATCAGTGCTGCGAGGGCGGTCATTACGATGATTCTTTTCATTGTTGTTTGTTATTTATTGTTAATTAGATATGCCTGTCTACGGCGTGGTGGTGGCGGCGGTGAGCTTATGTGTCAGCCGTGTGATGTCTTCGGCACCTTGTTTCATGCGCTGTGTGATGTCCTCGACCTCTTCGGGTGGCAATCCGTGAAGACTGGCGTTGAGTACCTGTGTGAAGCCGTTGATGATGTTGAGTGGTGTACGTATCTCGTGGTACATGGTCTGTATGAAGGCCGCTTTTCGGCGGTTGGCCTCGAGTTTGACCTGGTAGGCTTCGCGGAGTTGCGAGTTGAGAGCTGACAGTTGGGCGTTTGTGCGTTGTATGTCTGTGACGCTGTTGGCCAGTGACTGCTGCATACGTACAAAGCTGTTGGTGAGTCGTCCTACGCTGTCGTGTCGCGGGCTTTCGGTGAGTGGCTCGTCGAAGTGGCCGTCAGCTATGCGTCGTACGGTATGGTCGAGCTGGCTGAGTGGTTGGATGTTGCGTCGGACGGTGAGGTAACAGATGAACATGAGCAGCACAAGTCCGGTGGCGATGATGATCCACGTATAAAAGACGAGGCGGTTGTAGCGTGCGAAGACGTCGCTCTCGGGACAGACGATGGCAAAGCTCCATCCGGTGCGCACCAAGGGGCGGTAGAAGATGAACGCCGGTGCTCCGTCGACGATGGTCTGCAGCATCCCGCTGTGTCCGGCGAGCATGGCTTTTCCCAAGTTCTCGATGTCTCGACGTGCAGCAGGGTCGGCATCGCTGAAGATGTTCTCGCGGAAGAGTTTTGCCGTGTCGGGGTGAACGATATAGGTTCCTGCGTGGTCAATCATGATAGCCGATGAGTTTGGATAGGGCTTCAGCGCTGTGACAGTCTGTGAGAGCCATTTCAGCGTGAGGCTGGCGGTGATACTGCCGACATAGCGTCCGGAGGCGTCGCGCATGGGACAGCAGTAGCTGGTTAGAATGTCAGGTGACGAGAGTGTCCCCTCGTTATAGTCGTCGTAAGCGTCGACCCAGCAGGCGGTTCCCAGTTTGCGTGGTGTCTTGTACCACACGGCGTCGAAGTACTCGAAGGGCCCCTCGCGGACGGTCGTGATACTGTCCTTGGAGTGCCGGAGGGAGTAAGCCGAGTAATAACGTCCCATCTCGGGGAAGAAGTTCGGCTCCATGGAGATAGCCATTCCTGTGAGGAAGGCGTTCTCTTCGATGGCACGTCGTGTAAAGGTGAGCAGGGAGTCGGGCGTTAGGTGACGCGGTGTCGTCAGTGCCATGAAGTTGGTCACTGTCTCTGTCTCGTCCATGATGCCGTTGATGCGTGCAGAGGTGTTGTCGAGCAGCTGTGTGGCCCGTTCGATGGCTACGCGTTGCACGTAGCGCTTGCCTCGGAGGAAGAGGAAACCGAAGAGGAACGTGAAGGCCACCGTGATGATGAGCACGATGACGAGGCCGAGTCGTAGCGACAGCCGTTGCTGTATATAACGTGGTATATTTGTCATAGGGCAGTTTCGTGCATGAGTTCGTCGAGCAGTTCCGTCACGGTCTCAGTACCTTGCTGGATATCCGCCTGGAGTGTGGCCATTTGGGTTTTGGAGAGGTGGTTGTAGTCGCGGCAGACGATGTCGGTGCTTCGGCAGACCAGGTCTACGGGCTCTGCCATACGCTGTGTCATCTGTGACAGGAACTTCGCCTTCTTGACCTCGTAGTCCTGTGCCTCGTCATAGGCGGCCTGCAGTTCAGCATTTTGCGCACTTAGTGTAGCCTGCTTCTGTTGCATCTCGGTCATGTAGGCTCGTTGTGCGCGCTGCATCTTCTTCAGGCTGACCTGGAGCCTCGCTGCTTCGTGGTGGTGGTGCGCGTCGGGGATAGGCGTCTCCAGATTGCCGTCAGCGATACTCTGTGCGGCATCGGCCAGCAGGTGTAGCGGCCGTAGGTGTCGCGCAATGACGAAGTAGAGGAAGATGAGCAGCAAGAGCACGCCGCCGATACTCCAGCTGAGCAGGATGCGTTGCATACTGGCGTACTTGTCGTAAATGTTCTCTGCCGGGCATATGGCCGCGAGACTGAACTGTCGCTCGCCTATGGGCTGTACGAAGAGGTACATCTCGCGGCCGTTGTGTACAAGTTGACGGTAGCCGCTCTCTTCACCAGTGATATAGGTGTCCGGTTGGCTGCTGTCTCGTCGTGTGACGAACAACTGTGCGTTGGGCAGTGAGCGCTGTAACTGTGCCAGCGAACCGCTCTCCTCGATGAGAAGGTCTATTCGAGCTCTGTTTACGCGCAGCCGTCGTCCTTCCTGATGTGCCGTCATCTCTGTTTTCCGTAGCGTGTTGTCGATGTTCAGTGCCGAGTTCTCCAACACCTGGAGTGTCATGTCGATGGCCTCGTCTCTTATGACCTCTTCCGAGAAACTGGCGAGCAGTCCGACGACCAGTGTCGATATGACCACGACGAAGCCTGCCACCCAGAGTGCCAGTCTGGCTGTAAACGATGTGCGTATCTTCTGTGCTATAGTCATATCGGTGTCTGTTGGTGTTTATTTCGTCTCTGAAGCCCCGACGATGTTTCGGAACGATGAGCCGAAGATGATGTACTGCGTGTTGCCGGCGATGGTGCCCTCGTTCTGTCCCCAGAGGAATGGCCAGTCGTCGTAGTTCTCGAAGTGGTCGGGCTTACGGAACAGCAGGCCGGGGGCTACGTTTCCGGGGATGAACGAGAAGTCGGCGCGGTTGTTACCGTAGAACACCTGCTTCGGACGGGCGGCACCGACGACGGCCACGAACGAGTAGTTATGGTACGGGTGGCAGCCGTAGAGCCAGTTGGCGACGCGGTAGACCTCGTCCTTGCCGACGATGTCCGGGTAGTAGATATGGGCGTAGTTGACGGTGATGCCGAAGTTGAGCACGGCATTGACGCCTGCCCAGTTACCGAGCCCGATGGGTACGCCGTAGGGGTTCTGACGGTCGAAGCTGTGTATGTATTCTAAGTACTGCTTGACACCAGGTCGTAGCTTCTCCTTGTAGGCGGCATCCTTCATGGGGATGCTGTCGAGCATGGTCTGCAGGTTGCGGATGACGTCACGGGAGAACCGTGATGCACCCGATGTGGTGCCGTCACCAGTGCCCGTCAGCCAGTCGTTATCTGCCTCGGCTTGGCGGTCGCGACGGAATCGCGCCCCGCGCTGAAGGGCTGTAGCCTCTTGGCGCAGACGGTCGGCCTGCTTCTGGGCGCGGTCGGCCAGCTCGTCGTTATAGCCGCGGAGCACGCGGGCGGCCGAGGAGAATACATCGGCAGCCTGGAGGTCGAGGCTGGGGTTGCGTGTGGTGAAAGCCCACATGTCGTCGGGCGTACCGCTGCGTTTGCCGTCGGCACTGACCTCGTAGGGCTTCAGCGACGGGTCGTAGTGCAGACCGTCTGTGATGCTGGCGGCATCGCCGAGGTGGTGGTAGTTGTCGAGCACGCTGTTCGAGAGCGTCGATGCCATGTGGCCTATCTGCTCGGCCTGGCTGACGAGGTTCAGCACGCCATGCTCAATGAACTGCAGGATGTCGGGCTTGCCGTCAGGACGGTGCAGCTCCACATAACGCTGCTCCTGCGAGACGAAAGTCTCATCGCGCTGCGGCTTAAATAGTTCCCACGTACGGATGAAGTTCTGAACGACGTTGATGTTCGAACCAGTCTCGATGTCGAAGTCGCCGGCATCAAAGAATCCACCGACGTTCAGGCCGGGGATGAGCTCCAGCGGTTTGTACTTCGTGTCGGTGCTGGCACCCTGGCGGTGCAGGTCGAAGTGGTCGCTCTCTGGTGCCTGCAGATAGCCCTCCTTGAACGGCTCGCCATGCCAGGTGCGGTAGCCCTCGGTGACGTACATGTGGTTCATGTGGATGGGTACCCACACGTCGGTCGTGGCGTCGGTGATCTTGTCGTAGACGTGCTCGTCAATCAGGAAGTCGTTGGTGCGTGTCTTACCATATTGGATGAAATAGACGCCGGGCTGTCTCACCGACGAGAAGTCGAACTTCACATAATTATATTTATAATAGGGTCCCCACGTGGTGACGGTGGCGCTATAGGCATCGGAAGTCGTGCCGTCGGGGTTGAGGCGCATCAGACTGGCGGAACCAGTCTGCATGGGGTCGTTCTTGTCCAGCTCGATGACGGCCACCTTGGGCTGCTCGGGCGTGTAGCCCACCTGCGAGAAACCGATGTTTGGCTCACGGATCCAGCCGGGGATGGCGTGTGGCTCGACGGTCCACGTCACCACCTTGCCCGTCTTGCCCTTCGGCAGCACGCTGCGTAGGACAAACCAGCCGTTCTGTGCCAGCATCCGCCCGTCGTAGAGTTTCAACTCGGCATCCTCGCTGCTGATACGTATCATCCTGTCGGGGGCATCTGTCGCCACGGTGATACTATGCCCCGTCTCCAGTGGCAGGGGGTCAACGAAGCGGTCGGTACCGCGGTCATCGTAGGTCTTGAAACCCTTGAACTGCCGTGGCTTCTCGATGTTGGGGCGTGTGACGGTCTGGGTCGTTGCGTAGCGTGGGAAACGTCCCAGCCGTCCGTCCACCATATAGGTCTTCAGCCAGTACTGCGACGGCAGGAACTCGATGTTCAGTCCGGCCTCGCCAGCCAGCTTCTCGGGCACGGGCTTGTCGAGCCAGACGGCAATCTCTACTGCCTTGCCTTTTGCCGTGACGATGATGCGTGAGTCGAAGTCGTAGTCGTTGTAGCGCAGTCCGACCTCTATGCTGCCGGTCTCACGGTTCACCTTGCGGCTGGTCATCGTCGGCACGAGGTCCCATTGTTCCGGTGTGTTGTTTAGGCGGATGGCGCCGCCCTGTACCGTCCGCACACCATGGTGTATAATCTCGATGCCCGAGTTCTTCTCGTCGTTGAACCCGCCGTTAAAGCTGTTGCTGAACACCAGCACGTTCACGCCCTGACGCTCGAAGTACTCGAGGTCGTTCAGCCGGAGGTCTCCCTGTGCGTTAACCGCTACAGAGATCAGCAGCCCCGAGATAAGTGTTTGTAATTGTCTCATAGTCTTTGTGTTAGTAGTTTATAATTTGATGTTGGTCTTCAGTAAGGTGGCATCAGCACTCGACGGACCAGCCATCAGCTGGTACTGTCCTGGTTGGAAGCGCATGGTATTGGTCTTGGCATCCCAGGTTTCCAGACGCTGGCGTGGCAGGGTGATGGTGACCACGCGCTCCTCGCCGGCCTTCAGGCTTACCTGCTGGTATCCACAGAGCGTCTTGAGGGGACCTTCTGTGTCGGCCGTACGGCGGAAGTAGACCTGTACGGTCTCCGTGCCGTCCCTCTTGCCGGTGTTCTTCACCGTCACGCTCACCTGGAGGCTACCGTCATTTCCCTTTTGACTTTCCTTTCGGCCGTCGACCGTTGGTTCAACTTTCAAGTTTCTCATCTCGAACGTGGTGTAGCTCAGTCCGTGACCGAATGGGAACAGCGGTTCGCCGGTGAAGTAGCGGTAGGTGCGGTTCTTCATCGTGTAGTCCAGGAAGTCGGGCAGGTCGTCGGTACTCTTGTAGAACGTGACGGGCAGCTTGCCGCAGGGGTTGTAACGGCCCGTGAGGACGTCGGCTAGTGCTGCACCGCCTTGCTCGCCGCCGTACCACCATTGGAGGATGGCGTCGCAGGTTTCCAGCTCGGGCGTCATGGCCATGGCACCGCCTGAGCAGTTGACGAAGATGACCTTCTTGCCTGCCTCGTGCAGCCAGCGCAGGACGTCGCGCTGTGCCTGTGGCAGTTCGATGCTTGTACGGTCGCCGCCACGGAAGCCCGGCTCGCTGACGCGCATCTCCTCGCCCTCGAGACGTGGCGAGATACCGCCTATGAAGACGATGGTCCCGGCATCGCCCACCTGTGCCAGCAGCTGCTGTGCCGTTGGCTCGGCTTTGTGCTGAATGTCGAAGTTTAGGGCGCCGTAGCCCGTCTCCTGCACATACTCTATCTGTATGCGGTAGTGCTGTCCGGCCTTCACGCTGATTTCCTGCTGCGCCTGCTGTATGCGCTGGCGTGCCTGCCAGAAGTTGACGATGGTGTCGCCATTGACCAGCAAGCGTATCTTATCGTCGCCGCTGACGGTGAAGATGAGCATCTCGTCGCGGGTGGGGATGAGTGTGCCGTCCAGACGGGCTGAGAAGTTCTCGAGGTTCACCCCCGGTGCAAAGACGGTGTTACCGCCGTTGCTCAGCTTAACTGGCTCGGTCATGGTGACGGTGGCGGCGGGTGTGCCAGTCATCTCGGTGTTGTTATAGTAGACGGCCTGCAACCCTTGGCCGCCCAACGGTGACTTGATCTCACCGAAGCGGCTCTCGATGGTCTCGTTGCGTGTCAGTCCGCAACCCTGGATGTAGGGCACATTGCCAAGATAGCGGCGGATGCCCTCTAGGGCGGTGACGGTCTTCGTCGGGTAGCCTGCATAGTTGCCCCACTGCATCACGGAGTCGTTGGCATTGGGTCCCATGACAATGAGTGAAGAGTGAAGAGTGGAGAGTGAAGAATCGTCGAGGGGTAATACACCATTGTTCTTCAGCAGGACGATACTCTTGCGGGCCATGTCGAGGGCCAGCTGCTTGTGTGCTTCCGAGGCGACGACGCTCTCGGGAATCTTTGTCCACGACACGCGGTCATCGCTGTCGAAGTCGCCCACCTCAAAGCGGGCCGTCAGCAGGCGGCGCAGCGAGCGGTCGAGGTCGCTCTCCTTGATGTCACCGCGGCGCACAGCCTCAGGCAGATTCCTGTATTCCGATCCACACTCCACGTCGGTACCGGCCAGCACGGCCTGTGCCGATGCTTCGGGGCTGTCCTTGGCGGTATTGTGCCAGCGGGGCAGGAAGTCGCGGATGGCACCGCAGTCGCTGGTGATGAGGCCCTTGAAGCCCCACTCGTCGCGTAGTATCTGCTGCTCATAGCGGTGCTGGCTACAGCAGGGCTGTCCGTCGATGCGCTGGTAGGCGCACATCACTTCGGCCACCTGCCCCTCCTGTACCAACGCCTTGAAGGCAGGCAGGTAGGTCTCCCAGAGGTCGCGCTCGGGTAGGTCCTCGACGTTAAACGTGTGGCGGTTCCACTCCGGCCCGCTGTGTACGGCGAAATGCTTGGCACAGGCCAGCAACTTCTTGTAGTCGCCAATCCATTGGCCGTCGTAGGTCATGCCCTGCAGGCCGCGAACCACGGCAAGGCCCATCCTGGACGTGAGGAATGGGTCCTCGCCATAGGTCTCTTGGCCACGTCCCCAGCGGGGGTCGCGGAAGATGTTGATGTTCGGCGTCCAGAACGACAGGCTCTGGTAACGGCGGATATGCCCTGATTGCTTCGCCTGTTGCGCCTTGACACGCGCCTCGTCGCTGACAGCCGTGAAGACACGGTGCAGCAGGGCATCGTCCCACGAGGCGGCCATGGCCATCGTTATTGGGAATACCGTGGCATAGCCGTTGCGCCCGACGCCATGCAGCGCTTCGTTCCACCATTGGAACGTAGGTATCTGCAGGCGGTCGATGGCGGGCGAGGTGTCCATCATCAGGCGTACCTTCTCCTCCAGTGTCAGCCGTTTTAGCAGGTCGTCGGCCCGCTGTTCGGCTTTCAGCTGCGGATTCTTATACGGCGGAGGCGCCGTCTGTGCCGCTATGGGCAGTATTGTCAATGCCGTCAGGGCGATAGTCACGAACAGTCTTCTCATCGTCATGTCTGTCTTTGTGTGGTGAATGGTTTATCCGCGGGCCATCTTGTAGATTGCCTCCATGTCGTCGGCACTGAGCACCTTGAAGGCACCGCAGGTACGCTTGTAGTCGCGGCTGCACTTGCGCGTCATCTCCTTGATCTCCTCGTCGGTGATGTCACGGCCTATCAGCTCCTTGATGTTGACGGGCATACCGATGGCGTGGTAGAAGCGCTCCATAGCCTCGATGCCCTTCAGGGCCGTGCCCTCGGGGTCGGTGAAGTCGTTGGGCACGTCCATCACGTTCACGGCGAAGCGGACGAAGCGGCTCAGGTTCTCGTGCATCACGTAGCGGGCCCAGCTCGGCCAGACAGCAGCCAGACCGGCACCGTGGGTGACGTCGAAAAGACCGCTGAGCTCGTGCTCCAGCTGGTGTGTGGACCAGTCGCCGTTGTTCCTGTTGCCGGTGACATCGTTGTGTGCCAGACTGCCTCCCCACATGATCTGTGCCCTGTTGCGATAGTCCTCGGGGTCCTTCAGCACGGCAAAGACACACTCTTTCATCGTCCGCATCAGCGTTTCTGCTATGGCATCCGTCAGTGTCATGTCACAGTCTGGGTTGAAGTAGCGCTCCATGGTGTGCATGATGATGTCTGTCACGCCGGCCGCCGTCTGGTAGGGTGGCAGCGTAAACGTGCGCTCGGGGTTCATGATGGCGAACTTCGGGCGCGATATGTTGTTCGAGTAGCCCAGCTTCACGTCACCGTCCTCGTTGGTGATGACACTCGCCTCGCTCATCTCGCTGCCGGCAGCGGGGATGGTGAGCACGCTGGCCACGGGCAGCGTCTTCACGGGTTCGGCCTTGCCAAGGTAGAAGTCCCAGACGTCACCGTCGTAGCAGACGCCGTAGGCGATGCACTTCGCCGAGTCGATGACGCTGCCGCCGCCGATGGCGAGGACGAAGTCCACACCCTCCTGACGGCAGAGCTCAATGCCCTGCTTGGCCAGCGACAGGCGTGGGTTGGGCACCACGCCGCCAAGCTTGACATACGGAATGCCTCCCTTGTCAAGCAGTCCGCATATCTTGTCGAGCAGTCCTGAGCGCTCAGCACTCTTGCCGCCGTAGTGTACCAGCACCTTCGTGCCACCATATTTCTTGACGAGAGCAGCCACCTGCTCCTCTGACTGTTTGCCGAATACCACCTCGGTCGGTGCGTAGAAATTGAAATCTTTCATAGGTTTTTAGTTTGTAAATGCTAAGAATAGTTGTTATCTGTGATTATATGCCCGGCGTTGAAACGCCGGAAGTGTGGGCTCCCTTCGGTTAGTACCGGGGGAGTGGGGACTATAGGAGCTTCTTGACGGTCTGGAGGAGAGTTTCCTGTGTCGGCGCGTCGCCGACGGGGACTAGAAACCAGCGGACAGTCCAGCTCAACGCCTCCTTGGGCTTGAGGGTGGTGTAGGCACCCTGACTCTCCAGCTCGATGTAGGTCTTGCCACGGTTCACGTAGACCTGGATCTCGGCCTCGTCGGGAGCAGGCTCCCCGGCCTTCAGGTCCTGGAACTGCTTCACCATCAGCAGGCCGTCGTTTGCGTAGGCAAGCCAGCCACGGCCGTCGGCGTTGATCTTGCGGTTCTCGCCCGTCTCGTCGGGCTGGTACCACACGGCATCACCCTTCTTCTCGAAGTTCATCAGACCGGCGGGGGTGATGCTGCCCGTGGGGGCATCGAAGAATATCCAGCCACCATGGTTTTCCACACGAGTGATCTCCCATGGGGCCACCTGTCGCGTCTCGTCGCTCTCGTTGATGATAGAGTAGGTGACGACGATCGCCCCTGTGCCCTCGGTTGGAACCGAGGGAATGGTGGTGAACTCCTTGCGGATGCGGTATTTCAGGCGTGCCGACGGCTCGCTGGTGAGGATGAGGCGTCCGTCTTTCTCCTCGACGGTGTAGGGATTCTTGTCGAACTCCGGCACCGGCGGCCAGTTCCACTCCTTCTGCGGACTGGTCCAGAAGGTGCTGCCGAACGACTCTGCCTGCTTCGTCTGCGAGATGATCTCCTTGCCCTTGTACTTCAGCGACATGATCTTGCCGCCACGCTCCGGGTAAATGGTCATCGTGACGTCGCCCACTGTCAGCTGCTTGCTCTTCTGCTTGGCGCGGAAGTCGTCGAGCTGCTGGAAGCAGTGCTTGTCGATGATCTCGGCCAACTTGCGGTCGTGGTTGTGGCGCAGCTCGCACTGGTGGTCGAATACCATCAGCTCGCCGTTCTCCTTGGTGTAGGGTTGCCACTGGGGCAGTCCCTCGATGTTCGGGTCGCCGGTATGGGCGAACTGTGCCCACACGCTGCTCATCACGTCGGCCAACTTCTTGTCGGCCTCCGACGGCTGGGGCAGGTCGCGCCCGGCGCGGTGCAGGGTGTTGAAGCAAAACTTCAGCTCCTGGCCGTGGACGCTGCCCTTGCTGACGGGCGAGCGCCAGGTGAACATATACATCCATGTCTTCGCCGCACGGTCCTGACTGATGGCGTCGGCGGTAATGATGGTCTTCGGACGGAACAGCCAGTCGATGCTCAGCAGGTCCTGCGGCGTGTACCCGGGATAGGCCTCGGCAAAGGCGCTGATGTACCTGTTGGCATCCATGCCGAACGTACGGAACAGCTCGCGGCGCGCCTCGTCCTGCGTCATCTGGTCGTTGTAGCGCAGACGCTGCAGCTCGTTGAACGTCGTACCAATCATAATAGGTATATTGTCGGCCGTGGCAGCGAAACCGTCCTGGAAGGGCTGCTGCAACAGCGTCTCACCGTCGGGAGTGGGTCCGAAACCCCACATCATCGGCGTCCCCGGCTGGCGGGTGCCTATGCTGGCTGCCATGGCACGCTGGCCGGCCTTGTACAGCTCGTCGTAGGGCACGTCCTTGATACGGTCTATGTGTGCGGCGTCGATGTTCAGCTCCTTCAGCACCGCCTTGCCGAGCTCCTCGGTCATGGCCTTGGTGTTGACATTGAGGATGGTGCCGCTCATGATGATTGCCTTATGGAACAGCCCCTTGGCAGCGGGCATACAGAGCAGCGTGCCCACCTTGCCACCGCCGCCCGACTCACCGAAGATGGTCACGTTCTCCGGGTCGCCGCCAAACTGGCGGATGTTCTTCTGTATCCACTGCAAGGCCTGCACCACGTCGAGCATACCGACGTTGCCCGACTGCTTGTATTTCGGCGAGCAGGCCGACAGGTCGAGGAATCCGAGGATGTTCAGACGGTGGTTCACGCTGACCACCACCACGTCCTTCTTCGCCAGCTGCATACCGGGATCCCACTCGGAGGTGCCCGAGTCGAAGCCGCCGCCATGTAGCCACAGCATCACCGGCTTCAGCTTACCTCGTTTCTCGTTTCTCGTTCTTTGCAGAGCAAAGCGGCGGAGCCGAGCGCCTCGTTTCTCGATTCCCAGACTCGTCGTCCATACATTCAGCACACAGCACTGCTCCGACATCTGCTCCTCGCTCAGCTGGCGTCCGCCCGTCTGCTGCATGGCCTGCGGGCCCCAGTGGTCGCACACCCTCACCGCCGTCCACTTCTCGACAGGCTGCGGCGGCATGAAGCGCTCCACCTTGGCGTAGGGGATGCCCAGGAACCCGACCGTTCCCTCATGGTCGAAACCCTTGACGGGTCCCGATTCCGTATTGACTACTTGCGCTACTGCGGTGCTGACACCCAGAGCACATACGATGACGAATAACCCGAGCCGTTTACCCGTGCTGCGTAATAGACCTTTTGTCATATTATCTCTTTTTTGCTTTTTTATTTGCAAAAATAAGAAATATTGCAGAATAATCACTATATTTGCACCAAATTTTTTGATTAATTAAAAATTCCTGACCATGAACAGAAAAATCTACACGCTATTGCTACTCCTGCTGGCGGCTGCCGTCCAGGCAAAGACAGCACGTACCTTCACCCTGAACCTTACCGACGACGGGAAGGCACAGATGGTGTGCTTCCTGCCCGATGCACCGTCGGGTAAGGCCATCGTCGGCGTCCCCGGCGGCGGCTACTCCATGCTGTCGAACACCCACGAGGGCACACAGGCCTCGGGGTGGCTCAACGACCAGGGCATCGCCTACTTCGTCGTGAACTACCGGCTGCCTGATGGCGACCGCACGAAACCCATCAGCGACGTCGAGAAGGGCATCCGCATCGTCCGCGACTCTGCCGACGTCTGGGGCATCAATCCCCACGATGTGGGTATCATGGGCTTTTCGGCCGGCGGCCACCTGGCATCGGTCATCTCCACCCACGCCGCCTTCGACGAGCGTCCCGACTTCACCATCCTCTTCTATCCCGTCATCTCCATGGACGAGCGCGTCAGCCATGTGTGGTCGTGCCGTAACTTCCTCGGCGAGGACCAGAAGAACCCGGACATCGTCCGCGACTTCTCCACGCAGAACGCTGTGCGCCGTCATCTGACGCCTCCCGCTGTCATCATCTCGGCCAACGACGACCGCCTCGTGCCCCTCGTCACCAACGGTGTGCAGTACTACACCGCCATGCGCCGTGCCGGCAACGAGTGCTCCATGTTCATCTACCCCACCGGCGACCACGGCTTCGGCTTCGGCCCTTGGTTCAAGTACCACGACCAGATGCTCACCGACCTCGGCAACTGGCTGAAGGCCCGTCAGGCTCCGAAGCCCGGTGCCATCCGCGTGGCCTGTATCGGCAACAGCATCACCGACGGTCACGGCATCGACATGGCCACTGCCTACGGCTATCCTGCCCTGCTGCAGAAGAAGCTTGGCAGCGACTACTGGGTGCGCAACTTCGGCGTCAGCGGCCGTACCATGCTTAACCGTGGCGACCAGCCCTATATGAAGGAGGTGGCATGGGCTGACGCTCAGCGCTTCAAGCCCGATGTCGTCATCATCAAACTCGGCACCAACGACTCGAAGCCCCAGAACTGGCAGTATGCCAGCGAGTTCCGTGAGGATTTGGAACAGATGATCCTCACCCTCCGTCCCGACCTTGCACAGACCGCGAAGAAGAAGTCCAAGAAGACGAAGACAGCCACTCCCGTTGGCCCGCAGATTTTCCTCTGTACGCCCATCCCCGCCATTAAGTCGACATGGGACATCAACGAAGCCGTCATTGCCAACGAGATTATCCCCATCCAGCAGGAGGTGGCCCGCAAATACGGTCTGAAAGTCATTGACCTCCACACACTCTTTGCCGGCGACAGCGACAAGATGCTCTCCGACGGCATACACCCCGATGGCAAGGGCGCCCAGCGCCTGGCCGACATCATCGCCGAGGAAATACGGCGCTAAACGTTAAATAAGTATAATACTTGGCAAAAACTTGGTACTTTGTATTGCAAGGTACTGAGTTTTTGCCTATCTTTGCACCCGCAATACTTAATTCGTGCAAAGATATGAACATCGAGAATGCCAAGTCACAAATGCGAAAGGGGATGCTGGAGTACTGCGTGTTGCTGCTCCTGAAACACCGCCCTTCGTATGCCAGTGACATCATCCAACAGCTTAAACAGGCCGAACTGCTCGTGGTGGAGGGAACACTCTACCCGTTGCTGACGCGCCTGAAGAACGACGGACTGCTGCAGTACCAGTGGCAGGAGTCCACGCAGGGCCCACCCCGCAAGTACTATGCCCTCAGCCCTGAAGGCGAACAGTTTCTGGAAGGTCTCGACACGGCCTGGACGGAACTGTCAAATACCATTAACTATCTCAAAACCATCACCCCGAAACTTTTAGAGTTGAAGGATTGAAGAATTGAAAAATTGAAGGATTAAAGATTTGAAGTTTTATGAAGAGGAATATCACCATCAACCTGTGTGGGCGCCTGTTCCAGATTGACGAGGATGCCTACGAACTATTGCAACAGTATATCGAGTCGCTCCGCTCGTCGTTCGGACGAGAGGAGGGTGGCGACGAGATAGTCGACGACATCGAGGCGCGCATTGCCGAGCTCTTCGACGAACTGCGCCAGCAGGGTATCGAGGCCATCACCATCGACCACGTGAAGGACATCGTCACCCGCATCGGCCGTCCCGAGGAGCTGGCGGGAGAGAACGAAAACGATAACCATAACGATAACAGGGGCCACCGTTACGACTCCTTCCGCTCGGCGGCGCAGGATGTCATGGACAATGTACGCGCCCGTACGGCCGGCAAGCGCCTCTATCGTAACCCGAAGGACAAGATGCTGACAGGCGTCTGCTCGGGCATTGCCGCCTATACGAACACCGACCCCGTCCTCTGGCGCCTGCTCTTCGTGCTGCTCGTGGTGGTCTACGGTGTGGGCATCATCAGCTACATCATCCTGAGCATCGTCGTGCCCGAGGCCAGCACGCCCAACCAGATGCTACAGATGGAGGGTAGGGACGTGACACCCCAGAACCTGGCCGATGCCGTCGTAGAGGAAGACGAACGGCCTGCCGAGCCTCGCCGCAGTCTCCTTGGTAGTCTGTTCACGGTGGTGCTGAAGTTGCTGGCTGGCCTGTTTCTGGGCATCCTGGCCATCGTGGCCCTGGTGCTACTCGTCTGCTTCCTGCTGGCCGTCGGCACCCTCATCATTGTCTTCACCGTGCCTGGTGCGTCGCATTACAGCCTGCCCTTCGACCTCGGCTACATGAACCTGCCCGAGATTTATGCCACCCACCCGTGGCTGGTCGTCGTCTTCTGCGTCAGCCTGTTGCTGTCGCTCAGTCTGCCCGTCTACGCCATCATCCACATCCTACTCGAGAAAGCAGGCAAGCTGAGGCCTATGGGCATCGCCCAACGCATCCTCTGCATCCTCATCTGGATCGTCGCCATGTTCACCGTCTTCCCTACCATTTTCGCCCTGCAGGACCTGCGGAATACTGAGCGCGAGAGTCAGGTGCGTACGGGTGGCACTATCACGCCATACGCCATCAACGACATTCCAATGATGGAGCAGGACTTCAAGTACTTCTCGGAGAACAACTGGGTGATGGTGAAGACCAACAACACCGAGGAGAACTATGCCACGCTGACCTCCAAGGGCGAATACTTTACTGGCGACGAAGAAGTATGGTATCTCAATGGGCATGAATGGGATGAAGACCAGCCTCTCGTCTATCAGGCCGAGCACCAAGAAGTGTGGGTAGAGCCCGGCGTCTACTCGCTCAGCTGCGTTGTGCGTGCCGACGGCTGGGGCGCCTTCGTCTATACCGTCTGCAACGGCGAGAAGCAGCTCCAGGACATTCCTGCCCGTGGTTTCAAGGGAGGCGAGCTCTGGCAGAGCGCTACCGACTCGCTGGCTAGTAATAAGGGTGCCAAGGGTCTGGCGCAGCGGCAGCAGCGCAAGTGGCACAATATAGCCAAGGCCAACCACAGCCGCGGCTACGGCTGGTCGAGGGTACAAATCGACAACATCGTCGTTGCCCACGACTCCATTCCCGTTGTCTACGGCGTCAGCACTGTGCCTGAGTTCACTGGCCACCCCTGCCACGCCAAGCAGTTCTCTGCCGCCGACTTCGTCCTGACGCGCACGGGTGACCTGCCGGTGAAGAAGTAGGCTATTTCCGAAATGTATATTTATCCGTATATTTATGTACGAAAAGGTGACCTTTAGCGCGCTAAGGAGGCAGTTTACGGGGAAAAGCCTTATCGTAGCAGGGGAAAGGCCGATCTTTTCGTTCTCGCAGCGGACGGGGAAATAATCAGCAGCGCCCGCTGCTAATATCGGCAGCGGGCGGTGAAATTGTCGGCAGCGTTCGCTGCGTACCCAGTTTTGATCACTTTCACTTCCCCACGCCTCTGCGTGAGTATAATTATCCGCCTTGAAGTGAAGAGCTGTCAACGAACAAAAAATCTTAAAAAACGGTAATAATAGGGAAAACCGCCGCTTTTTTAGGGGTTTCCTACGCTAAGTAATGAAATTTTTTCTCACCTTTGCACTTGTAAATGTGTCACGACTTAAAACATAAAAACGTATGAAAGAGAATCGCTTATTTGCAGCAGCAATCGTTGCAGTGGGAATTATTTGCTTAGGTTGGTTTGTGAAGGCAGGTATCGACAACTTTGCCAACAAAGACCGCCATGTAACGGTGAAGGGACTGTCGGAGCGCGAGGTGCCGGCCGACAAGGTGACCTGGAGCATCAGCACGAAGGTGACGGGCAACGACCTGCCCATGCTCTACGAAAGCATCAACCGACAGACGGACAAGATCAAGGGCTTCCTCAAGCAGAACGGACTCGACGAGAAGGAGATAACCGTCAATCCGCCAGCCATCAACGACCTCGAGGCCCGCGAGTGGGGCGAGAACAACAAGAACTTCCGCTACATCGTCTCGACGACCATCACCGTGGCTACCGGCAAGGTGGAGCAGGTGAACAAGGCCATCTTCCAGCAGGCAGAGCTCCTGAAGCAGGGCGTGGCTATTGAGAACAGCAATGCCCAGTACGAGTATGCCTCGTTCCAGCAGATGAAGCCCGAGATGATGGCCGAAGCCATCAAGAACGCTCAGAAGACCGCCGAGCAGTTTGCCGAGGCCAGCAATGCCCGCCTGGGCAACATCCAGACGGCCGGCCAGGGACAGTTTGAGATTGACAACCGCGACGAGAACACCCCTTATATCAAGAAGCTCCGCGTGGTGACCACCATCACCTATTCGTTGAAGGACTAAAAAATCGAAATGAAGCTGGCGGAAGTATTCAAGCAATAAAGAAACTAATTGGTAAAGAAAAATATCTATAATCTTGCCGGTATCGGCAAAAATTAGTATATTTGCAGCAGAAAAAGAACTAAATACTTGCCGATAAACGAAAGAATGGAGTTTATATCAGTCATACAATTTGCTGAGAAGTATGGCATTTCTGAGCGAACTGCCCGCAATTACTGTGCGAGTGGGAAAATAGAAGGTGCATTTTTGACAGGAAAGACTTGGAACATTCCCTGTGACGCCGTGCTTCCCAAACGAGTCGCCTCCTTAGGAAAGATTTCACCCTTGCTGACAGCACTTAGAGAACAGAAGTCTTCAAGGTTGAAAGGCAGCATCGGAAGAAGACGCTGGAAGACATCCTCGCTTTCCACGTACACTTCGAGCGCATTCATCCTTTCCAAGACGGCAATGGCCGAGTAGGTCGTTTGCTGATGTTCAAGGAATGTTTGGCCAACAAAATAGTCCCCTTCATCATCACGGATGAACTCAAGATGTTCTACTACCGCGGTCTCCGTGAATGGGGCCACATTGACGGCTATCTAACAGATACCTGCCTGACAGCGCAAGACCAATACAAAGCCCTGCTCGACTATTTCAAAATACAATATTAAGCAACCAAACCATCATGAAACTAAAAACCATTATTATCACACTCTTCGCCCTCACAGCGCTGACGGGACAGGCACAGGTCGTTTGGGAGAACCCATCGGCGTTTATGGGAGACTACAACTCCGAGTTTGACATCACTAAAGTAGAGCTGAAGTCGACGGAGACCGTTCTGCACATTACGGCCAGCTACAGGCCCGGCAACTGGATTCGCTTTGCCAAAGAGTCGTTCTTGCAGACGCCCGACGGCAAGAAGTACGTCATCACAAGCGGCGCTAAGACCAACGAGAAGGAGAGCGACCTACAGCCCGACTCCCTCTTCTGGATGCCTGAAAGCGGAAAGGCCAATCTGGCGCTGCACTTCAAGCCTGTACCCCTCGATACCAAGGAGCTGGACTTCTCGGAGGGCGATTTCGACGGCGCTTTCTGTTTCTGGAACATCTGCGACAGCAAGACCAAGAAGAAGGTGGAGATTCCTGCCGACTGGAAGGACGTGAAATACGCCAAGGACGAGACGCTGCCCGTTGCCAAGATCAATAAAGGCATCGCCACCATCAAAGTGAAGATGCTGGGCTATAAGCCAGGCATGAATCTGGATTTCTTTGTGGGCACTTTTATTCCGTTAGGCTCGAGGGAACGTTTCGACAAGACGTTCCGCTTTGCCGATGACGGTACGGTGAAGATAGAGGTTCCCCTGTGGCTGACGCGCGAGGTGACTGTCGGCGTGCGTGGACTGGCTTTCGGCAACATCGTCA
Source organism: Prevotella sp. (assembly GCA_016285245.1). GTDB lineage: Bacteria > Bacteroidota > Bacteroidia > Bacteroidales > Bacteroidaceae > Prevotella. Next base: position 62,352 of record JAEEQH010000008.1, read on the forward strand.
TCGCTCCAGGACAGGAGACGGAGATACTGATGAAGGTCTGCACCGACAACAAGCCATTCCTCGCCTTCAAGGGCTACATGGCCAAGACCAACATGGACCTGGTGAATGCGAAAAAATCCGACGAAGCCATCGATCTCGTCGGTAATGATGACAAGGTGTTCTTGAAGGTCAGGGAGTGCAAGACGAAGGAGGAGCGCCTGCAGTGCCTGCAGGATATCTTCGACCAGCGCGTGGCCGCTATCAGGAAATCGGAATACACCACAGCGGCTCAGGACCTGCTGTGCATGATGGCAGAGTCGAACTTCGTGAAATGGTCGCGCCAGTTTGCATGGAAATATAGCAATTATTATGTGGATGAGGACGGAAGGGTGGTCTGGTCTCAGGAGAATATCTTTGAGAAGATGGAGAAGAACAAGGACCTGCTTCCGCTTTCAGAAGAGGAAGAGGCCTACACTTGGAAGTACCTGAACGAGCCTACATCGCCATGCAGCCAGGAGTTCTGGGATGCGCCACTGAGTATGTACGACAAGAAAGCCTCAGAGAAGAATACCTATAACAACGAGCTAAGATGTATACAATCCGTCATGCAGCCAGGGCAAGAGAACCTGATGGATCTGTATATCGAGGTGATGAAACATGAGGACTGCAAGAACGTCCTCCTTGAGTATCAGGCAGAGCAGAAGCGCATCGCCGACGAGCTGGCCAGCCAGCAGAGCGTCTACTTCCAGAAGTTCGACGACGTGGCCCCTGAAAACATCCTGCAGACCATCCTCGACCGTTATAAGGGTAAGGCCGTGCTTATCGACATCTGGGCAACGTGGTGCGGTCCCTGCCGTGCCGGACACCAGGCGATGAAGCCCTTGAAGGAAGAACTGAAAGGACAGAACGTCCAGTTTGTCTACCTCACCTCGCCCACGTCGCCGCTGAAAACCTGGCAGGAGATGCTCAAAGACATCGACGGCGACCACTACTACCTGACGAAGGAGCAGTACCAGTACGTCCTCGACAAGTACGAGTCTGAGGGCATCCCCACCTACGCCATCTACGACACCAAGGGCAACCTGACCTTCAAAAACATCGGTTTCCCTGGCAACGACGTCATCCGTAAGGAGTTAGAAGCTGCAAGCAAATAAGAAAAGATATTTATTACTATTATGAAACAAAGTATTATTCTCAGCGTAATAATAGTAGCTCTCATAGTGCTATACGCCTACTTCACTGACAACAACCATGACATCCTGCCGCTGATCGGATGTTTCCTGTTCGCGTTATACATGAACGAGAAGCATCGCAGACGGAAAGCCGACGATACCGTCAAGCCGTCGGCCATGACCGTTGACGAGCTCACGGCCCAATACGGCGAGCCGGAGGACGTGATACTTCTGGACGCCACGCGTGGCAACGAGGCGATGGGCGTGATACTGGTCTACAAGAACTTCCTCGTCGTGGAAGGTCGCCGCTTGGACAAGAGCGCTATTACCGATGTCACCTTTAACAATAGCGGTACGCCCTATGCCCGTGATGAGTATCAGGTCATCATTGCCACGAACATTCCCGAGATTGGCTATATCCATGTGAAGGCGGGCTATGACGTTGCCTGGACAAAGGGTGTGGCTGAAGAAATCAGAAAGAATCTGGAGAATTGAAGAATTGAAACTTAAAACTATATGAAATCAACCATTATGACCATTCTGCTCGCCCTCGTCGCAATGGCGGGGCAGGCGAAAGAGAAAACGATTGTGTGGGAGAACCCCACCATTGAGTATGGAACATGTAACGGCGACGGCTACTTCAACCTGGCCCTCGACGTGACGAAGGTGGAACTGAAGGCGGCAGAGACCGTCGTGTATATCACGGCCCGACAGCGTCCAGGCTCTGAGCGCGACAATTACTGGTTCCAGTTTGCTGGCGACACCTATCTGAAGGTGGGCAATCAGCGCTACACCCTGGTCTCGGCCGACGGCATCGAGCTGAACAAGCACACCCAGACGGGCAAGGACGGCAAACTCGACATGGCCTTCCACTTCCCGCCATTGCCCAAGGGCACGAAGTCGTTCGACTTCATCGAGGGCGACGGACAGGGTGCTTTCCAGATTAAGGGTATCAAACCCGTTGAGGAGCGCTGGAAACAAATCATCCCTTCCTACTGGCGTGACGAAAAGGGCGATTGGAAGATTGCCTTCTTCGACGACTTTGCCGTCTACGACTGTAAGTTCTGGGATTACAAGCAGGGTGATATGAACCCCAAGACGGGCGAGGGCACCATCGTCATGACGAATGGCAGCGACGAGCTGAAAGTCGTCATCGGCAAGGACAAGAAAGGCCAGCGCCCGATACAGATTGGCAGCGATAAGGCTGTCTATTCGATGATTACCAGTCGTTTCCTACCCGACTATCCCACGAAGGACCTGCGCACAGGCTTTGTGGATACCGGCTACAAGGAGGATAGCGTTACCGTCGTGGGCTGGATTAAGGATATGCCGGAGCAATTCAAGCAGCTGAAGACTTTCGATTTCGGTTACCAAGACCTCTATACGGACGAGCATCAGTCCGTCAGTGCCAATTTGGACGAGCAGGGACGCTTCATAGCAAAAATTCCCGTGCTGAACAGTACGGAGTTCTTCATCGACTGGCGCCGTTGCTTTGTCCGCACGTTGTTCGAGCCGGGTAAGACCTACTTCATGCTCTACGACTTCAAGGAGGGTCGCCGCTACTTCATGGGCAACGACTGCCGTCTGCAGAACGAACTCTTCAAATATCCGCTCGACTGGCAGACCATCAATATGTATGATGGGCTGGAGACTGCCGGCAAGGGAGGTGAGGAGCTCTTTGAACCCTACATTGCCTCCGTCGATAGTCTCATCAAGGCACAATACGTCCACATCGACGCCCTCTGTGAGCAGCATCCTACACTCTCCACCCGCTTCAACGTTTACCGGAAAGGCAACACGCTGATGCAGCAGGCACGTGCCTTCGGACAGGCACGCTTCAGCGCTCAAGGTATGCAGTTCTCTGATCATGCCCGCCGCTATGCCTACGACACGTTCTGGACGAAGATGGAAAAGCCCTATACGCTGCACCGTGACCTCGGCGGATTCCTGAACGATTATCTGGACGATGCAGCACGGGCACGTAACGCCGCGTTCTCTTACAATCTACGTGACCACTATAAGGATTTCGCCTCCAACGACGAGCAGCTGGCACTACTCACGCGTTGGGCTAAAATGATAGACGAGGCAACGGCCATCATCGAAGCAGAGCCCACCGTCGAGGCAAAGATTCGCAAATCCCATGAACTCGACTCGCTGAATGCCGACTTGATCAAGGAGGTGGATAAGATCATCCAGACGGCGAGAGCCTCGAAGATCATCAATGGCGGACTGCTCGTGAACACCCTGAAACAACACGCCCTGACACTCGACTCACTCCATGCCGATCCGTTTATCAAGGACCTCTGGCTTGGTCGGCAGGCCCTCAGTCATATAGACCACGAGCGCACCTCGCTGCTGCCCAGCGTCATGGACACCATTAAGGGCATGATCAGCAATCCTGTCTCCATGGCGATGATTGAGAAGCAGAACGACTACTACCTGGCCATCGAGAACCGCGAGTTCGACAAGCTGGTGCTGAAGTCGTCGGACGACCTCGCCAATATCTCTGAGGGTGAGGCGCTGCTGAAGAAACTCGTCGAACCCTACAAAGGCAAGTTCGTGCTGCTCGACATCTGGGGCACTTGGTGCGGCCCCTGCAAGGAGGCCCTCAGCCACTCTACCGAGGAGTATGCCCGTCTTGCGGACTACGACATCCAGTACCTCTATCTGGCCAATAGCAGTCCGCAGGCGGCGTGGGAGAACGTCATCAAGGAGTACAACGTCAGCGGTCCGAACGTGGCTCACTACAACCTGCCCGCGGAACAGCAGGCGGCCATCGAGCGCCACCTCAACGTCCACTCCTGGCCTACCTACAAACTATTCAACCGCAACGGCGATCTGCTGGATCTCAACGTTGATCCTCGCCACCTCGAAGAGCTCGCACGACTGCTGGAGCAGATGAAGGATTGAAGAATGTAAAAATTAAAAAATGTAAGAATGTAAAAAAGGAAAGTAGCGAGTACAGAGAATAGGATAAATTCAAACAAAAATCTTCAAAAATCAGACAAAAATAAGCCCATTGATAGCCATTTCGTTTAGATTTTTGAAGATTTTTGTTTGTTTTGTATGTAACGTTGCAATGTTCCCTTTCTTTCCTGCGTATATAACGATAGAAGACTGACAAAATTGATCAATGACCGAAACCGAAACAAACCTGATTGAGGGACTGCGCAAGCAGAGTCCCCAAGCCCAGCAAGAGATGCTCGACCGCTACGGCCGCGATGTCTTCGCACAGGTGGTGCGGATCGTCAGCCAGACGGAGAATGCTGAGGAGGTGTATCAGGATGTGTTCGTGAAGGTGTTCAGTCATATCGGTCAGTTCGACGGCGACAGGTCGTCGCTCCGCACGTGGGTCATCCGCATCGCCTACAACGAGGCCATCAGCTTCCTCCGCCGTAAGAGCGCGCCGACGGTCTACTTCGACGACTATGACCGGGGCATCGAGACGCTGACAGACGCGGAGGTGGACGAGACGCTGGGACACGCCAGTCAGGAGACGGTACAGCTGATACGCGCAGCGCTGCAGCACCTGCCACCCGAGGAGCGGACCCTGATGACGATGTTCTACTACGAGGAGATGAGCCTCAAGGAGATAGCTTACGTCACGGAGTCGATACCCACCACAGTGGCCTCGCGCCTCTGCCGAACGAGAAAGAAACTGTGTAGAATCATCAAAATGTTACAAGCATGAAGGAGGACATACTCAATAAACTACGCCAGCAGGACGTCGCCCTGCGCGACGCCATCCGAATGGAAGAGCAGGAACTGCCGCAGATGCCGGCAGACCTGAATGCAAGGCTGATGAAGCGGGTGGAGCAGCAGAAGCCCATCGCCAAGACTCGGAGGCTATGGCCCTGGGTAGCAGCTGCCGCCAGCCTGTTAATATTAATAGGTGTTGGTCTGACGATGATGCCTGAGAAACAGGTGCCGCAGGGTAGCCCAGTGGTTGCCAAGAAGGTCGAGAAGAAGACGCAGCAGGTGAATCATGGGGACTGTCCCCATGATACGAGCGAAGCGATGGATCAGAGGGCCTGTCCCCGTGATTCACAACCGCACCAAATCCCTGCGCAGCCCAAGAAGCTGAAGCATAAGACGGTTGTGGCGGAGCATCTGATAGCACAAGCGGAGAACCTATCGCAGGCGGATCACGGGGACAGTCCTCCAGATCCTTCGCATCGCGAGACGTATCAGGAGAACCGTCCCCATGATCCTGAGACGCTGACAGAGGCAGACATCCCCATTACGCGCCCCGAGAACTACAAGTACACGCCTGAGGAGATTGCCCTCATGAAGCGACAAGCCAACGAAGCCTATCTGAAGTGGGTGGAACTGGAACTCGAGATTGCCAAATATAATCAAGAACAAACAGCACAGAAATAAATACAAACCACGAATTTCACGAATTAAACGAATTTGAGAACTGTAGAAACAAAAACTATAACCATTATGAAACAGCTATTCATCATGCTGCTCATCGTTAGCAGCGCATTTACGACAGCTAACGCCCAGCAGAAGAACAAGCCCGAGAATGTCATCAAGGCTTTTGAATTCCTCATCGACCTGTATGGCCAGAAGGCAGGGCAGACTTACTCCGTCGAGAAGAATCCCAACACAGGCATCATTGAGTCGAGAGAGCGCATCGTAACCTTTACCTGCCGGAAAAACGAGCCATACATTGAAATGATTGGCGACGACTTTATGAAGGACGAGCCGAAATCTTATCAGATCAAGCACATCACGCCTGGACAGAACAGTCAGAACTTCACGCTGGCCGTACACACCAACGTGCCCAACGTGATTAACCATTATGCCATTCGCACCAAGCCGGAACAGGAAATGTGGTTCATGGCCTGCAAAAACCCTGAGAACCCGTCATTGCGCGATGCCTACGCCATCGTGTGGCAAGCTGCGCCGGACAATAAGGTGAAGGGCACCATCTACATGATTACCTCGCCACGCCCCAGCAATTTCGGCAAGGCATTCGAGTCGTCGGACAGCAAGAAGAAGATTGACAATGTGGTGGGCGAAGTTGTTGACGAGGCTGGCAATCATGCGGGTGAAGTCGTCGAAGACGATGTCGTCGTTGTTGAAGACGAGGTGGCAGTCGACACCGTAGCCGTCATCGATGAATTCGTAGCAGAGCCTCCAGTCGTCAGCGAGTTCGCTACGCCCCAGCCCCGTCAGTCGTCCAAATGGGAGCCGTCTCCTATGGTGAAGATGCAGGTTGAGGGTAAGGCGATGGCCATCAAGGCACAGATGGATGCCATCAAGGCCACCTACCAGTCGATGAAGCCCTTCTTTGATGCCAAGAACATTTCGGGCACAGACAGAATCTTCGAGCAGATTGCCAAGCAGAACAAGTCGCTGGACGTGAAGTGGCAGGACTTCGTCAAGATGCTGAAAGGCATCGAAGCCCCCCCTGCAGAGCAAGGCAAGAAGATGGGAATGATAGGCGATATCTACAAGGAAATACTGAAATTCTACACTGAGCAGAATCAAGGCTTTTCGGAGATTCTGAAGGAGTTTGGTATGCTGCCGAAGGGCGCACAGAAAACACAGAAAGTGCTGAACAATCTCATCGAGAAAAACATGACGGAGATGAGCAAAGTCATTGCGGGGGCGAAATAATTCGCCCCCTTTTTCTTTGCCGTTACGTGTAGAAGTAGTATCTTTGCAGCCGATATGGACAGACAACGCGAGATATACAAGGTAACGCTGGTGGGCGGCGCGGTGAACGTGGTGCTGCTCGTCTTCAAGTTTGTGGCGGGCATCCTTGGCCATAGTGCCGCGATGGTGGCCGATGCCGTCCACTCGCTCAGCGACTTCGTCACCGACGTCGTCGTCATCGCCTTTGTCCACATCAGTGGCAAACCCAAGGACAAGTCGCACGACTACGGCCATGCGAAGTACGAGACGCTGGCGATGACCGTCATCGGCGTAGCCCTGCTCGTGGTGGCCCTGGGCATCCTCTACAGCGGCGTGGTGAAGATTGCCGCGTGGGCTGGCGGCGCGCAGCTGGCGGCCCCGGGCACACTGGCGCTGTGGGCCGCCCTGCTGTCGGTGGCGCTGAAGGAGGGCGTCTACCGTTACTCGATGGTGAAGGCCCGTCAGCTTGAGTCACAGGCCGTCGAGGCCAACGCGTGGCACCACCGCAGCGACGCCCTCTCGTCCATAGGCACGGCCGTCGGCATCGGCGGCGCCATCGTGCTGGGACAGCGCTGGACGGTGCTTGACCCCGTGGCCTCGGTCGTCGTTGGATTGTTCATCGTCAAGGTGAGCATCGAACTGCTGCGGCGCGGCATCGGCGACCTCATGGAGCAGTCGCTGCCCGACGAGGTTGAGGAGGAGATCCTGCACCTGGCGGACTCCGTCGACGGCGTCACCATGCCCCACGACCTGCGCACGCGCCGTCTGGGCAACCACTATGCCATCGAGCTGCACGTCCTCATGGACCCCGACATCACCCTGCGCGAGGCCCACGACAAAGCCTCAGAAGTAGAGGCACTCCTGAGGCTTCATTATGGTCGTGAGACGCACGTCGTCGTGCATGTCGAACCGATGTAGTCAGCGGCGGTCGCGGTTGCCCCACTTCTTGTCGTAACGGCCTTCGGTGTCCACCTTTCCCCCGAACATATTCAGGCGGTAGCGTACGTGGAGCATGGCGTACGAGTTGATGCTGTTGTAGCGTGTATCGCTGCGGCCGTTGGCATTGACCCACCGCTCGTAGTTCGACTGCTGCCCCAGTAGGTCGTAGAAGTTCAGGGCTACGATGAGTGCTTTCGACTTGAGGAAGGTCTTCGATATCTGTCCGTTCCATATCAGTTCGTTGGTGTTGCTCGACGGGTCGTTGTAGCCGCGGCGTGAGTTCTCGTGGAGGTTTGTCGACACCTCCAGCCCGCCGGGTATGCGCACCATCACCTGACCGCCGTAGCTGAAGCGCCATGTGTCGAGGTCGGCACTGGGCTGCAGTTCGTTGCGTGAGTGCTGGTAGTTCACGTTGCCGTCGAGGGTCACCTCGAGCCAGTCGTTGCGGTAGCTCATGTTCAGACGCTCGTTGACGTTCGTGGTACGCGTCGTGTTCTTCTGGGCGTCGGCCTGTGCCTGAGCCACATAGCTGACATAGTTGTTATAGCGCAGACGCGTGTCGGCACCGATGTTCCAGTGAGCAGCGGAGTCGATGGCGGTGTTGAAGTTAAAGCCACCGTCGGCGTTCCAGTTGCCGTTGATGTTCTCTGGACGTGACTCGCTGCCGCCGGTCATGGCATTGTAGCGCACGAGGTTCGAGATGCTGTTGCGGATATGGCGGTAGTTGCCGTAGAGCACGATGGAGCGCTTGTAGCGGGTGATGTAGTTTTTGTAGTAGACGTTCAGCGAGTTGGTGAACTGCGGCTTCAGGCCAGGGTTACCCGAGGTGATGTAGAGGGGGTTCGAGTCATCGCGGATGTCGAGCAGCTGTGTGATGTCGGGCTGGCGGGTGTCACCACGGTAGTGCAGCCAGATGTCGTGCTGGTCGCTGAACTTGTAGTGGAAGTCGATGGTCGGTGTGAGGTTGGTGACGTTACGGACGGTGTCGACGTAGATGCCGCGGTAGTCCTGGATGAAGTTCGAGTGCTGGGGCTGCACGAGGATACCCACGTTGTAGTCGTACTCCTCCTGGTAGTGGCGCAGTGTCAGACGGATATTATGGGTGTAGTTCTTGTACTCGGAGAATCGGCTGAGGTTCTTGTCGAGGAAATTATCCATTATCCATTGTCCATTGTCCATTGAAAACTTCCCAATCCACGGGTCCCACTCGCGGTAGACGGGTGTGATGTCGGTGAAGGGATTCTCGGGCAGGTGGCTGAAGTCGTAGGTCTTGCGGTCGCTCTTGTTCTGCGAGTAGCGCATCTCGTAGTTGGCCTGTAGGTGGGCGCCCTTCCAGAGTGGCTCGCTGTAGAGTGCCGAGAGGACATAGCCGCTGTTGTCCGAGGGCGTGGAGTTGTAGCGTGAGGTGTAGTAGGTGGAGTCCTGCCCGGCCTGATTCTTCACACGGTGCAGATAGACCTCGTTGTTCGAGACACTCTGGTTCTCGCTGTCGCCGAAGTTGCCCTCCACACGCAGGGTGACATTGCGGCCCCGTGGGTTCAGGCGGCGGTAGAACTGGAGCATGGCCCAGGCGTTCTTGTTCTCGCCGTAGCTGAGGCTGGCGCCGTGGTTGTGGTTGACGAGATAGGGGTAGAGGGGTGACGCCGGATCGTGGACAACGTCCAGAGGATTGTCGGCGTAGAGATATGGGTCGTCGTCGAAGGTTGCTGAGGCGGAGGTCGATGTACCGTCGTTGGTGCCCGTGCTGCCATTGGCACGCAGCAGGATGTTCGTCAGCGTGTCGGGCCTCCACTCCAGTCGCAGGTTACCGTTCCAGTTGTTGCTGCGTGAGAGCTGCTTGGAGAAACTGTTCGAGAAGGTGCGGTTGGTCTCGGAGTAGAAGTTCTCGCTGGCGTTCTCGTTTTCATTGTCGCCACCACGGTGGTTCCAGCGCACGGAGAAGTCGGCCTTCAGCTTCTCGCCGTCGTCGTAGTTCAGGTTCGTGCCGAGCATCTTGCGCGAGTTCAGTCCGCGGCGGTTCCACCAGCCGGCGTTCTCCTCCTTGTTGTTGAAGTTGCCCATCAGCACGAAGCGCGTCTTGTCGGTGAAGCTGCTACCCATACCACGCGAGGCATAGCGGTGATGCGTACCACCCGCCAGGTCGAGGTTGGTCATATAGCCGCGGTTCATGCCCTTCTTGATGGTGAAGTCGAGGACCGTCTCCTTATTGCCGTCCTCGATGCCGGTGATACGGGCCTGGTCGCTCTGTTGGTCGTAGAACTTCACACTCTGGATGATGCTCACAGGCAGGTTCTTCAACGCCGTCTCCACGTCGCCGAGCATGAACTCCTTGCCGTCGAGCAGGATTTTCTGTACTACTTTGCCGTTGATGGTGATGTTACCATCCTCATCGACCTCCGCACCGGGCATACGCTTGATGAGCTCCTCGATGGGAGATCCCTCAGGGGTGCGGTAGGCGTCAGGGTTGTAAACGAGGGTGTCCTTGCGCACGACAACCTGTGCTGCACGGCCCGTTACCACGGTCTCGCGGAGCATCACCGCCTCGGACGACATGAGGAGGTTGCCCAGATCCTGACTCTGGTTACGGCGCAGAGTGACCTCGCGCTCGATGGTCTGCAGACCCACCGATGAGATCCTCAGGCGATAGATGCCGTTGGACGGCGCTTCCACCGAGAAGTTGCCGTGACGGTCGGTCACCGTGCCGCCTACGAACGTACTGTCGTTGGCACGGAACAGCTGCACGGTAGCCTGAATGACCGGTTCCTTAAACTCTTGGTCCTGTACGCGGCCGCTGATTGTCAGGCCGCGGTCTTCTTCTCCTTCCGTCTGTGCTTGGGTACTTACTATTGCCAGCCCTAACATGACCAGCATGATGGCAAATCGTCTTAACATCGTTGATTAGCTCTTCTTGTGTGGTTATTCGTTTATTAATTTATTCTAGAGTTTCTTTGTACTGTCACGCAATTCCACCCGCGCGTTGACCACTATGTGCTGTACGCTGTCGTCACCGTTCATCTGGTCGAGTAGGAGACGGAGGGCCTTACAGCCTATCTCACGAAGGTTCTGTTTGACAAACGAGATACGAGGGTGAGACATCTCCGACACCCAGTCGCTCATATAGGCGATGAGGGCCACGTCGTCGGGGATGCGCAGTCCACGGCTGGTGATGGCCTGCAATGCAGATATGCCCAGCAGACCATGGGTGGCAAGGATGGCGTCGGGCGGCTCGGGCAGACTCAGGAGCTCGAGCGTGTCGCTGAGGCCGGTGTTGAAGCTGATGTGGTGACATTTCACCAGTTCAGTCTGTATGGTGATTCCGCTTTCGCGTAGTGCTTCTAAATACCCATGTTTTCGGTCAGTGTTCTGCTTCATCACGTTTGGACCGCCGAGGAAGGCGATGCGCCGGGCGCCACCGTCGATGAGTGTGTTTGTGGCTTGACGTGCTGAGGCGGCATCGTTGATGATGACGGATGAGATGCCGATGTCGGGAGCGCGGTCGAAGAGCACGATAGGTATGTTGGTCTGGCGCAGCCTCAGGAGTTGCGAGAAATCGGTAGTGTCCTGTGCCGGACAGATGATGATGCCCTCCACGTGCATATTCACCAACAGTTCAAGACAGTCGGCCTCTTTCTCGTAACTGTCGTCGGAGTCGGTGATAATGCACATATAGCCAGCCTTACGTGCCTCGGCCTCGATGCTCTTCACAATGTGGGCATATTGGTTGAAGGAGACGTCGGGCACGACGATGCCGATGGTTCGTGTGGTGTCGTAACGCAGGCTGACGGCAAAGGGGTTGGGGCGGTAGCCGTTTGTCTCGGCTAACTGCTCAATCTTTTGCCTCAGTTCAGGGCTTACGCCATCGAGTCCTCTGAGAGCTCTTGACACCGTACTGACGTTGATGCCCAACTGTCGGGCAATGTCTCTTTGCGAGATTCGTTTCATGTCTTCGTTATTTCCACGACAAAGGTACTTCTTTTTGCTGATATATCAACGCAACAGATTGTGGAATTGTTGCGCAACGGGTTGCTTTCCCTGAAATAAAACCACCCGCCTTCGCAGGCAGGTGGCTCCTCAATTCAAAATGTGTTGTTATATAATCTCTTGTGTTGGACTTCTTTCATTGCAAAGTTACAACTTTTATAGCAACAGTCCAACAGAATTGTTCAAAAACACATCGCAAAGCGTTGCGTAAATCACTCAACACTGTTGAGGGATGAGAAAGGTCTATTGGAGGGCGTCGAGCCAGCAGAGGAAGGCTACGAGCGAGGCGTTCCAGTTGATGGCGATCTCGTTGGAGGCATACGACTCCATGACGTCCATATACGACTCGTCGGGGTAGCTGGAGGCGTAGGGCATGGGCATATCTTTCTTGTCCTGCTGTCCGGGGTTCGGTCCACCGACGAGCATACCCGGGAAGGGCTTCTCAACGCTGTCGGCCTCGGAGATGCGGTGATGCGGGTGCATGGGACTCTTGTCGCCGAAGCCCGTGACGTAACAGTAGCCCGTGGCATTGCGGCCCAGCAGGTAGTCTGCATTCTGAAGGGCGTAGCGTCGGTACTTCTCCGTGCCCAGCATCTTGTCGGCAAAGAGCATGAGCATGGCCTGGGAACAGCAACCCTCAGAGAGACAGCCCCATCCGAAGTCTGTGGCTTTGTTGCCATAGGGCGACTGGAAACTTGACGTCTCGACACCCTCGATGGCCTTGTCGCAGTAGTCAATGAGCTGTTGGAGCATCGCTTCATGCAAGGCGGTGGGACCCGGCGTTGAAACGCTGGGAGAGGAGGCTGCCAGCCACTCCATGGCTCCCAGCGAGGCGACGTTGCCCCATGCGGGGGTGGTGAAGCGGTCGGGCTGATGCTGGCGGGCGTCGTCGAGATACTGTTGCTTGCCCGTCAGCCGGTAGAGTGCCGTTGCGGCCCAGAAGAACTCATCGCGGGCACTGCCGTCGCCGTAGCCGCCAGTGGTGACGGCAGGCTCTTTCAGCCGTTCCTGACGGTAGAACGCCGTGGGGTTGGCCTTAGCCCACTGGTAGGCGCGCTCAGCCATGGCTGCTGCCTGTGCCGAGAAGCCGGGATAGTCTTCCTGGAACGGTTCCAGAAGACGGGCGGCATCGGCCATAACGGCGGCGAAGTCGAGTGTGGCGGTGACGGTCTTCTGGACGACATAGCGTGTCTGCTTGCAGTCCGTCGGCAAGATGAATCCCTCGAAGTTGGGGGTAGTCAGCTTGTGGTAGACGCCTCCGTCGTAGGGGTCTTGCATGGTGAGGAACCAACGGAGGTTGAACATCATCTCGTCGAGCAGGTCGGGCGTCTTGTTGCCGCTCTCGGGGATGGCGGTATTGAGACGGGCAAAGTATTCGGGGAACTGCTCGTAGACGGCGAACATCAGTCCGATGCTGAAGGCGGAGTTGACGACATACTTGTTGTAGTCGCCAGCGTCGTACCAGCCAAAGGGCGAACTGATGACCGTGCCTGCCGGGCGCAATGGCGAGGCGGCCGAGTTGTGGATAAGCACATGGGTGTCGGGGTGCCCTAGCGGACGGTCGTAGTCACCGCCCATTGTGATGGCCACGCCCGAACGGATGAGGTAGAACAACCGAAGGGCTGAGATGGCGATGTCATGGTAAGGCTGCTCTGCCACGGTGAGACGGCACGACTGTTGGCCTATGCTGACACGATAGTCGCCTGTGGCAGTAAGGTTGTTCAGGTCAACCACATAGCGTGTCTTGCCCGAGAATGGCGAGACGGCCTTGCGAACCTTCGCCTTTGGCTTCAGGGTCTTGCCGTTAGGGGTTGTCACACGAATCTTGCCCGTGGGGTTCATGCCCTCGACGACGATGACCTTCTCCTGCTGGGGAGCGTAGCCGACCTGATTGCGGCGAATCTCTGTTTGCGCCAGTGCGCTGCTAACGAATAGTGAACAGAAAACGGTGAATAATATCGGTAAGTTTTTTTTCATAGGTGTGTAAGTTATTGGTGCCTTTCTGGCGTTTGTGTTGCAAAGGTACGAAAATAAATGAAAAATAAGAGTGGGAATGGAGATTTTTTCGTACCTTTGCACCCAAATATGCGAAAAACAGGTAGTAAATAATAATTTCGTGGAACGGAAAGAATTAGAGCTGCTCAGTAGCATTACATATCCTGACGATTTGCGCAGGCTGTCGGTGGACGAGCTGCCACAGCTGTGCGAGGAGCTGCGGCGCGACATCATCAACGAGCTGTCGGTGAACCCGGGACACCTGGCGTCCAGCCTTGGGGTGGTGGAACTGACGACGGCACTCCACTATGTGTTCAACACGCCCGAGGACCGTATAGTCTGGGACGTGGGACATCAGGCTTATGGCCATAAGATTCTTACCGGCCGTCGTGAACAGTTCTCCACGAACCGCAAGCTGGGCGGTCTTCGCCCCTTCCCCTCACCGTTGGAGAGTCCGTACGACTCGTTTGTCTGCGGTCATGCGTCGAACAGCATCTCGGCGGCGCTGGGTATGGCTATTGCTGCCAAGAAGACCGACAAGGGAGGACGTCATGTGGTGGCCGTCATTGGCGATGGCGCGATGTCCGGCGGTCTGGCCTTCGAGGGTTTGAACAATGTGTCGTCAAGCCCCAACGACTTGCTGATTATCCTGAACGACAACGATATGTCGATAGACCGTGCCGTGGGCGGTATGCGCCAGTACCTGCTGAACCTGAACACCAACAAGACGTATAATAGGATCAAGTTCAAGATGAACCGCTGGCTGCACAGCAAGGGAATACTGAACGATGCCCGTCAGAACGGACTCCAGCGCCTGTCGAACGCTGTCAAGAGTGCCATTGCCCACCAGCAGAACATTTTCGACGGCATGAACATCCGCTACTTCGGACCGTTCGACGGTCACAATGTGAAGGAGCTGGTGCGCATCCTGAGTCAGCTGAAGGACATGGAGGGGCCGAAGCTGCTGCACCTCCACACTAAGAAGGGCCACGGCTTTGCTCCGGCCGAGAAGGACGTCACGACGTGGCACGCCCCGGGGAAGTTCGACCCGGAGACGGGCGAGCGCATCGTCGACCGCGACCCGTCGAAACCGCAGAAATACCAGGACGTCTTCGGCCATACCCTCTTGGAGCTGGCCGAGCAGAACCCCCGCATTGTCGGTGTGACGCCCGCCATGCCTACGGGCTGTTCGATGAACATCATGATGGAGGCGATGCCTTGTCGCGTTTTCGACGTGGGCATTGCCGAGGGCCATGCGGTGACGTTCTCAGCCGGTATGGCGAAGGACGGTCTGCAGCCTTTCTGTAACATCTACTCTGCCTTTGCGCAACGTGCCTACGACAATATCATCCACGACGTGGCGATGCTCAGTCTGCCGGTGGTGCTCTGTCTGGACCGTGCCGGACTGGTGGGCGAGGACGGGGCGACGCACCATGGCGCCTTCGACCTGGCAGCCCTGCGGCCGATACCTCACCTGACCATCTGCTCGCCGATGGACGAGCACGAGTTGCGCCGCCTGATGTATACGGCGCAGCTGCCGGGGAAGGGCCCGTTCGTCATCCGCTACCCTCGTGGCGGCGGTGTGCTGAAGGACTGGCGCTGTCCGCTGGAGGAGGTGCCGGTGGGCACTGGCCGCAAGCTGCGCGACGGCAGCGATGTCGCCGTGCTGAGCATAGGGCCTATTGGCAACGATGTGGTGGATGCCGTTGACGAAATCAACGACCGCTCCGTTGCCCATTACGATATGCGCTTCCTGAAGCCGCTGGACGAGACGATCCTCGACGAGGTGGGCCGTAAGTTCAGCCGTATCGTCACCGTCGAGAACGGTGTGCGCGACGGCGGTCTGGGCTCGGCGGTCGTGGAGTGGATGAACGACCACGGCTATCGTCCTGAGGTCGTCCGACTGGGCCTGCCTACTGACCAGTTCGTGGAGCACGGCACTGTGGCGGAGCTGCAGCAGCTTGTGGGACTGGACAAGGAGAGTATCAGCAGGGCCATAAGAGATAATAGATAAGAGATACGCATTAAGCATTATGCATTAAGCATTAAGCATTATGAAGATAGTCATTGCCGGCGCCGGTGCCGTAGGAACCCATTTGGCACGCCTGCTCTCGGGCGAGAGACAGGACTGTGTGCTTATTGACGAGAGTGACGACCGTCTGGCTGCTGTCGCCGAGTACGACGTGATGACGCTGCAGGCCTCGCCGACGAGCATCCAGGCGCTGAAGGATGCCGGTGTGCAGAGTGCCGACCTCTTCGTTGGCGTCACCACCGAGGAGTCGGTGAACATCGACTGCTGCATCCTGGCCCACGCCCTGGGTGCTAAGAAGACGGTGGCGCGCATCGACAACTACGAGTACCTGTCGCAGCAGAACCAGGACCTGTTCCGCACGCTTGGCGTCGACGCCCTGGTCTATCCTGAGGTGCTGGCCGCCATCGACATCGTCAACGGCCTGAAGATGTCGTGGGTCCGTCAGCGCTGGGATGTCCACGACGGTGCCCTGGTGCTGCTGGGCATCAAGATGCGTCAGCAGGCTGAGATTCTGAACCAGCCGCTGAAGGATCTCTGCGGCCCCGACGACCCGTACCATGTGGTAGCCATCAAGCGTGGCGACGAGACCATCATCCCCGGTGGCCTTGACGTGCTGCAGGTGAACGACCTGGCCTACTTCATGACGACGAAGGACTATATCCCCTACATCCGTAAGATTGTGGGTAAGGAGCACTATACCGACGTGCAGAACGTCATCATCATGGGTGGCGGCAAGTCGGCCGTCCGTGCCGCCCTGACGACGCCCGACTATATGCATGTGAAGATTGTCGAGATCGATGCCGCCCGCTGTGAGCGTCTGAACCAGCTGCTCGAGGACAATCCTGCCATGGTCATCCACGGCGACGGTCGCGACATGGCGCTGCTGCAGGAGGAGGGCATCCGCAATACCCAGGCCTTCGTGGCGCTGACGGATAATGCCGAGACCAACATCCTGGCCTGTCTGTCGGCGAAGAAGATGGGTGTCCGCAAGACCATCGCGATGGTCGAGAACCTCGACTACGTGTCGATGGCCGAGAGCCTCGACATCGGTACCATCATCAACAAGAAGACCATCGCCGCGAGCCGCATCTTCCAGATGATGCTCAATGCCGACGTCCATAACCTCCGTTCGCTGATGCTCGTCGATGCCGACGTCGTGGAGTTTGTCGCCGCCGAAGGCTCGCGTGTCACCCGCCATGTCGTGAAAGACCTCGGGTTGCCGTTCGGCGTCACCATCGGTGGCATGGTGCGCGACGGCGTGGGTATGCTCGTCAACGGTAACTCCCAGATACAGGCTGGCGACACCGTCATGGTGTTCTGTCACGAGCAGAAGCTCAAGAGCATCGAAAAATTCTTCAAGAAGTCCACCCTCTTCTAAACTCCCATAACTTCCCGTAGAACAATGGTCAACTTCCGCATCATCTGGAAAATCCTGGGCTCACTGCTCTTCATCGAGGCCTTCTTCATGACCTGGTGTCTCGGTGTGGCACTGTGGGCTGGCGAGGACGATGTGCTGGCTTTCCTGCTGTCGTTGTTGCTGACGGCGTGCTGCGGTTTCGTTTTCCTCTCGCTGGGACGTAAGGCTGAGAACTCCCTGAGCCGTCGCGATGCCTATGTTGTGGTGACTGCGGCGTGGGTGGTTTTCTCGCTTTTCGGAATGTTCCCGTTCCTCATCCATGGCAGCATCACCAGCCTCACCGATGCGTTTTTCGAGACGATGTCGGGTTTCACCACGACCGGTGCCAGCATCATCGACGATGTGGAACGGCTGCCGCATGGCATCCTCTTCTGGCGGTCGCTGATGCAGTGGATAGGCGGTTTGGGAATCGTCTTCTTCACCATCGCCATCTTGCCCTCGCTGGTGGGTGGTAGCGTCAGGGTGTTCGCCGCTGAGGCTACGGGCCCCATCCGTGCGAAGATGCACCCCCGCCTGACGACGAACGCCAAGTGGATTTGGTCTATCTATCTCCTGCTGACGCTGGCCTGCGCCTTGTCGTTCTGGCTGGCTGGCATGGACTGGTTCTCGGCCACCAACTACTCGATGACGACGACGGCCACCGGCGGCTTCTCCATCCATAATGAGAGCCTCGCCTTCTTCCAGTCGGCGAGCATCGACTACGTGAGCATCCTGTTCCAGTTCCTCTCGGGCATCAACTTCACCTTATTATATATGGTGCTGGTGAAGATGCGCTTCTCGGCACTGTTGAAGAATTCCGAGTTCAAGCTCTACATCTTCGTCGTCGTTGCCGCCACGCTGTGGGTGGCCTCCCTGCTCTTCACACGTATGGACTACGACCTCGAACGTGCCTTCCGTAATGCGCTGTTCCAGGTGGTGTCGTTCATGACGACGACGGGAATGTTCAATGACGAGGTAGGGCAGTGGCCGCACGTGACGTGGTTTATCCTGGGCATGCTGATGTATCTCGGTGCCTGTGCCGGTAGTACCAGCGGCGGCTTCAAGTGTGTCCGCAGCGTGATGATGCTGAAGGTGCTGCGCAACAATTTCCGGCAGATTCTGCATCCCAGTGCCGTGCTGCCCGTGAAGGTCAACGGCCAGAGCATCGCCCAGTCGAAACTGGTGTCGCTGCTGGCGTTCTTCACGCTGACCATTCTTATGATGCTCTTTACTGCTGCGCTGATGATTATCTCAGGTGTCGACAATACCAATGCTGTGGTCATAGCCCTGAGCAGTGTCAGTAATGTAGGTCCGAGCCTTTCTAACCACGTGGGGCCTGTCATCTCCTGGTCGTTGCTGCCTGACTATGTGAAGTGGTTGCTCTGTCTGCTGATGCTGATGGGCCGTCTTGAGATTATGACCGTGCTGGTACTCTTCACCCGTTCGTTCTGGAAGGAAAATTAGTATGCTGTATCATTTGTCATCCTTGTCCCGTCAGGAACTTTCCCAGCTTGTGCGTCAGCAGAAGGAGCAACTGTTAGGTCACGACAATTATCACCGCTTTGGCAACAGACTGCCCTTAGATGTCAAGTTCTTCCATAATTACAACCCGCAGAATATTGCTCCTGGCAGTGGTAGCCTCTGCTATATCCAGCGCCCTGTATTGGGCACGGGTTGTCTTGTGGCGGAAATACGCCATACCGGTGGGGCTGCCGACGATATCTCCCCATACCTCTCTACGGCCGTCTACGACCTTGACGACCCGATGACCATCGACTACTCCGACCTCGACTCCTTCGTCATCCTCACCGGCTTGCAGGGCTCTGCCGAGGTGGCCGACGACAGCGGGCGCCGGATGACCTTCCGCGAGGGTGAGACCATCCTTGTGCCGGCATCGGTCAAGAACATCAAGATAGAGGGGACCATCAAATTCCTGGAGACTTACGTCTAAGCCTCCGTCCTGCTTCTTTCTTCGGTTTTCTTTTCTGGCGTGTTTTTGTCCAGATAGCTACGGATGTCGTTCTGCAAACGGCGGAACGGCTCGCTCATCATGTAGCCGTTGTTCTTCTTGAGCATGACCTTCACGTCCTGCAGCGAGTTCTCGTAGCACGACATCTCGTTGCGCTTCTGCGTGCGGTGGGCAGTGGCGTGGTAGATCTCCTGCTGACGCTCCTGTCGCAGCAGGTTGCACACCTTCGTCAGGATGGGCGACACGACGGTGTCGAAGAGGTGGTGCCCCTGTATGTAGAGATAGGTGGTCTGCGGTGTGATGCCCAGCGCCTTGATGTCGTCCTTCGTGCGGAGATACTCGTCCTTGGCGTCGGGGAACTGCCGTTGTAGCTCGTGAATCTTCGTGCCCACCTTGCGGCGTACGTTCTGTATCGACGGCGCCGGCACCTGTACGTTGAAGCCCCCGGGGTCGGCAATGCGGTTCAGGTCGGTGATGGTGAACTTCGGGTACTGGCCGTTGCGGTAGAGCATGACTGACCATACGAACAGGGGGAAGATGGCTTCGCTGAAGTCTGCGAAGTACTGTCGGAAGTCAAAGATGCGGTGGTCGTTGAGCGTCACCGCCACGCAGACGTTGTGCAGCGACGGCGCATAGCACTGGTAGTTCTCGATGGCGTAGACGTAGGTGTGGAAGACGTACGGGCTGTCTAGCACGCGGCGCGACTGGTAGGTGGCCCTCTGCAGCAGGTAGTCGTAGTCGGCATCGACACAGGCAATCATGTCGCGTCCCAGGACTTCGTCTTCCCACTCCTCGTTCCTCCTTCCTCGTTCCTCGATAAAATTCATCAGCACCGACTTCTTGCCCCGTGTGAGGTTCGCTTTCGAGGGCAGCATCACCTCGAAGTATCGGGTGTCGTCCTCGAACTCACTGAGGACCGTCCGCCAGAAGTAGATATCATCGTAGCTCTCGACGTAGGCAACAATCCTGCGTCGCGACCGTTTCGACTTCAGCGCGTTGGCTGCTTCGAAATACCGGCTGTTGATATTCTCCTTCAGGCGGTTTGCCATAACTGTAAATTGTCAATTATGAATTGTCAATTATCAATTATCAATTGTCAATTAGACAGTAATGTCGCTCACCTCCGTCACGGCATCCACCCAGCCGTTCATGACGACGGCGGGCGAGTGGGTGGTCAGGATAATCTGTACGTTGGGGTTCAGTTCCAGACAGAGGTCGATGAGGCGCTTCTGCCACTCGATGTGCAGCGACACCTCGGGCTCGTCCATGAAGAGCACGTAGGGCTGGTCGTCCTCGACGAGGACCGTCAGCAGGATGGCCAGCATCTGCTTCTCGCCCGACGACAGCTGGTAGGGCACCAGCACCTCGCCAATCTGCGTGAAGCGTATCTCGTTCTCTGTGCGTATGATTTTCTTGCCTGTTTCGTGGAACAGGTCGTCGACGATGTCCTGAAAGCGCGTCTTCTTCTGCGACAGCTGCTGGGCGGCGTCGGTGTTGCCCTGCTGCAGCTCGGCAATGATGCGGTTGCCGATGTTCACCTGATAGTCCAGGTACTTGCGCTGGAGGTTGTAGAGCTGGATGTCGAGTAGTGAGCCGCCGCCACCCTTGATGACGGGCAGCACCTGTCGCAGCGCGCCGTCCTCGTCGGTAATGACCTGGCTGAGGCTCGAGTCGAGCGACCGTATCATGTCGTAGCGTATCCACTTGGCATCGGCGGGCTCCACCTCCAGCTTTACGCCTTTGATCATGTGCGACGGGAACTCGCCGCCCTGCGACAGTCCCCGCACCACCTTATTAATAATGGTCGACTTACCCTGTCCGTTGATGCCGCTCAGGATGTTCACCTGAGGGTTCAGGTCCCAGACGATGTGCTTCCTGCCGCTCCACAGCGAGTCAATCTCGATGCGGCGGATGTAATTGGCGAATTTCTGCATAGGCTTTTCTGTGTGTTGACGCTATTTCTCGGCGGGATGGGTGAACTTGATGAGAGCCAGGTCGTAGACCAGTGTGCTATAGGCCGGGATGCTCGTCTGCTCACTCGCCCCGTAGGCTTGCTCGTAGGGGATGTAGACGCGCCAGCGGTCGCCGCTGTGCATGTGGAGCAGGGCGGTGACGAATCCTGAGACGGCCAGGCTGCCACTGTTCAGCGGTGTCTTGAACGTGCCCGTCGTCTGCCAGTCGAAACGGTTGCCGTAGAACGTCTGCTGGATGAGCGGACCTTCGGGGTGCTGGGGCGTGGGCATCAGCCGCAGGGCGTAGCTCGTCGTCACGGTGTCGGTGTAGTAGGGGCTCTCCGTGCCCGTTCCTGTCTCCAGCACCTTGACGTAGATGTAGTCCGTGGGCTTGCCTGTTGACGTCTCGTCCTTGGTGAAGTTCTTGATCTTCTTCCACTGCGAGCCGTCCCTCTTCAGCGAGTCCTCCAGCGTCAGGAAGTAGGCCTCGTTGCGCGTCTGCCAGTTGGCATACTCGTTGGCCTCGACGTCCTCCTCCTCGCTGCAAGCGACCCCTACCCAGCCTCCCCCTATGAGGGGGAGGAGTATATAGAATAGGGTTTTGAGCTGCTTTAGAATCTTATTCTTTGTCATTAATTCTATGAATTATCTATCCACTCCCCTCCATACAGGGAGGGGATGGGGGAGGGTCTTACAGTTTCTTTAGCAATGAGGCAATGCTCACCTTGTCCTCGATGATGGCGTTGAGCTCCTCGATTTTCACGCGCTCCTGCTCCATGGTGTCGCGGAAACGGAGGGTGACGCAGCCGTCCTGGAGTGTGTCGTGGTCGACGGTGACGCAGTAGGGCGTGCCGATGGCGTCCTGACGGCGGTAGCGCTTGCCTATGGAGTCCTTCTCGTCATACTGGCAGGCGAAGTGGTACTTCAGTTGGTCGATGATCTCGCGTGCCTTCTCGGGCAGACCGTCCTTCTTCACCAGCGGCATGACGGCGCACTTCACCGGTGCCAGCGCTGCGGGCAACTTCAGCACCGTGCGTGTCTCGCCGTTCTCGAGCTTCTCCTCCTCGAAGGCGTGGCACATGATGCTCAGGAACATACGGTCGACACCGATACTGGTCTCGATGACGTACGGGGTGTAGCTCTCGTTGGTCTGCGGATCGAAGTACTTAATCGACTTGCCAGAGTACTTCTCGTGCTGCGACAGGTCGAAGTTCGTGCGGCTGTGGATACCCTCCACCTCCTTGAAGCCGAACGGCATCTTGAACTCGATGTCCGTGGCGGCGTTGGCGTAGTGGGCCAGCTTTTCGTGGTCGTGGAAACGGTAGTTCTCGGCGCCGAAGCCCAGGGCCTGGTGCCACTTCATGCGCGTCTCCTTCCACTTCGGGAACCACTCCAGCTCGGTGCCGGGCTGTACGAAGAACTGCATCCCCATCTGCTCGACCCCCCTTATACGGAAGATGAACTGACGGGCGACGATCTCGTTACGGAACGCCTTACCGATCTGGGCGATACCGAAGGGAATCTTCATGCGGCCGGTCTTCTGCACGTTCAGGTAATTGACAAA